>JAJDBO010000155.1 GCA_029261305.1 Nitrospirales bacterium
TCCCTTGGATGACAACGCCATGGGCACCATTATCGATCGGGTGATGACAGATCACGAACGAGGCTTAGGGAAGTTCAATGTTACGTTGACCAGTGAAGCTCGAATCGGGTTGATCCACTATGGAAATGGGGATGCGCGATCGATGCTCACGGCTTTGGAATATGCGGTGAGGCAAGCCACGGCTAAGAATAAAACCCCGCAAGTGCTGGATCAACAAAAACTCAAGCACATCCTACAAAAGAAGTCCATCCGATATGACAAAGACGGGGAAGAGCATTACAACATTATTTCGGCCTATATCAAGAGTATGCGAGATTCTGATCCGGATGGCGCCCTGTATTGGTTGGCGAGGATGCTCGAAGGCGGCGAAGACCCAAAATTTATTGCGCGTCGAATGGTCATTTTTGCCTCGGAAGATATTGGGAATGCTCAGCCACTGGCCATTATGGTGGCCTCCGCAATTTTCCAGGCTGTTGTGCAAGTTGGGTTGCCTGAAGCGCAAATTAATTTGGCGCATGGGACGACGTATATGGCTTCTTGCCCCAAGAGCAATGCTTCCTATGTGGGGTTAAAGGAAGCGCTCGCGGATGCAAAGCAATTCGGAAACTTGGCAGTGCCCTTGCATCTTCGGAATGCCGTGACGTCGCTCATGAAAGATGTGGGGTATGGCAAGGGTTATCGGTATGTTCACAATGATCCAGAGGCCCGAGCTGAACAAAGCCATCTTCCGCCATCCTTAGAAAGACAAAAGTACTACCGCCCTAAATTAGACAAGAGCAAAATGGCAGGGGAGCAGGAAGAGGATTATTCAGAGGAAGAATGGTAAGAGGAGACTAACGTGAAGCGTGACCCGTGAGGCGTGAAACGTAATAATCAAAGACGGGAAAGTCTTTTCTTCCATGCATCACGCTTTACGCTTGACGCATCACGAATTCACCCCACCTGTTCCATCTGTCCTTTTTTAGATTCAAGTTGGGAAGAAAGATCAGACCATTTATTCGTCAATACCTCGAGGTCGTGCTTCCAGCGTTCGTGCTCTTGATGTAGGTCGTTCCAACGGGCAAAGTCTTTATACAGTTCAGGGGCCGCAAGTTCAGCTGCTCTTGATTTTACCTGTTCTTCTAGGTCCGCAATTTCTTCTTCCGAGCGGGACACTTGCTTTTCCAGCCGGCTGATAGATTTGCTCAGGTCTCGTCGATTGGGCACCTTCTCCGTAGATTTGGATTCAACAGGGGGTGTCCCGTTGGTCTGGGGTTTTTGTTTCTTCTCCTTGGGCTGGGCGGCAGCTTTGGCTTCTTCTTGTTTTTTGAGATCTTCGAGCTCTTTGGATTGTTTCCAGAGATAATATTCGTAATCGCCAATGTAATCCGTAGGCACGCCTTCTTCGATTTCCACCACGCGCGTAGATACTCTGTTCAAAAAAACCGGGTCGTGGGAAATAAATACGATGGTGCCTGGGAAATCGGTCATGGCATCCGTGAGCATATCGACAGAGGTTGGATCCAAGTGATTGGTGGGCTCATCAAGGAGTAGCGTATTTGCAGGTTCGACTAACATACGCGCCAATGCCACACGATTGCGTTCCCCTCCGCTCAAGGCCTTAATGGGTTTTTTTTGGTCATCTCCAGAGAAGAGAAAGACGCCGGCGATGCCTCGCAAGTAGTTCGTTTCGGCTTGAGGCGCAGCCTCGGCCAAGGAATCCAAAATGCTGTGTTCGGGATTTAGGATTTCTGCTTGATGTTGGGCGAAATAATGAATCGAGACGCCATGACCTTCGATGCGTTTGCCAGCTTCAAAATTCAATACCCCTGATAACATTTTTAACAAAGTTGTTTTCCCTGCGCCGTTTTCCCCAACCAGGGCCACGCGTTGTCCTCGTTCCACGGCAAAGTCAAGATTGTTGTAGACGACTTTTTCCCCGTATTGTTTTCTTATGCCTAGCATTTCAAGGACCATTTTGCCGCTGGGCTTTGGTTCAGGGAATCGAAAGCGTAGTCGTTTGCTATCGCGCTTTCCTTCAATTAGTTTGACCTTTTCCAATTGTTTGATTCGAGATTGGACTTGTTTCGCCTTATTGGCTTTGGCCCGAAATCGATCGACGAATTTTTGAACGCGAGCGACTTCTTTGGACTGTCGTTCCGCGGCTGCAGATTGTTGTTGGTCAAGTTGAAGACGGAGTTTTTGGAATGTGGAATAATTGCCTCGATACTCTTGCAGTTGTGCATCACGGATTTCCCAGGTATGAGTGATCACTCTATCGAGGAATCCTGTATCATGGCTGATAATCAGCATGGTCATGTTGGAATTCTTCAAAAATGACTCAAACCATGTTTGTGTGGGTTTGTCCAAATGGTTCGTGGGCTCGTCGAGCATTAACACATCGGGATGAGAAAGGAGCAGATGTCCAAGTGCCACCCGCATGCGGTAACCCCCAGAATAGGTTTCCAAGGTTCGATCCCAGTCGCCTTCTCCAAATCCCAATCCGGAAAGAATGCGCTTTGCCTCATATTCTGGATATTCATCTTTGTGGGCGGCTTGGAGAACCGTGAGATTGGTTGGGGCATCTAGTTCTTGAGGGAGATAGCCAATGCGGAGCCAGGGGCGTTGCCGAATGGAACCACCGTCTGATGTGTCTTGGCCAATGATCATTCGGAGGAGGGTGGTTTTCCCGGTTCCGTTTCGGCCGACTAATCCCACCCTCGTTTCTGGACGCAAATGTGCAGACGCTTCATGGAACAAGGTTTTGGTTGGATATTCTTTAGTCAGTTCTTCAATATGAATCATAGCTTATCGTATGCCCTGTGTTGAGGCGCCCTTGATATGTGCGACATTCAGGAACAAAACACGAATTGGAGTGAAAACTGAATGCAGAATAAAGGCAGGATTAATGTTGGATGATACAAACCCTTGGATTTTTGGTGGAGCTGGCCGGGATTGAACCGGCGACCTCGTGAATGCCATTCACGCGCGCTCCCAACTGCGCCACAGCCCCACGCCACTCATATTGTCGGTTATTTAGAAAATAGACTTAACGGATTGGAATCTACCATGTAGGTGTACCTCGGTCAAGAAGAGGGAATGCCTGATGTTTTTAAGAAAATGAGTGGTACAAAAACGTTGTTCTCTGTTAGAAGAATGAAGAAAAATACCTGTCATTTTGAGAATGGACGGAAAGAAACAGCTTCAAGGTAAAGGATAAAATTTTATGACCGACGTTCGTGTTCGTTTTGCACCAAGTCCTACCGGCTATCTTCATATTGGTGGGGTCCGGACAGCATTATTTAATTGGTTGTTTGCTCGTCACCATGGGGGGACCTTTGTGTTGCGGATTGAAGATACCGATCGCGATCGGTCTACGGATGAGGCCATCGAAGCGATCCTTGAAGGCATGCGATGGACAGGGCTTGATTGGGATGAAGGGCCGTTTCGTCAGACCGATCGGCTTGATCTCTATCGCGAAAAAGCTCAAGAGCTGTTTGATCAAGGCAAGGCCTATTGGTGTGTCTGCACGCCAGAAGAGTTGGAATTCCGCCGTAAAGAGGCTCAGGCTAAGGGGGAATCGATAAAGTATGATGGCCGGTGTCGAAATCTAGGTATTACGAAACCGGCTCAACCTGCGGCCTTACGGTTTAAATCTCCTCAAGAGGGGCAGACGGTCGTTGATGATCTCATTAAAGGAAAGATAGTTTTTGAAAATACTGTGCTCGATGATTTGATCATCCTGCGCTCGAATAATTATCCCACCTATAATTTCTCAGTGGTGATTGACGATGCCTTGATGGGGATTACTCATGTGATTCGAGGCGATGATCATGTCAATAACACGCCTCGCCAGGTTCCAATGTTTGAAGCCCTGGGGTATCAGGTGCCTCAATTTGCGCATTTGCCGATGATTTTAGGGGCAGATAAGGCACGTCTTTCCAAACGGCATGGTGCGACATCGGTGTTGGCTTACAAGGAAATGGGGTATTTGCCTGAGGCGCTGCTCAACTATCTTGTGCGGCTAGGTTGGTCACATGGTGATCAGGAAATTTTTTCGATCCAAGAAATGATCGAAAAGTTTTCGTTGAAAAATGTCCAAGCCTCGGCCGCAGTGTTTAATCCAGAAAAACTCCAATGGTTGAATGCCGAATATCTTAAACAAGGGGATCCTCAAGGAATTGCCGAGTTGCTTGTCCCGTTTTTGGAAAATCATGGGTATGATCCCAAGGGGTCTGTACAACCTCAAGGTGGACTGGAAGCGGTCATCCCACATGTCAGGGAGCGGGTAAAAACTTTTCTTGAAATGGCAGATTGGGTCCTCCCCTTCATTTCGGAGCCGGTTACGATGGATGAAGAGGCGGCTACGAAATTTTTGACACCGGCCATTGCCCCTACGCTCAAAAAATTTGCTGAACGCCTGAGTGCCCTGACGGGGCTTTCGAAAGAGGAGGTCGATCCTATCATTCAGGCCGTGCTCGAAGAAGATGGGCTCAAAATGGGTAAGTTCGCTCAACCCCTTCGTGTTGCCCTTACAGGGCGAACTTTTAGTCCTGGCATTCATGAGGTGATGCAATTGCTGGGAAAAGAGCGCGTTCTTCAGCGCATGGCGCAAGCTGTCAGTCGAATTGGTTTTTAGATGAAATGTGGACCGTTTCGCCTATTCCGTGAGATGAGGGGAGGCCTACTGTTGGTTTCTTGACTCTAGCAGGTGGCTCCATTAAGCTTTTCTACAGTTGGGGGATCGTCTAAGGGTAGGACGTCAGATTCTGGTTCTGGCTGTGAGGGTTCGAATCCTTCTCCCCCAGCCACTCTCTATAAGGCTAATTTTTGATTTTCTCCGGGATTCCAGGTACTTTAATGTTGCAAAAGCGGTAAAGACTGTGTACGACTTTCTCTTAAATGCAACTTGAAGTATGGATTTTGGTCAAACCTCCTTCACGAATGGGAACATTCCAAGTCCAGTCAGGTTCACCTCATCCCCAGTCAAATGTTAGTGAAGGCCCAAAATATGTGTTTAAGGGAAAAGAAACAATATCGGGAAATACAGTAGGCTA
>JAJDBO010000156.1 GCA_029261305.1 Nitrospirales bacterium
ATCTGGCGGGTTCAACCAGATCACAAAATGCGCCCCGTTGCCGAATTTCTCATTTCCCCAATCAGTGTCAAAATCGATCGAAAAAAACACATGATTCTCGTCCCTTTCTTATACGCCAATGGGGCGGAAATGAACGGATTAGAACGCCCAGCCAATGCGAAAAATGGCGCCAAGAAAAAACAACGCACCCTTTCAGATTATGGGATGGGAATGATGGGGGGAGACACACGTAAAAAATGAGTCAATGCATTTACTGTCATGCACGAAAAGGAAAGCGGCCCTGTCCCGCCCTCGGCGGTTCGATTTGTAGCCAATGTTGTGGAACGCATCGAATGGTCAATATCGAATGCCACACCGATTGCGTATATCTCGATCAAAACGTCGATTACCAACAAAAACGCCTTGGAGACTTTTTTGATCAAGGACGCAAAGCACTGTATCGAGACTTGATGGACAAGTGGGGTGATAAATCTGCAGAAATCTTTTATTTCTTAGAAGCCGTCACCTATAAACACTTTCATTCCAAACGAGATGGACTCGATGCAGACGTCATCACCGCCATTCAATCGTTACGCCGCACTTTTAGCCCAATTGAAATTCCCAAAGGCATGGCCCCAGCCTTTACCGAAACGCTCAAAAAAGAATACGACGCATTTATGAAAGGTGAAAAGATTGACGAGGATTTAATGAGCGAAGTGTTAGATCGAGGTTTAATTTTTATTAATGAATTTTCAGGATCTGGCCTCCGCTCCACACGATTCATCGATGGATTAATCGGATTCCTCCAGAGTCATCACCCAGATGTCGCCGAGCAACTCAAACATCTCAGTGAATCCGGAGGAGGCGGTATCATCATTCCTAGCGGCACCAAAATGGATGAGCCAGGCCAATCCCCCATCATTCACTAAACCCCTCCGCCGTATCGTCCATTCAATTTCCTGTAATGCTTCTATTTAATATGGGGTTTCGCCCCCAAACGACGAGACGCTTTTGTTTCGGCAAAAGTGTCCAAAACCATGTTCGCCCGTATGCGGCCCTTCCGAACCGGCTCAGAGCAGGTTCTCCAGGGTGCCTCCACCTACACCCCGAATAAGATGGCGAGGAAACTCGCTAGGCTCAGACAACCTCGCCAAAAAAGTCGATTCGGGGTTCCGGTTCCGCCGCATCCGAAGGCGACGATGCCCACAGAAGAAAAAAACTCCAACGACGAACTCTGGTATTTCTGGGACCTCGGACCCCACAAAACGCATCAGCCTTGTCATTTCGAGTCTTACGAGAAATCTTGAATTTGGCCGAACCAGAGATTTCTCCCGAAGGTCGAAATGACAGAGAAAAAGATAACCGCTTCCCAATCCACGTTTCTTTTTCTTAAAAATGTTGTTCTTGGAATTTCACCGCCTTCGTGCGCGGCTGGGCCGCCGTCCCGAATCCTACCTCTCGGCGAAGACTGTTTGAGTAGAGAGGTGGCTTTGCACCTCGAAGCGAGTTTCTGAGCCATCCTGATTCGGGGCGGTGGACCAGTTCCCCGTCGTTCCGCGCACGGGCAAACATGGTTTTGGTTACTTTGGCCGAAACCAAAGTGACTCGTCTGCAGGGGCGAAACCCTGCAATTATTAAATATCCAAAAGCCTTCCAAACAATTCGAGCCCCACACTATGAAGTGCGAGGCTCGCTAATCATCCAATTTTCAATTTTCCAAACTCGTTCTTCGGTTACACCGCCTTCTTCCGTCGCCAGGCCGCAAGTCCGGCGAGGCCGAGGCCGAACAAACCAAATGTGCCGGGTTCAGGCACTGGTTGAGAGACTTGGGCCGTGGCGTCTAGTTCGAACTTCACTGGTTCCCCAGTGAAGATGAGCCAGGATGCACCAAGGTCAGGGGAAGAAGCCGTCATGTCGTTGAGAGTGAACGGTCCCGAGCTGACAAGGGTAGTCGACCGTTGAAAAACTTGGGTAGACCCCGTGGTCGAGCCTATCACCAACCAATAGTCGGTCAGCGGCGCTAAGATTATGGAGCCATCCGACGTGAAGGTGCGACGATCGTAGTTGCCAAGTTCGACCAATCCCGAAAACGTGGGGAGTGTGCCAACCTGCACATTGGGTTGTCCGGCTACATCGCTGTAGATGGCGACGAAGTCTGACTCTACTCCAAACGTTAACACTAATACATCAATGCTATTGAGCACGTAACTATTGGCATCTGTTGTGAAAGATTGGCCGCCCAAATTAGGATCTCCAAGGTTAAAGCATCCGGTCCCTGCGCAGAGATCTGGCTGGCTCAGATTGGATAGAACAGTCGTGGCGTGGACAGGCAAAGACCCGACGCCCAGAAGGACGACGGCGAAAGTGAGAATTTTAGCGATAGATTTCATCATTTGCTCCTTGTTACACGTTATGGGAAGTGAATATTTATGCGAGACCCTCTGCTCGAGACATGATCAATTGTGTTGTTGAACTCTCCAAGCTTTTTCCATAGGCAACCTTTTCGTGACAAATAATATTGTCTGCAAGACTTCACAACTTCTTATCTCGCGATACCTCATGCCTGTTGATCGAGATTGAAATGACTATAAACCGTGAATTTTTTCGATCTTAATAACAGTGCTGAACTAGCAAAAATTGTTCCACTGCACAGAGCTTCTCTATACACCTGGCTCGTTCATTCGCATTCACCACCAATTAAGGTGTTTTGTTTTGTTTTGTGGATTTGGATGGCTTTTTGATACGGGCGGCACGGCAGGTTTACCAAAACTGTAAAGGGTTCCGACACTTTTCGTGGGCTAACAACACGTCAAACCGAGAAACGCCTCTGTTCATCAGGCAAAAAGCCGTTTTTTACACGTTGTAAAAATATCCGACACCATTGTTACAAACCTTCACACCATACCGATGAGCAGCCCTGTCCATGGTGCAACACGCACCTAGGACAACCTGTAAAATTTCGAGAAAGTAGGAGCCCCTAAGCATGGATTAGGAACATTAGAAGGCGTTTGGCGTGATCGTCCTTGCATTTCATCGCCTTCGTGCACGGCTTGGCCGCCGCCCCGAATCCTACCTCTTCGGCGAAGACTGTTTGAGTGGAGAGGTGACTTTACACCTCGAAGTGAGTTTCTGAGCCATCCTGATTCTGGGCGGTAGGCCAGTTCCCCGTAGTTCCGCGCACGGGCGGAAATGGTTTTGGTTACTTTTGCCGAAACAAAAGTAACTCGTCGCGCGAGGGCGAAACCTCGCAACAAAAAATATCCAAAAACAACCCAAACACAACGAGCCCCACACTAAAGAGTATGGGGCTCGCTCATAACACGATATTCCAGCAATCCTACTTCATCACCTCGACCGTCATTTCAATTCTCTCTAAGGGCATATCGCGTCGATCCCTTGGCTGACCCACCACCTTATCCGCAACCTCAATCCCCTTCACCACTTCACCAAAGACTGTGTACTGGCCATCTAAATGAGGGGACTTGGCCACCATGATAAAAAATTGAGAGCCAGCGCTATTCGGATCGGCTGTTCGAGCTGCGGATAATATCCCACGTTCATGAGGGATTTTATTAAATTCAGCGGGCACGGTATAGCCTGGGCCTCCTGTTCCATACGCACTTCGCTTGCTTGGATCCTTGGTATTGGGATCCCCGCCTTGGATCATAAACCCGGGAATGACTCGATGAAATATGGTGCCATTAAAATATCCTTTTTTCGCCAAACTTAAAAAACTTTCGACATGTTTAGGCGCTAATTCTGGAAAAAAGACAATTTCCATTTCGCCAAACTTAGTTTTAAGGATCGCGCGTGGAGCCTTTCCCCTTTCTTCGGCGGCCAGCAGAACCTTGGGGTCTTTGGCCCACACCTGTCCACTTCCGCTATAAAGAAATGCTCCGAATAGCAACATCGACAACGTCACTCGAATGACCAAACTGTACTTCCTCATTCCTAAACCTCCTTACCTGTGTTCACTAGTTAGCGCGAATTCCAAATATTTAAATTATACCATGGGCTAGGGCTTCTCTTCAGAACCACCATGGCAGGCCTGTTGATAGGCCTGTTTTGCGGCCTCTTGTTCGGCCGATTTTTTATTATACCCGATGCCTCGTCCTTGTATCGTACCCTGAATGCTGACTTCAACTTCAAAGACTTTTCTATGGTCTGGTCCTGACTCACTGATCAGACAATATTCTGGGGTGATTGAAAATTGTTGCTGGCTCCATTCTTGGAGCTGACTCTTGTAATCTAACCGATCAGGTACCAGATTTGGTTGGCCTAACTCTTTCAAATGAACTTCCAACGCCTGAACGACAAAGATCCTGGCTGGAACCAACCCCCCATCTAAATAAATGGCGGCAATCACCGCTTCCAGGGCATTGGCCAACAAAGAGCTTTTTCCTCTGCCTTGCGTTTGCTCTTCACCTTTTCCTAAACGCAAGAACTCCCCCAATTGCAATTGGCGAGCGGCTTGCGCCAGTGAGGATTGCCTCACCAAATTGGCCCGCATTTTCGAGAGATCACCCTCAGACCATTCAGGAAAAGTGTGCGCTAGATATTCACTGATGATCAGATCCAGTACTGCGTCCCCTAGAAATTCAAGCCGTTCATTGTCCTTTAGAGACTCATCAGCTTTTCCTTGGAGATGTGACTTATGCGTCAGCGCTTCTTCAAGCAACTGCGGTTGCGTAAAGATATACTGAAGGGTCTGTTGTGCGTCTTCAACAAAGGACATGATCTGGAAAGAGCCGAAGATGAACAGTAATCCTCATCCGCAAAACCAATAGCCAATACATGCAACAGGTCTTGGGATTGAAACTAGGTGGTAGGACTTTGGTTGTATTGTTTCATGACGAGGCACGCATTAACGCCCCCAAATCCAAACGCATTGGAAATGGCAGCCTTGATCGGCACTGCTCGCGCCTTGCCTGGGATATAATCGAGATCACATTCAGGATCAGGATGTTCTAAATTTATAGTGGGAGGAAGCAACCCATGATACAGCGCTTTGGTCGTAAACACCGCTTCAATCCCACCAGCAGCACCAAGTAAATGGCCGGTCATGGACTTGGTTGAACTCACCGGCACCTGTGATGCCTGCTGACCAAACACGGTTTTGATTACGTGGGTTTCTATTTTATCTGCAAAGGTCGAGGTCGCATGTGCATTGATATATCCAATGTCCGCCTTCTCCACGCCC
>JAJDBO010000157.1 GCA_029261305.1 Nitrospirales bacterium
TCGCATTTACCGCTAAAATGGAATCCGAACTGGATGACATTGAAGAAGGCGAAAAGAACTGGGTCTCGACGATTTCCGAGTTTTACACTCCGTTTGCTAAAGACCTTGGAGACGCCGAAGTAAATATGGAGGATCTCAAGGCAAAGGAAGAGCCCACGGATATCGTGTGCGACAAATGTGGACAGAACATGGTTATCAAATGGGGACGCCATGGCCACTTTTTAGCCTGCCCCGGATACCCGACCTGTAAAAATACCAAGCCCTTCACCAAAGACGAGGCCGGAACGATTACCATTGTCGAAAAGGAACAAGAAACAACGGGAGAAGTATGCGAGAAATGTGGAAATGCGATGGTTGTCAAACAAGGCCGATTTGGGGGATTCCTGGCCTGCTCTAATTACCCCGATTGCAAAACCACCAAGCCTTTATCTCTAGGTGTGAAATGTCCGACTGAAGGCTGTACTGGCGATCTCGCACAACGCCGCACCAAAAAAGGGCGAACATTTTATTCGTGCAGCACCTATCCCAAATGCACTTTTGCGATTTGGAGCAAACCGGTCAGCCGCGCCTGTCCAAAATGCCAGGCCCCATTCCTTATAGAAAAGTTTAGTAAGCAAGCTGGAAAGAGCATTGAGTGCTATCAGGAAAGTTGCGATTTTCAAGAGGCGGGGTAGAAATACGTGAAGCGAAAAAACTAGGTGTATTACGCATGGCGCTTTACGCATCATGCATAACGAGTTCGGTTAAGTTCCCACCGCGGGTTTCATGCCCTTTGGTTGTTCAAAAATCTTAATCGCTTCCCCCTTCTTCAGGATCACATCTTCCGTAATCACAACTTCTCGAATTTCGGTCTGAGAAGGAATATCGTACATAATGTCGAGCATGACTTCTTCAAGGATGGCTCGAAGTCCGCGGGCTCCGGTTTTTTGTGCATGGGCTTTCACCGCAATGGCGGCGAGTGCCCCTTCGGTGAACTTCAATTTGACTTTATCGAAAGACAGCAACTTTTGATATTGCTTGGACAAGGCATTACGAGGCTCGGTTAAAATCCGGACCAAAGCTTTCTCATCAAGTTCCTCAAGGGTCGTGACCACAGGCAACCGTCCAATAAATTCAGGAATGAGCCCATAGTGCAGCAAGTCCTCTGGTTGAACCTGGGCTAACAATGTCCCCGAGCGTTCATGACGCGCTTTCTTGCCATCAGACCGGAACCCCATTCGTTTTTGATTCAATCGTCGCTCGATGATGTCTTCCAAACCCACAAAAGCACCACCACAAATCACTAAAATATTTTTTGTATCGACTTGTATGAATTCCTGATGAGGATGTTTTCGCCCACCTTGTGGAGGCACATTGGCTACGGTGCCTTCAATTAATTTCAACAGGGCTTGCTGAACGCCTTCTCCCGACACATCTCGAGTAATCGACGGACTATCAGACTTCCGGGTAATCTTATCGATTTCATCGATATAAATGATTCCACGCTCCGCCCGTTCGACTTCATAATCAGCAGCCTGCAATAATTTCAAAATGATGTTTTCAACATCTTCACCGACATACCCGGCCTCTGTCAGCGTGGTTGCATCAGCCAAGGTGAAGGGTACATCTAAATAATCAGCCAGGGTTTGGGCGAGTAGGGTTTTTCCTGTCCCCGTCGGACCGACCATAAGGATATTCCCTTTTTGAAGTTCCACATCCCCTGACTCATTAGCGGCGATTCGTTTGTAATGGTTATGGACGGCCACCGACAGGATTTTTTTTGCCCGATTTTGGCCAATAATGTATTGATCGAGGTGACAGTTAATCTCGACAGGCTTGCGAAGCTTTGATGAAATTTCTTCCTTGGCCTCTTGCCATTCCTCAGCCATAATCTCGTTGCACAAGCCCACACATTCATCACAAATATACACCGTGGGACCGGCAATAAGCTTACGAACTTGATCGCGGCTTTTCCCGCAAAAGCTGCACCGGAGATTCGCCTCTGTTTTCAGTTGCTTCGCCATATCATCTGCCTTGGTTGAGTAATAACTCCCCTCACGAGTCTACTTCTCCCCACCCTCTTTTCCTTTATCTGGGAGGCGCATAATGACTTCGTCAATCAAGCCATATTCTTTGGATTCATCGGCGGATAAAAAATAGTCACGCTCCGTATCTCGTTCGATTTTCTCTAAGGGTTGCCCTGTATGGTGAGCCATAATTTGGTTCAAGCGATCACGGATTTTTAAAATTTCCTTAGCATGGATATCGATCTCCGTGGCCTGACCCTGGAATCCGCCCAATGGTTGGTGGATCATGACCCTGGCATTCGGCAAGGCATAACGTTTCCCTGTGGCCCCTGCGGTAAGCAGGAAGGCTCCCATACTAGCAGCTTGCCCTAAACAAATGGTGGTTATCGGCGGCTTCACATATTGCATCGTATCATAGATCCCAAGGCCAGCCGTGACGCTACCACCAGGTGAGTTAATATACACATTAATATCTTTTTCAGGATCTTCCGCTTCTAAAAACAGCAATTGGGCAATAATGAGGTTCGAAAAGACATCGTCAATCGGGGCACCAAGGAAAATAATACGATCTTTCAATAAGCGGGAATAAATATCATATGCACGCTCACCGCGATTCGTCGTTTCAATAACCATTGGAACTAACATACGGGTCTGCCCTTTCTGTTCTGAAAACGGTTCAAGCGGTTGGGAACGCAGCCCACGCAACCAGGAAAGACCTGTCGAACAATACACATTGTCGAAGCGTGGCATTTAAATCGAACGTTACCCTTGGATCACCGCAAATTGATATACGAGTTGCAACGCTTTTTCTGCACGAATTCGGTCATGAAATTCCTGGCGCGACGTATCGCCACCAGACTTGATCATTTCCTGAATATTCTCAACTGGAATCTGAAGACTCTGAGCTAATTTGGTGATTTCCTCCTGAAGTTCTTGCTCGGTGACCGCCACGCCTTCTTTATCCGCAATCGATTCAAGGATCAGTCCAAGTTTGACCCGTTTTTTGGCATCAGGGGCTAAGTC
>JAJDBO010000158.1 GCA_029261305.1 Nitrospirales bacterium
AGCCTCGCAATGAAATTCAGAATGATGGGGATGGTCATGGCCATGGCACCTTCAACGGCTTGAGCCGCAGCGGAGATCTTCCCCATGGCAATATTGCCAATGGAGTTAAACACCGTTTTGACCATGGCAATAATACGCTGAATATTTTCGACAAAGAACATCACGGTGTTATAAATCGCGATAATGGCTTGAATGATGGCGCCCGCAGGGTTCAAGAAGCTGACCAGTTTAATGATACCTTGTTTTACGACTTCGGTGACCACCCAATTTCGTATGCCATCCAGCACCTTTTGCTTGATCTCTTCAGCCTTGTCCTTAATCATTTCCCATAAGGCCATCGGACCTTCAGTAATGAGTCTCCGAACAATATCCACGGTCGTTTCTGCGACTTTCACCACTTTCTCTCCGAGACGATCCACGAGTTTCTTACGAATCCTGGCCCAAGTCAGACCTAAGATTTGCAGAACTAGATGAAGTATCCCCTTCAGGTCAAATTTCGCTGGCAACGTAATCGGCACATCCGCCATCGCCCCAGTGAGCCAACTGATCAAGCCTCCGACAAGATGTTTTCGAATATTGGTCTTGAAAAGGTCAATGCCCCCTTTCACAGCCTTGATAATATTTCCAATAAACCCAATAGGGTCTTTGACAATTTTCTTGATGACCGCTTTCCCCTTATTAATAATCCCCATCAACTCATCAGCTGCAAATCCAGCTTTTTTGAGGGCCCATTTGAAAAATTTGAGCATCGCATTGAGCAGCAGGTTGCCAAGCTTCCCGACCAGGCCTGACATCTCTTCTTTCATCTTTTCAATTTTTTCTTCGATCGCCTTGATGGCCGCTTCTCGTTTGGCCGCAAGTTTCTTCTGCAGCTCTTTGGCTTTGTCATTGATTTTTTTATCGAGCGCGTCGAGTTTCCCCTTCATTTCGGTCATGGCTTGCTGGCCAGTCTTTTGCAACTCAGGCCCCAGGCCTTCCACAAAGACTTCAATATCTTTTTTGGCCTGAGCCACCAAATCTTTGCATTCTTGAATGACGCGTTTATTTTCTTCCGTAATGTTCTTAATGGCGGAATCAATGCTGGCAATGAACTGACTTTTTTCGGTCTCAAAAATATTTTTCACCTCTGGCAGGTCATCCATGCCAAGAAGCTTATCTTTCACCCACAACAGACTCCCACCAATGCGATCATATCTTCGTTTTTTGAAACCATTGAGCCGACGCTCGACATTATCTTCAAAAGTTTTCGTGGCCTGTTGCTCACTTTCATCAAACGCCTTCATCGACTTGGTTTCAAGATCGGTTAATTTCTGTTTAACCGTGTCATTCGCTTTTTGATAAATACCATTGATCTGCTCCGTAACTTTTTGGCGCTTAAGTTCAATCGCACTTTTCGTTTTTTGTTGTTCACCGCGAGCCCCCACTAATTCTTTTTGACGTTCTCCGCGCATTTGCTGGCGACCGGACTCTTCTTCTTTTTGCAACTGTTTATTGACGGTTTGCTTCTCCTGTCGCTCCAGTTGCTTGACTTCCTTGGGCCCTTCTTTGACTTGGGACTTAACGGTCTTCCGGTCTTGATTCGCCTCTGCCAAGTCGCCTTCATCAACCATCTCAAGCAGGTCATCCGTGATTCCTTCTTCCTGAAGCATTTGATCTGAGCTCTGTTCAAACTCCGTTAAATCGGTGTGCTCAGGTTGCACTTCACCGACCACACCATCACCCATGGCAATCGCTTCAGTCTCGGGAGCTTCTTCCAATGCGGGGAGCTCTTCAGGTGCCTGTTCAGGTGGTTGAGGTGCAGGGGGATTATCAATTTCTTGGTAGGTGCCCTTTACTTGCTGGGTATCAGCGGTCACGAGACCTTTGACCGCCTCTCCGACCACACGGCCCTTGCCTTTTTCTTTAAATTCGTCGGCCTCTTCCAAAGACGTGGGCACGGCATTGTCAAGTGCCACGTTAAATTGTTGTTTGACCTGCGCTTCATCAGGTTCGGGCGCTTTGACTTGCTCTACCGTTTCCACCTGGCTGGCCTTCGCGCGGGATTGCCCCTCTTCGACAGGAGGCACAACGGACTTTTGCGTTTGCTCGAGCTTTGTTTCTGGCGCGTCTTTGGTCTTTTCATTGGTCGCCAGCGTACCCACTTGGCTTTTCTTCGATCGAAACACACCAGCCGTCATTCTTTTAAGAAACGCGCCAACACCACCACCCTTCGCCTTCGAATCCGCCCGACCTTTTCCTCTCGCCTTTTTCCCAGACTTGCCGGCCTGGCCTTTCTTGGCCTTGGGATCTTTCTCCTTTTCCTCACCCTCAGGAGCCTTTCCTTCTTCAGTGCCTTCGGCCTTATCAGTAGTCGCCAGGGCTGTTTCTGAAGACGCCCCCTCTCCCTTTCTTTCCGGGACACCTTCTTCTAGAGAGGGCTCTCCCGGTTGTGGTGCATTTTGCTCAATCGTGGCCTTCGTCGTCGCTTCAACCGATTGAGCTTCTTTATCAATTGGATCAGGAGGACGTTGATCTTTTTTTGCATTGTTCTGAGCAATAGCCCCTTCACCGAGTTTTTGATCAGCAGCCCCTTGCTGCACCACATGGGTTAATTCATGCGCCAACAATGTCTTACCGCGAACGGTACTCGGTTCAAATTTTCCAGAATTAAAAAAGATATCCTTGCCATGGGCAAAGGCTTGGGCCTTAAGGTCACGACTCATGGCCACAGCATCGCCATCGGTATGAATCTTCACGCTGCTGAAGTCCGCACCAAAGCCAGCCTCCATAGACACGCGAGTCTCGTCGTCCAAGGATTCGCCTTTCCCCTTATTCGCAAAGAGCTTTTCTTCCACCTTTCCTAATTCAGGAGATCGTCGCTTATCACGGACATTAGGACGTGTTTCCATCTTGGCCTGAGCTTCTTCCTCTTGGCGCTGCACCTTGGTTTGCGCTTCTTCTTCCTCCTGCCGTTGTACCTTTGGCTGCGCTTCTTCCTCTTCCTGGCGTTGTACCTTGGTTTGCGCTTCTTCTTCCTCCTGCCGTTGTACTTTTGGCTGCGCTTCTTCCTCTTCCTGCCGTTGAAATTTTCTTTGCGGAGCTCGATCAATCAGGCGAGAAATCTTGGGGGCCACACGTGTGGCCACGACACCAGCAACCGAAGCACTGGATCCAGCTTGCGAGGAAGCACTTTGTGGGGCAGCAGCAGAATGATTGACGACCACATCAGCTGTTCGGTCTGCCTCTTGCTCATAGGTATCGTTTTTTTGGCTGACAGATAGTTTGGCCTGTACGGCTTGGGCCGCAGCACGAGACCCGGTGGAAGATCGTTCGGCAACATTGGTAGGAGTGGAAGGGCTCATGGTCTATCGCAAACAACGTCACGACTCTCCCACAAGTAGGTCATGAGAGGATCAGATAATCCTGAGGGATAATTATAACGTTTTGCCTTCTTTTTGCATTTCACGACGAATCCCTCGAATAAGATCGTCATAGTGAATCACTGTGGAGTCAGCTGAAAGGGCCATAAGAGAGGCATACCGAACCACGTTCATGATGCCGCCTCCTGATAGTTCATAGTTTCGACCGATCTCGTCGGTGGAGATGGTGTCTGCCAATTGACATTGTTCAGAAAACGACGCCCGCCATAAACGAGCACGATCCGCCATGTTGGGCATTGGGAAAGGCACCACTGCTTGAAACCGGCGCATAAATGCTTCATCGATATTACTCGTATAATTTGAAGCCAAAATCACGACGCCGGGGAAATCCTCAATCCGTTGCAACAAATATGAGACCTCTTGATTCGCATAACGATCATGGGCATCAGAGACACTGGTGCGCTTTCCAAACAAAGAATCGGCTTCATCAAAAAACAAAATACAGTTCATATTCTCAGCTCGACTAAAAATTCGCTCTAAATTCTTTTCGGTCTCACCAATATATTTTGACACCACCGCGGACAGGGATATCCGATAGACATCACGGCCTACCCGCTGGCCCATTAAGGTCGCCGTCAACGTTTTTCCAGTTCCTGGGGGGCCATAGAACAAGCACTTATAGCCAGGACGTAGACGACGCCCTAAGCCCCAATCTTGCATCAACACCGATTCATGCTGAATCCATGCATCAAGCTCCCTGATATGTTCAAGTGTGTGTGGCGGTAATACCAGGTCATCCCACTCCATGTCCGTCGTGAGTAATTTAGCCGGAAAATCTCGGCTATAATCAGGTTTCCGCATTTCTCCGTTGGTGAGGAACGCGACCATTTCATCCGCCAACACAAGTTGTCCGCTCAGCTGTGGCTCCCCGGGCGGAACCGATTCCAATCGAAGGATTTGATGCTTTGCAAAAACATGATCGCGGTCAAACATTTGCTGGCATTCCCAACGCCTCTGCAGATGGGAACCCGCCACCAGGAACATTGCTGTTTCTCCTGTCGGTAAAAATCCGCCATGTAACTTCCCTTGAATTCCACCAAACTCTGCATACCCTCGTTGAGAGGAAGGATTCACTCGATAAAACGTATCCAATAATTCTGGCCGCACGTGAGGCACTAATGCCAATGCCACCACTAATTGCTCATCTGCATTCATTTGATAATGATGAATGAAGCGCGCGTACATTGATTCATCCGGATCAAGATCAGGAGATTCCGCTAATTGTGCCAGCACGTCATCGTCGGAAGTTCCACCATTCACATGGGAGGTCACGCGTGCATCCATCACGCTCATCAGCCACGACAGTACTCGATCCAAGGTGGCCGCATTGGCGGCGATTTTGTTCTCAAGTGCAAGCATTACCACTCCACCGATAAGGGGGTTTTCATCCACGGGAGCAACACGAAACCAATGCCCCAAGGTAACCGATCAAGAAGCACATCATAGCCAGTCCGAGGAATCGTCAGATGCCATCCGTGTTCTTGTTCTGTGAGCCGTCCTTCTCGTTGAAGAAACGATTGACGGAAACTTGGGATCGAAGTCTTTTTCAACACGGCCCAATGCCCAATAACCGACGAAAGCAGGTCTTGCGACTCTTTCTGTTCACTCTCCGTTAATTGAATCGCTCTAGCGATCGGTTGGGGAAAATCCCAACCGGAGAGTAACTTATTCAACAACAACTCATGCTCTGCCCACTCCATTTCTCCCGTCACGAGGTATTGAAGCAGTAATACGGCGCGCTCTTGAGCAGCTTGACCATGGAAAGTGTTTTTGTCCAGAAATTCTAGACTGGCAAACAGATTTTTTAAAAATGGCCACAGCAACACCAGGCCTGCGTTCGAAATATAGTGATCCTCCGTGGTCGGAATGGGTGAGGGAGATGAATGACTAAATAAATCAGATTTTCCTGAGTCACTTATCAGTGGATAGATTTCAGATTGGATTGAAGGTACCAACAAAACTTCAGAAGTGTCGGCCGCATTTTGCGAAAGAGGTGCTTTAGGACTCTCTCCCGGTGGAGTACCAAATCGGTGTTCCTCGCTCTGTTTCTCACGAGTTTCTTCAAGCGCATTGCCCTCCGAGTCCTGCGCCTTCAACAACAGATCCGTTTGGCCCAATTGTTTGCTTTGGGTAAACGGCAACTCCTTCTCGTATCGATCTTCAATCCGCTTGGGGCGATCATGTAGAATCTCTGATTGGTCAAGATGTTGCACTTCATGCTCAACACCGCGTCGTAAGGGGCTATCTTCTGAAAACCGTTGAATATGTACCACCAATTTTTTCAGCACATCCCTCGGCTTTTCACCTTCCTGAAGAGTGAGCCGTGCAAAAATTCTTTGTGACAGGACTTCAAGGTCCATGGAATGAGGCGTCACTAACATCAGGCCAAGGAATAGTTCCCTGTAAAGAAATTCAGAAATCTCCTTTTTCGAGTCGCATGACCACCTGCCCAGCGGCCCTCGTTGAACAACCAGTTCAATGAGGAGATGCCAGTGATTAAGCAAATCCTCGACGTGTTGTGCCTGGAGCCCCGACAGCAGTTTTAAGAGTTTGGATTGGCAGGAAATCGAGAACTGCTTGACGATTCTCTGAATCACCAATGGTCTTCCCGACTCATGAAGCACGCGGGTTAATTCAAGAGGTTGTTGATCCATCAAGTCGATTAGCCAAGAGTCAAGGTTTGCAGACCTATGCTGAGAACACCACCAGGGAAGCGTTCCGGTTTCAAGAAATACACGAAACGCCTGCAAATCAGATTCTTCCACGTTGGCGATCTTGCCGAATGAGCCTTCCGGTTGATGGAATCTTCGGTCGTCAATTTCTTTAGTAAGAGCGTCCTCCACTTGCGTTTTAATCTGCAACATCAACTGATCTTCCAAATTTCCAGCAGCAAGCACGCCAATATCCACTTCAAGGCGATCCAACCGAATCACCTCGCCATGCCTGGTCAGGGAAGTAAACAGTTCATCCAAAACGGGGGGAACCTGCGTTAACAACACTCGCCTCGCTTCCTCCTGAAGCCCATGGGCTCCCTCTTGATCTGGCACTACAAGATCACAGATCTGCCGACTTATGACATGCCGATGGATCATAATTTCAGGATCTTTCAATAGGGAAAAATGATGGCGGCTCTTCCATCTTCACCTTTACCCATAGCCACTTTCGTGTTTTTCTTATTTGAGCAATACCTGAATTCTCTTTGGCGAAGCGAGCAGAAATTCCCTTTCCAATTGCCTGATATTCATTTCTTTTTTAAACGTTGGCAATTTTATTCCTGCACCTTTCAGAATCGTGCCCATTTCTGAAACAACCTTTGTGGCTCCAGGACTGACACCTTCGGGATCGTTAAGACTTAGTCGATCCAAAAGTCCATGGCTCGCTGTTTCCAATATTTCCTGATACACGATTCGGTTTTCGTCATTGGGTGTCAGTCTAATCGTCGCGGACAAGGCACTGGCTGTTTTTTGATATTCGGATAACAAGGTTGCCTCTTTCATAGATGCAGTAGGCAAGACATCCACCACAAACGTTTGTGCGATTTTGTAGGTCTTGGTCTTTTGGATCGCCACATTGGCTCCGGCCTCCTCAATAACCGCAACCTGCTTTTGATACCGTCCTCCATAAACTTCCGTCGCCTTGGTTCTAACCTGTTCTTCAGGCAAATCCATATTCGACGAAACTCTGACCGTAAAGGAGTTGTTGATGGGGAATGGGCGACCCACTCTAACGAGTATCATGTCTACGACTTGGTCAGGGCCAGGTTTGAGTTGAATCGTTTTCCTATCTGCGAAGGCACCCTGAAGTGTCGCTTCCAACGTATATGGTCCGGGGACCAGCGGAGGGAATTTATAGAAACCTTGCGAATCAGTGAGAGTAGAAAGCCTCATCCCCACAATCTGGACAAGACTCCCAGAAGCTCTGGCCCCGGTAGCCAAGGACACCCGACCACGGATAGTGCCAGTAGCAATTTCAGCAAGCGTGAGATCCTGAGAGATGGTTGCACCCGCGGGAAGCTTTACAACGGCTACAGGACTGGACCGATTATCTAAGTTCGCTTGCAGGGTATAGGTTGAGGGGGCCAATTTGGGGAACTGGTAATTCCCTTTGGAATCAGCCGCTGTTAACCTGCCGGTTTCCTTAATACTCACAATACTACCAGGAGCCGACGCACCACGTTCATCGCTAAACACACGACCTTGGATAATCCCAACCTTTGGATTGGGTTGGGGTTCGGGTTGGGATATGATTCGTGGAACCAAGAGAACTAACACCTGGCCTCGATCTTTCCCTGGGCAAACTTTACCGATCCGCTCTATGGAATAGGAGAACCGATCGACACCACCGGGAATTGGATTACGGTTTTCGTATTGAATGTGTCCATCCTTTAAGAGGGAAACCTGGCCGCCTAATTCAGTTTTTGCCTGATCCAACGAAATTTGAGGTCTTGACGCGGTTTCATTCCGGGTTTTGTTTGGATGGGTTTGATACGCATCATAATCATTATCCAGAACATTGAAGGTTTCTAGAATACCTCCGTCTTCATTATCGTCATACACCACCTTAAAGTAATTCGGTTGGGCAACGGGAGGCACACAAACAACTTCCGGATCAATGGAACAACAACAAGGCACTTTACCGGACAGGGAGAAGTCCGCAACAATGTGCTCTCCTTTACCATCCGGAGTTGGGCCGGATACCAAAATAAACGTTCCTCCCTTCTCGACACCACCTACATGTTCAAGGCCAGGAAACTTTTCGGCAAACTTTTTGAATACTCGTGGATCCTGTTGCCGCAGGTATTCATAGGTCGAGGAGATATTCAATACTTTACTCCAAGTACCATCACGAAGAATCTTATGAATACCGAATACATGATCCACCTTGGCCCGGCCCAGATACCTTCGAACCTCGGGAAGAAGTTTCCCGGACAGACTTGAATCAAGGAAAGAGATCAAATGATTGAGCACCAGATGGAATTCAATAAGGTCATGCAAAAGCACTTTCCATTGAGTGAGAAACTGTGGTCCATCCAAGGCACTCAGAGTCTTGGGCAAATACCCATTACGTAGATATTGCTCCTGGTCCTGGATCCTCGACAGGGCAGACAACAACTGAGCCTGTAGTTGACTAGCCAATTCTCCCCGCACGAGCGATTGGATCAATTCTTGTACCACCTCTCCTGATATGTCTGGCAAAAGACCCCGAAGATGACTTAACACATTCAAAACGCCTTCTCGTGCGCTCAAGTAGTCCACAAGAAGTGATGTGTGATCGCAGAATAAGGGTTGCGCATCCCGAACCGTTCTCCATGCCTGATATTGCTTGAGTAACTGGCCACGTTGAAGTTGGACTTCTTTTTCCAATTCATCCAGAATTTTTGTTTCCCTCCCTCCGCCTTGTCTCTGTAGGAAATTGGCAAAACTCATGCGCCATTGAGTCAAAACTTTTTCAATAGAGACTTGGGTAGTCCGCATCCCCTGGGTCAGTTTACTTTCTTCTGCCATCCGATCTTCGAGATAGAGAGTTTTCACTTCAAATTCCAAATTGTGCTGCTTTCGCAGCTTGACAATCGCATTGAGGGCCACGTCATAGGACATCCCGAGATGGCCTTCAATCCGGAGAAAGGAGCATTGCGTATAGTCAAAGTCCAAATCGGCGCGAGTCGATTCGCTGTCGATCCCAACATTGGCATAACTCCAAAGACGATCTGTGGTGCAACACATGGTAGGTTGCCAATTGGCAAACAGTCCTGTTGACAATTTAAAGTAGAAAGGAATGGCACGTTTCCCCAACGGGTATAACTCCGTGTGACTTGGGGTAATACGCACTTCTTTCGGAAGAGCTTTGAGAAGGGGAATTCTCAGTATGGCGATGACCCGGAGCAACAGCTTGCGTACCTGCACCAACTCCCCATGTGCCACATTTCCAATTGAAGCTGGTTGGTATTCATGTCGATACTGTTCGCTTCGATCTAAGGCTCCACCAAAGAGATGGCGCGGAAATTCGGAGTCGGGGCAGCAGTCTCGCTTCAACTCACAGGCCGCCGACACAAACTCGTTATAAGCGTATCCTAAATCTTTGAGTTCGTCATAATGATATTGATGGATTTCGTTGTTTTGACTGAAATCCAAAAAATCCTTAGTCAGGTCAGGAATTTTTTCAATCACCAATTGATCAAGACCTAAAAAGGTCGCATATGTGTTGATAGACGACAATACATGTTCCATTAACACCGGCAATTGTTTTTCAATAATCTGTAGATATCCATTATTAATATCTGCCGTAGTGTTCATGGTTGATAAAGGATGACTCACGTGCAAGCGAGGCATATGGAGTGTCGTGGGAGGAGGACCGCACTCTTCAAGAGCCTCCAGATCAGCTTTGAAGACCAACAACACCCGTACATTCAAGCGAATGTTGTGCCCCTTGTTATCACATGCCGTCACAAGGCAAGAGTTGAGCTCTTCTTCATCTTGCTCAAGGTAGAGGACCAGGACATAGTGATTCGGTGTGAGCGTCGTCAGTAACTCTGGCGCATTCACCTCAGATTCAAGATCCTCTTCTTCTGACAACATCGAAGTCGCGGTCGTTTCATCGAGTAATTCCTTGACCACGTCTTTCCCAAGAGACGCCCATAACCCATACCGAGGGCCATTATCTTTTTCTCTAGGATCCAGATAGGTTCGATAATGAGTGAATTGCGTTGCTGGTAAGGTAATCACGTAACCATCGGAAGTCACGCCATATCCT
>JAJDBO010000159.1 GCA_029261305.1 Nitrospirales bacterium
AAGAGTATCCCACTCCTGAATTCCGAAATGGAGTCAGCGAATTAGCATCAGGTCTAGAATAATGCGGCACCTTATTCCGCAGTCTATACAAGCCACAATAAACCACACGGCCTAGACCTCAGGGCGGCACCCTGAAGTTTAAACCGTATCGAGTTTCTCTTTCCATTCCTAATTACTTCGGATCAGTTGGATCATTAGGGTTCTGCTCCGCCATGTCCTAGCTGATCCAGCCCTTGCACTTTCCCTGCTTCGCATACCAGATCAAAAACGCTGCCACCACCAACGGCATCAGAATAATTCCCAAGATCTCGCCGAGACCGAAGTCGATACCGAGGCCAAGGGTATGGAGCATGGTCACCATGACGCCAAGTAGCGACGCGATAAATACATAGACCGCGGCCGACTTCCTGAACAGCAGCAGAAGGCAGCCAAGCGCTCCACCGAACACGGCGATCGCAAAACCTCCGGTGGCCCAAACAGGTCGGCCTTCGATGATCGCACGCTCGGACTCGCGATAGGCCTCGAGCGCATCTGGATTCATCTGCACGATGAAATTGATGCAGCCCATCCCGTTCCATATCAGCGCAACCGCGCCGATGCCCCAGAAACTCCAGGGCACACCACTCACGTTCTTAACTCTCATCGCATCTCCAATCACTTGTTTTTCTTTTGCTTGGCTGGTCTGACACCCGTTCTGGAGCCGAAATGACCAGAGCAAATCGTTGGCACGGAAGGATGGTATCAGAATATTTTATTCAAGGTCTGAATGAGGTCTTCCTGTTGTACGGGCTTCTTGAGTAACGCCTTTATTCCCATTTGTTCTGCCTTTTCGGGGGTCATGGAATGGCTAAAGCCTGTGCAAAGAATGATAGGAAGATCAGTCCTGAGGTGAAGGAGTTGTTGCGCAAGTTTCTCTCCCGTCATTCCTGGCATCGTTTGATCTGATATCACAACATCGTATTGATTCGGATCCCTTCGAAAGCGCTCGAAAGCCTCAAGCCCATTGTGACAAATATCCACATCGCACCCTAAAGTTTCCAAAATTTCTTTGCCGACGCATGCAAGAGGGAACTCATCGTCAACAAATAGTATGCGTATTTTCTTCTTCAAGGATGTCTCGAGAGGAGTGGACATGATTTGAGCTTCGTTGTTCAGCTCAACCGATGGGAAATACACCGCAAATGTTGTCCCTTCTCCCAACTTACTCTCCACGGAAATTGCCCCATGATGAGCAATGACAATTCCATGAACCACGGCTAGCCCCATGCCTGTTCCCTCTCCCACTCCTTTTGTCGTAAAGAAAGGGTCCAGAATTTTGTTCATATTTTCCGGGGATATTCCTTGCCCGGTATCTTTGACCAATAACCGAATGTAGAGTCCTGGCTTGAGGGTCAAATGATTGAAATTTTGGGGCTCTTTAAATTCTATGTTTTCCACTCCCACTTCAAGGGTTCCACCTGTTCCTCGCATGGTATATTCAGCATTGGCACAAAGATTCAATACAACTTGTTGGATTTGCGTTGGATCTCCCAACATCAATTTCGCCTGCTTGGAAACATGTTGATGAATGTCAATTGTCGAAGGCAACGTCGCCCGCACCATTTTCAACACATCAGGAACAAGAGACGTCAATTCCACCGGTTTGTGAAGAATTTTTTCATGTCGGCTAAAGGTGAGGATCTGTTGGACTAAGTCCTTGGCCCGTTTTCCCGCGTTAATGATTTCCTGAAGATGATTCTCAAGTGCGGCATTCCCGTTGGTTTTGTATTGAGACAGTTGCGCATAACCCAAAATTACCCCCAGGACATTGTTAAAATCATGGGCGATTCCGCCGGCTAACGTGCCAAGGGCTTCCATTTTTTGGACCTGGCGGAACTGAGTTTCCATTTGCTTAAGATCCGTGATGTCTTGAACGACTGTACTGACACCCAGAACTTTTCCATTCTCGACGAGCGGATGATAGCTGACTAACCAAGCGCTTTTCCTCGAGGGATTTGATTGGGTTTCACCGCTTATCTCAAACTCAATCTGAGGTTGTTGGGTTTCAATGACCTTCTGATAAATGGGTTCAACTTTTTTCGCGACTGTTGGAAGAA
The DNA here is from genome assembly GCA_029261305.1 of Nitrospirales bacterium. The sequence continues at coordinate 2,097 of JAJDBO010000159.1, forward strand.
CTTCGCCCAACGTTCTCCCAATGTGGTCTTTGGCTGGACACCCATTGATCGAAGCCATCCGGTCATTAATCCGAACAAACCGCATATCAGTATCCATAAAGCAAAGCCCTATTGGAGACGAATTGTACAGAAGCTCCAACTCCGCTAATTGCCGCCTGGACCTTTCCTCACTTGTTTTCAATTCCCTTTCTGTTTTCTTGCGTAGGGTGATATCAGTGGTTATGCCTCCTATCCCATACACGTTACCGTTCGGGTCCTTCAGGGGAAACTTATGCATAATGGCCGTGTGAGGTCCATCATCGTGGATGACCGTCTCTTCACATTTCAGTGGCCTCTGGGTTTGAATGACCTGTTTGTCATTTGCCCGAAAACCGGCAGTTTGCTGTGTGGAAAATACTTCTTCATCGGTTTTTCCAATAATGTCCTGTCGCCGAAGATGAAACGTTTTTTCAAATTGGGGATTGATATCTAAATAGCGGCCATGTACGTCTTTGAAAAATATGAGTTCGGGGAAAAAATCAAGAAGGCTGTGGGTGAGACTTTCCATGGCTTCTAGTTCACTTTTCATTCGCTTACGCTCACTCAAATCGCGAGCAATGGCGCAATTGAATTCCTTCCCCTCGAACTCAAGATAATTCACACGAATTTCAACTGGAAAAACATGACCCTTTTTGGTTCGATGATGGGCATCAAAAGAAAAGCTCCCGCCTTTCTTAATTTTTTCCCACATTTCTGGCCAAATATGAGCAGGATAATCTGGGTCAATATCATGGACGGTCAGAGAAAGTAGCTCTTCGCGGGTATAGCCGAGTGAACAACAGGCTGCATCGTTGACATAAATAAATTTGGCATCGGGCCTCATCCAAAAAATACAATCACTAGCCCGATCCATGGCAAATTGGGCAAACCGCAGCCCTGCATCTGATGCCTCAGTGGTTGCTTTAAGATTCTCCTCCAGCTCAGTTATTCTGGCTTGAAGAATTTCAAGTGTTGGTTCTTGGTTGTCTCCCTCTTTGAACGTTTGATTCATGACTCATTCCCGACACGTTTATTCAGAGCAAGGTGACGATTTTATCCTAAGCTTGTCGAAGATTTATGTCATTAAAAAAAAAGGAAGTTGGTTCCAATTCTCTCCGAAAAAATGTTCCTAACATCTGCTCAGTTCCGAGCACGTACAGGAAAGGAGAAAGGGAAAGGAGAAAGGGAAAGGGGTCAAATCATTGATTGACTAAATAGCAATGTCGCAAGTTCTGATTTGAACTGAGAGGGTCCGGGAAATCCCCACATTGGACAACAAGCCGTTGCGGAGGAAGGGCTGAGGGTACACACCGAAGGTCTCAGCCAACAACTTGGCCCCTACTCACTCCATCCATTACAATTTGTGAAGGGCCGGGTCAGGCCTTGCTGGAATCGTGATCAACACGAATCTCCACTTTTTTATTTATGAAGAAGGTCATCAGCATGGATCATAACGCGACGCCTTCCATTGAGGAGGAACCGCTTGAATTTCGAGACGTTGAAATTTCTCGCGAGCCCATTGAGCTCTATAAAATATTGAAATTCGAAAATACGGTAGAAAGTGGCGGCGAAGCGAAAGCTGCAGTCGCTGCGGGGCAGATTGGGAGTCGGATCTTGATTTCCTACCTAACATTTCTCCTAGACTTGCACTACCACAGAAAATCACTTGGCGCATGAATGAGCTAAGCCCATCTCTTCCAAACTAGCTCAAGCTACTTCACATGACAAAAGGTATTAGATCAAGTCTGGACCTCCTATTTACGCGGTGGTCTTCCGCCGCCAAGCAATGATCCCCGCCAACCCGGTGCCTAAGAGCATAATGGTGCTGGGTTCAGGGACTGGAGTCATGGAGAATTTGCTAATTACTGTTTCTCCTGGACCAAATTGACTGTCGGTTGCATGTTGTCGGAAACCAAAAATATCCCCGGTATTTACTACCACTGATTCCGATCCATTTGCGATAGTCTCAAAATCACAGACACCGACCGTATCAACCGTCAATTGCGTAAAATTTCCATTGACCAAATAGCCGAAGGGATCAAATCTGGCACAATCTGTGGTCTCGTAGTCCCAATCAAACATCACCACGCCAGAAAGGGGTATGGCAATGATGAAATCTTGGCTGCTAGGACGGTCTGGATCATTAGGACTATCATTATAACCGCCAACAAAGTGAATGGAGCTAGGGGCGTTGGTCGTATCAATCGATCCGTTAAGCTCAGTGAAAATTGTCCATTTTTCAACGGAAAAATCTCCAACAAAGTCCGCATAGGCTGGCGTGCTTATGCATAGAAGACTACCAAAAACGAAGCTAAATAAGCCTAGGGTTTTCATGTCGTTACTCCTTTAGAAGAGATTCAGGGAAAGGTGTCTCTAAGGTGTATCCACACGCAATTCCCGCGCCATACAGAATTTCAATGAACGAATCGCGATGAACTTCAGCGAACATCAATCATCATGAAAGAAATCAGAGGTTTTTCATGAGTCATTATTCCCTGTACACATGAGTCATACCGTAAAAACTGTAAAAAAAATTTACGCTATTAATCGTAAGGGAGGGGACTAGGGGAAAATAGCCTTGCTAGTACTGCGGATTAGTGGTTTTTCAATTTTGTAAAACATTCCAACTAGATGGTGAGAATTTCAAGGGGACTAGAGGAAAATAGCCTTGTTAGTACTGCGGATTAGCGGTTTTTCAATTTTGTAAAACATTCCGACTAGATGGTGAGGATTTCAATAGGTTTATAATCACAGGATCATATCTGGTTCTAAACGTCTATAATAGTTGAGATTCTGAGACGTTGAATACATATGAAAAAAAAGGGGACGGATATATTTTCCCATATTCTAAAACGAAGTGCCCCACTTTATCCTAGAACAACAGGAGGTAGTGGGTTGGGGGTTGGCTTCATACTTTAAAATTCTTCTGGCCTGCGCTATAGCACAAAATCAATCGGCCTGTGAGTGGGTTAAGCCAGTCTCTGCCAAGCCAGCTTAAGCTAGCTAGCATGGAAAAAGGAATTTGATCAAGTCTTGCCCCCCTATCTTAAGTCTGCCCCCTATCTCATCCAATGACTTGCCCCCTCCACATGACATCCATTACAACTTGTGAAGGGCCGGGTCAGGCCTTGCTTGAATCGTGATCAACACGATTCTCCACTTTTTTACGTATGAAGAAGGTCATCACTATGGATCACAATGCGACGCCTTCCGGTGAGGAGAAGCCGCTTGAATTTCGAGACGTTGAAATTTCTCGTGAACCCATTGAGCTCTATAAAATATTGAAATTCGAAAATATGGTCGGCAGTGGAGGCGAAGCGAAAGCTGCGGTTGCTGCAGGGCACGTCTTACTCAATGGACAGGTCGAAACACAAAAGCGAAAGAAAATTATGGCCGGTGATACGATAGAGTTTGCTGATGAAAAAATTCGAATCCACCTCTCAACACAGAGTAGTGATGAAGATCATGACGTCACGGGAACACCTACATGAACAATAACGATTGCTTGCGACGGATTCGCTACATTTTGGATTTTGGCGATTCCAAAATGATTGATGTCTTTGCTCAGGCCAATCAGACCGTGACACGAGAAGAGGTGAGTGCGTGGTTGAAAAAAGATGATGATGCCGATTTCGTGGAATGTCCTGACATCATGTTCGCCACGTTTCTCAATGGTTTGATAAACGATAGGCGTGGCAAGAAAGCTGACGCGCAGGCTGAACCAGAAAAACGTCTCAACAATAATATCATTTTCGTGAAACTGAAAATTGCGTTCAATTTACAAGCCGATGGCATATTGTCGATATTGGCTTTGGCTGATTTAAAGATTAGTAAGCATGAGCTGAGTGCATTTTTTCGCAGACCTGACCATAAGCACTATCGAAAATGCAAAGACCAAATTTTGCGGAATTTCTTGAAAGGCCTTCAACTTCAGTATCGCAACGAGGCTGAGCCCGATGAACTCTTTCAAGAGGAATGTTGAAATAACCGCTCATTGAAGATCACACATGGAACCAGCGGCACTCGGAACAAAGTATGACAAGATTGCTCAGTGGTGGCACGACCAACACTTTGAGTCTTCTTACGGTGTCAGTCAGTTCCAACGAGCCCTAGGGTTTACTTCTGGAGGAGGGAAAGCCCTGGATGTCGGCTGCGGTGCAGGTGGTAGATTTATTCGTATTTTACAACGTAGCAGGTTTTTCGTCACGGGCCTTGATGTATCGAAAGAGATGATTCAATTGGCTAGAATCAATCACCCTGAACCTACCTTCTTACATCAAGATATTTGCTCATGGGAGACACCAGAGAAGTTTGATTTTATTGTAGCATGGGATAGCATCTTCCACTTGCCCTTGAGGATGCAAAAGCCTGTTGTTTCTAAGCTCTGTCAGCTTTTAGCCAAAAATGGTGTGTTGATCTATACCTTTGGCAATGCTCA
>JAJDBO010000160.1 GCA_029261305.1 Nitrospirales bacterium
GGCCGTTTCCCATCATGGGGGGGTGATTGATAAGTATATGGGCGATGCTGTGATGGCATTGTTTAATGTGCCATATTCTCAGCCTGATCATGCAGACCGCGCTGTGTCCACCGCTTTGGATTGTCAGCACCGGCTTCATGGTCTTTCCGCTCATTTTCAATACCGCTATGGCCATCCCCTGGTATGTGGTTTTGGTATTCATACTGGGGAGGCCTTAGTTGGTAGCTTGGGAGCTGGTCATCGCATGGACTACACGGTCGTTGGAGATACAGTAAATCTTGGGGCCAATCTTGAGGGACTGTCCAAGGTGTACGACGTGCCGATTGTAATGAGTGAATCCACCCATCAGGCCCTGATCTCAGTCTGTCACTCACGATATCTTGATGAAATTCGAGTCAAGGGTCGTGAACGGTTTGACCGTATTTATACCGTGACTGAACAAGACGACCGACAGATTTCGCGTGTTCCCATTAAGGGGCATGCAGTTTTGCACCAAGAGGGCCTCAGGTCTTTGGGGAAAATTAGCGATGTGAGTCCTGGTGGATTGGCGCTTGAGCAACTCGAGCAACCCATGATTGAAGGACGTTTGCTTGACCTTGATCTGCATCCTGTAGACGGTGACTGCTCTCCTTCGTTCAAAGCCAAAGTTGTTTGGGCTCGATCTCATCGAGCGGGTTTCCAATTCCTCGAGACCACTCAAGATTTTCAGCCCGATGTTGAGAACTTTCTGAGTCGCTCCGTATCATAAGACACATAGGGTTCATTTCGTCCCTCCCACCGTCATCCCTCTCGAATCTCTCATTCAATTCTTTCTCCCGAATAAACGACTTCGGTTGTTCCTTTGGCCTAACATTGGTATAAAGATATGAAATTCCTTGAGATGGGAATGGTATAGAGATTTTCCACTCTTGTGGTGGCGAAGGACTATGGCCATCCGATTTCACCATATTCGTGGTCCGTAGGGTTACTGGTTATCAGCGGATGGAGGCCAGTGACAATATAAGCCAGTTGACGATTCGGGATCTGCACCCTCCGAATAGCGACTGGCTTTTTTTATTTGTTCAGGAAAGTTGAGGTCATGGAAATACCCAAAGGAAATCTCACCGGGCTTCGGAACAATTTTCCGGCTGATCTTCTGTCTGGTTTTCTTGTCTTTCTCATAGCCCTACCGCTGTGCTTAGGTATTTCCCTGGCCTGTGGGTATCCGGCCATCTCGGGGATTTTAACGGCGATCGTTGGCGGTCTGGTGGCGACCTTCTTTAGTAATTCGGAACTGACGATTAAAGGCCCAGCCGCGGGACTAATTGTGATTGCCATCGGGTGTGTCACGGAATTTGGGTTTACGGGTGGGCAAGATCCTGCGGCTGATTTTCAAGCCTATCGCTTAGCGCTGGGCGTAGGGGTGGCAGCTGGTCTCCTTCAAATAGTACTTGGGGTGCTTCGTGCTGGGATCCTCGGGGAATTTTTTCCAACGACTGCGATCCATGGATTGTTGGCTGCTATTGGCGTCATTATTATCGCCAAGCAATTTCCCATCATGCTCGGCCTTCACCCCGAAGGGAAACCGTTGGAATTACTCGCCAACATTCCTACCTTTGTTATGGAGATGAATCCAAAAATTGGCTTTATCGGGATTGTGAGTCTTCTCATCATGTTCGGATATGCCCTGATAAAAAATCCCCGATTGAAAGTGGTGCCAGCGCCGATGATCGTGTTGATCGTTGCCGTGCCTCTTGGACTGTTTTTGAATGTTGCTCAAGAAGGAACCTACACGTTTCATGATCAGGTCTATGCGTTGGGCACGAAGTTTTTAGTGAACGTTCCCTTGAATATGTTTAATGCCATTACTTTTCCTGATTTTTCCGGGTTAATGACGGGGGTCGGGATCAAATATGTGCTGATGTTTGCGATTATTGGGAGCCTTGAATCTTTGCTAAGTGCGAAGGCGATTGATGGGATCGATCCTTGGGGACGAAAAACGAATATGGACCAAGACCTTGTTGCAGTGGGGATTGGTAATACCTTGGCGGCATTCATTGGCGGGTTACCTATGATTTCGGAAATCGTCCGCAGTAAGGCGAATATCGATAATGGCGCACAGACACGGTTTGCCAATATGTTTCATGGGCTGTTCTTGCTGGTATTTGTGGCATTAATTCCCGGACTTATTAATCAGATTCCCTTGGCGGCCTTAGGCGCGTTGTTAGTCTTTACGGGGTTCCGTCTAGCTTCCCCAAAAGAATTTGTCCATATGTATCGGTTAGGCAAAGACCAGTTCATTATTTTTATGGCCACGATCATTGGAGTGCTCGAGACCGATTTGCTGATGGGTATTGCGATTGGAATCGGAGTCAAAATTGTTATTCATCTTATCAATGGGGCACCCATCTTTTCCTTTTTCAAATTGAATGCCGAGGTCACGCATGAAGATGAACATTCGGTGACCATTGTCATTCGTGAGTCAGCCGTCTTTAGTACATGGATACCTTTGCGCAAATATCTTCATCGGTATCTTCAGGAAGGGAAAAATGTCACGTTGAATTTTGCCGAGACACGATTAGTCGATCACACGGTGATGTCGAAGCTCTACGAATGGATTATGGAATTCGAGGAGAATGATTGTGAGTTATTTGTTCGAGGATTAGCGGAGCACCAACCCATGGCTGACTCGATTGTGGCGGCGCATGTGAAGCGAGAAAAGAATTAACCGAGAAAAGTCCTATCCCTAGAATTATTTTCCTTTCGCACATTCCTGAACATTTTTTTTACCATAGGTCCCCCAGTTACGTAGGATTTTCAGATATCTGTGCGGAACCGCTCAGTAGGGCTTGTGCGATTTTGCTCGGTTCATGGTCGTTATACAATTTTCCTGGGTTTTTAAATTTGCAAATAATTGATTCACTTGACCTTTTTAAAATTTATGAAATTTTAAAATATGGCCTTTCAATTGCTTTATTAAATAGGAGTGAGTCAATAACAATCGGAGGGAAGCAGATGTCTGATTTTGATCTCTTATACAACAATATGCATCGCACAGATCCCAAAAAATCCAAATCAAAAGGAAAGACGGTAGAAAGTACTTCTACTCAAGAGATTCAAGATTCTCAGAAAACTGAAATCTCAAAAAATCCTTTTATGGCATTATTTTCAAAATTGTTTTAAGTCCCCGTTTCCCATGGTCCTAGGCTTCCACCTGGACCAACTCCCCTTTTCTTTTCCTCTGCTGAAAAATCAGTAGTAATTCCTAATTTACATACATTTGCAATGTGTCGGATCATTCCGTACTGGGTTGGTCGATGACTATCTTTGTCAAAAGTTTAAAGTGAGGGGAAAGGTAGAAGGGAGGGATACTTATCGAAAATTGGGGTCAAGGTCTTGTTCTAGGGTAAAAACAATGATCCGCTCACTAATATGAGTTTCAATATCGGTGAACAGGCCGGTGACTTCTGTTCCTGTAATGGTTGCGATTTGACTGCAGAGTTTTTCCCGTCCTTGGGCGATCAGGTTTTGCCTCATACGTTTGACCATATCCACCCCCTCAGAATTTTTGGCGAGTTGACGTTCTGCAGGAGTTAGGACACCTTTTAGCCTTACCAACACAAGGTCGCGAAGAATGAAGGCTTTGACGTCAGTCGGTCCTCGTCCCATAAACTCTTGTTCAAACTTAATGATGGCGTTACGGATGGCTGTTTCAGCTTCGCTTTTGGTTTGACCGTTTTTCATGGAGAGAGGAATCTTGAGATAGGGGAAAATACTTGATCTAATAGCAAGTCCTTGATAGAAATGATATAAGGTATTGTTTTCAATGAGGTCAAGGATGAGCTTCTGCTTTCTTTTGGGGTGGTACCGAAGAATGGCAGGAATATAGAGCTAAGCCTAACCATTCAACATAGGGCTTTGGGGTGGTTGACTCATGACGGTTTCATGAGGTCAGTTATAGTACAAGCCAACCGTTTTCTATCCGAGCCGGGATGGAACAAAACGGTTGGCTATTTTTATGTTCTCTGGAGCTAAAGTTTGACAAATTTATGAGTGGCATTTCAGCGCATACCCTCTCCCAAGCAGAACGTGATCAGGTTCGCCAAACGGTGATAGAAGCCAGCGAACCGATCGCGCCGTTTTGGCCCATGAGAACGATGGTCGCTCAAAATCCTATCCATGGATTGGAATGCCTGTCGTTTGATCAGGCGGTTCGAAAAGGGAAGCACCTGGTAGGCGGAAGTGGGTATCTGTCAAATGACAAGTATCGTCAGTTTTATCGAAATGGACGCATAACCCCCGATAGTCTGCAACGAGCTTTTGCGAGAGTCGGGCCTCGCCAAGAAAAACAAGAGTCAATTCAAGTAGGTGTCCGTCAGATTACAGCCCCTGATGTCTGGAAATTGCATCTTGCTTTTGGGTTTGAGCCTTTGGAACCTGTTCTCCTGCACTGGAAACTCAGTAGTGGTGGGGCTATCGAGCAATTTCGTCAAGACCTTTCTGATGAATCCAGAAAGCGAATTATCGAACGAACAATCAAGGAATGTGAGCATTGTCGGGATTATCCTGAGGAAGCCTATCTCACGAATTTGTGGAAGAGCGCCTTGGCAGTCTTGGAATTAACTGATGTTCATTCCAGCCAACCCCCATTTGGGGATTCTTCACTCAATGTTTTAGGTGACGTTCAAACTCAATTGAATATAACGTTGCCAGCTCAACGAACCATGAGTGATTGGTTGGATGCTCTGGCGGGAACCACTCTCGTCGAACAAGTCAACAATCAACTCATCAAATGGGTGGCAGCTTTTCTTGATGAAGGATTAGCCTGCTGGGATATGCCCTTGCGACATCAAGGATTTTATCGAGCCTGGCAAGAACTTGTTCAGCAAGATCATTCGGGAAAATTTCTCGGGATTAAACATTTCACTCAAAAAGTCAACGATCTTCCAAGTGAGCCGGAAGCTGCCATTGTCTCCAACCTGCATCGCCTCGGAATTCCTCAAGATCAATGGAAAGATTACCTGTCGCGGCAGTTATCCTTATTGCCGGGCTGGACACGGTACATTCGGTGGCTTGGGGAACATCCAGTCTATCATGCTCAACAGAAACACCCCATTGATACGACACAATATCTTGCCGTTCGATTGTTTTATGAAGCCGAATTGACTCACGTCGCATGTCAACGAGAATGGGGGATTGATGGAACCCTTTCTTCGTTGATCACCTATTGGCAAGATCGACCGGAAGAATATGAAAGTGTGGCGGAAGGCGGCGTTCATAATGTTGATCCCAAAACGCAGGCAATTTGCCGAGATGCCTGGCGGCTATTTCACCTTGCACAATTTCTTGAATTATCCCCTATGGAGTTGCATGACCTCACCTCCTCCGATGCTCAAACCTTATTGAATTGGCTCGATGATTTTCACGATGATCGCCATAGTCCAGTGTGGCTCGAAGCCTATGAAGAGGTTTTTCGAGGGAATATTCTTCAAAAACTTACGGGCCATCAAGGAATGGTCCCGACCATAGAAACGAGGCCACGGGCGCAACTAGTCTTTTGTATCGATGTGCGATCGGAATCATTCCGACGACATATTGAAGCCGTAGGCCCCTATGAGACGTTTGGTTTCGCGGGGTTCTTTGGTATTCCTATCAGCCATCAAGCCTTTGATAGCGAAGAACGGGCTGCCTTGTGTCCTGTGTTGCTTTCACCTAGCCATGCAGTCTCAGAGACGCCTCGAACAGGAGAGGAGCAGGCCTTACAGAAATATTCTTCTGGCACACGATGGCATCAATTGGGACGTCATCTTTTTCACGATCTGAAGCATCACCCTATTGGGTCGATGATGGTCATTGATGTGGTGGGGTTATTTTTTAGCGTTGGTCTGGTGGGCAAAACATTGCTTCAAAAACCATTTCATGCCATCACATCAGCCATTGATCGTTGGTTTACGCATACAGTGCCGACACAGGTCTCGATTTCAGCACCCTCCGATCCTCAACAGCCGCAAGCAGGTGAGGTGAATGCTGAAGGAATTCCTCCTGGGCTCGCACAGGGTTTCTCTTTGACGGAACGCGCGACGTTTATCGAAAACGGGTTGCGGGCCATGGGGCTCACGGAAAATTACGCGCGGTTGGTTTGTTTGTGCGGGCACGGGAGTGAGACGGACAACAATCCTTATTTCGGCGCATTGGATTGTGGCGCATGTGGTGGTGCCCCAGGGGATCCGAATGCACGCGTGTTTGCGGCCATGGCCAATGACCCGGAAGTTCGCCGAATCCTCAAAGACAAGGGCCTGCCTATTCCAGAGGACACTTGGTTTCTTCCAGGCAAGCACAATACCACGACGGATCGAGTCACGTTTTACGATCTGGAGGAGTTTCCTGACACCCACAAAGAAGATCTACGCGTTTTGATACTTGATCTAGAAAATGCCGGAGCCAACCAGGCTCTAGAGCGGTGCTATCGCATTCCCAGCGCCCCGACCGAAATTTCTCCGGAAAAGGCATTTGCACATGTAGAGGAACGCAGCTGTGATTGGGCCAACCCTCGACCGGAATGGGGATTGGCAGGCAATGGCGCGTTTTTAATCGGAAGAAGGCAACTGACCAAAGGATTGGATCTCGGTGGTCGAGTGTTCTTGCATTCCTATAATTCTGTTGCCGATCCTCAAGGTGCCATCCTCGAAAAAATCATGACTGCACCGTTGATCGTTGGCGAATGGATTAACATGGGATATTATTTTTCTGCCGTTGATCCATGGGCTTATGGCAGTGGGAGTAAAGTGTTGCACAATGTGGTGGGTGGAGTGGGGATGATGTTGGGAAGCCAAAGCGATTTGCAGATGGGCTTTCCCTTGCAGACGGTGAACAACGGGAATGTTCACTACCACGAACCCATGCGACTGCTGGCCATTATCGAGCACTCGCCGAGTGTGATCTCAGCTATCATTCAAAAGCATGTAATCCTTCAACAGCTCTTCCATAATCAATGGCTCAATCTCGTGGCACTAGACCCGAACAGCTCTAAGTTTCATCGATACAACCCTGATGCGACGTGGGAGCCCATCTCAGTTTAACTCTTCCTCAATCTATCCTTGAAGCGCTAAGGCTCTGTTGATTCAAAATGGTCTCTCCTAAGAACACAGGCATCTAAAACAAAGACGCTTCCAGAGTGCCGTTCCAAGAATGGCTTGAGCCCAGAGAGAATGGGTTCGACCTTTTCCTCTGGGACCACTGTCAGGATCATTTGGAGGCTGCTCGTGTCATTAAACATCAAATG
>JAJDBO010000017.1 GCA_029261305.1 Nitrospirales bacterium
GTGACCAAACCGCAACACCATCAATATCCATCTTCGAGCGGGATGTTGTCCTTTCGTACGGCAGTCGCCAACTGGTACAAGCGACGTTTTAACGTGACGGCGTGCCCTAAATCAGAGGTCGTCACCTTAATTGGTTCGAAAGAAGGTATTGGCCATGTTCCCATGGCATTTATCGATCCTGGTGATGTGGTACTCGTGCCAAGCCCTGGGTATCCAGTGTATCCAGTCGCTTCGAGTTTTGCCGGGGGCACCGCTTATGAAATGCCTCTGACCAAACAAAGCGGTTTCCTGCCAGATTTTGATACAATCCCCAAAGACGTACTGAAAAAAGCCAAACTGATGTTTTTAAATTCGCCGAATAATCCTACGTCCGTCATTATGGACACGGCATTTTTTAAACGGGCTATTGAGTTTGCTAAAGAGCATCATATTATCATTTGTCACGATGCCGCTTATTCCGAAATTTATTATGATGGGAAACGCCCGTCGAGTTTTTTAGAAGCCGATGGGGCTATGGATGTGGGCATTGAATTTCACTCTTTGTCCAAGACGTTTAATATGACCGGCTGGCGAATTGGCTTTGCCGTAGGACGTGCGGATGCCATTGGTGGATTGGCACAGATTAAAAGCAATCTTGATTCAGGACAATTTCAGGCCGTACAGGAAGCAGGGATTGCGGCACTGAAAACTGATGATCAGCTGACCAATGGTCTACGAACCATTTACCAAGAACGGCGTGATATATTAGTGGCTGGATTACGAAGCCTTGGTCTTCAATTTGATACCCCCTCCGCAGCATTTTATGTATGGATGGAAGTGCCCAAGGGCTATACTTCTGCTTCCTTCACAGCTCATCTGCTAGAGAAGGCCGGAATTGTGACGACTCCAGGCAATGGGTTTGGCGAACCTGGGGAAGGCTACATTCGCATGACAATCACGACCACGAAAGATCGCTTAGCTGAAGCCGTGGATCGGATGAAAAAGATCGGGTGGTAAACAAAGATTTAGCGGCTACGACCCTCATTTCTTATTTGAAAGACTGGACTCATCTACCATGAGTACCGAAATCGCCTTTGTTGCCTTTGGCTCCAACCAAGGAAATCGCCAAGACTTTTGTGACCGTGCCATTGCCTTGATGGGGTTACTACCTCAATCCCAAGTCACTGGCATCTCTTCATATTACGAGACAGAGCCCGTTGACATGGAAGGTGATCAAGGGGGTGAGTGGTTTTATAATGGCGTTGTTCGGATTGACACCCAACTCCCTCCCGAGCGCTTGTTGGCCATTTGCCAAGAAACAGAAAGAGGGCTTGGTCGCAATCCTGATGAGCGCAATAATCCCCGCACCATTGATCTAGACATCTTGTTTTATGGGCAACAGAGCATCGACACTCCACTGCTGACAGTTCCACACCCTCGACTTCATCAACGCCGGTTTGTCTTAATGCCGATGGCGGAACTCGATTCAACCTGGGTCCATCCCCTGTACCACCAAACGGTTCAAGCGCTGCTTGACCAACTGCCAGATACTCACGATGTTCGAAAACTCAATCTCGTACCTGGATCGCATTACCACACGGGATCTTCCTGTTCCCCACCACCGAAAAATTAAATGCGTACCATTCGCACGACTCAGGCTTGTCACACTTGGCGACGTCAACAAGATGCCAGCCAGACCTCTATTGGGTTTGTCCCCACCATGGGGGCATTACATGATGGCCATCGATCTTTAATCAGACGTGCCCGTGGCATATGCAAAACGGTCGTGGTCAGCATTTTTGTAAACCCGCTTCAGTTTGGCCCAACCGAAGATTTTCGTCGTTACCCTCGATTTCAGGAGCAAGATTTGGCTCTCTGCCGTGATGAACACGTCGATGTCGTATTCATCCCCCAATTGGACAGCCTCTACCCACCAGAATTTCAAACTATCGTGAGTGTCCACACGCTTTCCAAACGATGGGAGGGCGAACATCGGCCCACACATTTTGACGGGGTAACCACCATTGTGACTAAGTTGCTCAATCTTGTTCGCCCGACTCGAACATTCTTCGGCCAAAAAGATTACCAACAATTTTTGGTCATTCAACAAATGGTGAAGGACCTTGCATGGGAGACCAGGCTCACCCTCTGCCCAACCATTCGCGATCCAGATGGATTGGCGTTGAGTTCTCGAAACCAATATTTGGGAACATCTGATCGTCAACATGCACTGCTCCTCTATCAAGCTCTTTCCGCAGGGAAACAGGCCATTACCAAAGGTCAAAACAACCCTCGACAAATTTGCCAAGCCATGGAAAAAGTCTTACATCGCCCTCAACACCTGACAATTGACTATTTGACGTGCTGCGATGCGCAAACACTTGAGCCTCTATCTAAAGTTCAAGGGAAGGTGGTATTGCTAGGCGCCATTCGATTGGAAACCATTCGATTGATTGATAACTTAGTGGTTCACGTTCGTCGCTAATATCTTCGCCCTAGACTTTTTTGGCCATCGCTTTTTCACCATCGACGGCACTCTCAATGCTTCTTACACTGCTCATTACCATCCTGCTAGTCGGCCTCTCTGTAGTCATCCACTATGAGGCTCTCTATTATATTGCCAGGTATATGGCCAATGCTCATAAACGGCCCCGGCAATGGGTAGCCTTTGGGGTGATCGGCGCTTTGATCGCCCATGTCGTGGAAATCTGGCTCTTTGCGTTGGGTTATTATTTCCTGATTCATTCTGGTCAGGCGGGGACCTTGGGGGGAGAATTCGCTTTGGGTCTTCAAGACTGCGGATATTACTCGTACATCACCTATACGACCTTAGGCTTCGGTGACATTATTCCAAATGGAGCACTACGATTTCTCACTGGTATGGAAGCATTAACCGGACTGGTGATGATTACCTGGACAGCGTCCTTCATGTATCTACAGATGGAGCGCCAGTGGAAACATCACCTATGAAGTCGGATTGAAATCTTGAAGATAAATTTTGGCCTATTGAGAGTTGGCACAACGAAATCCCACATTGGGCGAACGGGTGGAGGGGGTTGCCCCATTGCGCGTGGCCGTTCGTAAGAGTTGGGGTCTGCTACGCCATGACCCACCTCGCACACTTTTATATCGTCCCACCTCAGGGCCTTGAGGATTTCTTTCTGGCATCCGGGGATAATAGTCTAGCCCGAACCAATCATTGACCCATTCCCGGACATTGCCAGCCATATGACTGAGTCCGTACGGACTTCGCCCTTCTTCAAAACTGTCTACAGCCGCAACTAGCGGGATTTGATGCACATGGTATAGGCCTGATACCGCTAAATCACCATCAGGCACCTTACTGCCCCATGGAAATAAATTTCCTTCTGGCCCTCGGGCGGCCTTTTCCCATTCAGCTTCTGTCGGCAATCGCTTATTTTGTGTTCGACAAAATTGATCGGCCTCTTTCCAATCCATATACATGGCAGGCCATCGCGCCATGACATAGCCTGGAAGAACATGTACATCGATTAAATGCCAGATGAGGTGCCGAAGTTTATGGGGAACGGGAAGACCTTGTTGATATAAAAACGCCAAGTATTCGGCCATACTCACTTCATCGCGGTCGATGGAATACGCATCCAGCCAAATTCGACGCTGCGGAAACTCTGTGTCGTCATACTGCGTTTCCAATCCAAAAGGATCATCATCCTTTCGAATGGTGCCCATGAGAAACCACCCATCGGAAATATCGATCACAGGAGATCCTTGGACCAGCTTCGCAATTTCCTGAAGATGACCGTCTAATGCGGGAGGTGGTTTAGCCTCCACCTGGAATGCAAAAGAATCCATGGAAATTGCCAACAACAGCAAACACACAATTAGAATACGAAGGTACATCACGTGATCCATTTCCCTGTTTGTCCAACATCAACATGCAGCAAAAATTTCTGATGGGATTTATTACCAATTTTCTCAATTTCATGGCCATTTTCTCGTTAGGAGGTCACATGTCTTTGGAAAACTTCAGATTCCTATCCGCCCCAATGTACAAAGGGCCCAACTCTGAGTCAAAACCTTCTCATTGAGGACCAAAGCCTTCTAGGGCGACCTCTCAATAATTCGATATAACGCAACGCAATCGTTTCAACTTATCGCATCTCCTTTGCCAAGCTAAAGCTCCTTCCAAATTCAACCGAATCGACATGAAGGGGTTGATGCCTTCTCTCACGACGATCCAGGCCTCAGTGTGATCAACATGGTGTATTCCCGATCGTAAAACCAACAATTTTGAAGGTAAAAAATTTTATTGGGCACCTCTAAAAGCTGATTCTTTTCTAAACTTCACACTTGTTAGGCATTAATATTTTTGCAATCGAAATTCAGTATGTTTGGGTTTTTTGGATGCCCTATTGCTACTGAACTTGCTCCTTCATTGATCTCGTGCTTGATAGATTGATCGGTATGCTACAGCGAATCGGAGGATCTCACATGTCTCGCTCTTCTCACTTTTCTTACCAAACGCCTATTGGTTTCGTCTTAGTAATATTATTCATTGCACTAACCCCCCTTACCACCATCCGGCCAGTGTTGGCTTCGGCATGTCCAACGGATGCGTATGTCAGTATACCCTCTGATTCTTGGATCCCCGACATTTCCCATGTATGCTTTGCTCAAGGACGCACCATTATTACATCCGTAACCAATGGCAATTGGTCCTCATCTGCTACCTGGGGTGGCACTATACCAAGCAGCAATGATGTCGTGGTTATTCAACATAATGTCACATACGATACTCAAACCGAAGTCTATGATTTGGCTGTGGTGCCCAATGGTGCCTTATCGTTTGTCCCAACATCTGATACGTCATTAACGGTCGGTACCCTGATGGTCAAAGAAGGGGGAACCTTGCAAATCGGGACAACTAGTAACCCGATAGTATCCAATATTACCGCATCTATTTTTTTTGCTGACCGATCTCTCGATGCCACATTAGATCCAGCTCAATACGGAAATGGTCTTTTAGTTTTTGGAACGCTGAACGTTCATGGTGCCCCGCTTTCTGATACCTTCGTTCGTCTAAACACCGAACCCACCGTGGGGACCTCGACTATCTCCTTGGCAAAATCCATCACAGGATGGCAAACAGGTGATCGACTTGTCATACCCGACACTCGACAACTGACACAAAATGAAGACGCTGAAGCCTATATTCCACAGTGGGAAGCTCGGACCCTTCAAAGTGTGTCTGGGACACTTGTCACCCTGGATCAATCACTCGCCTTTGATCACAAAGGTGGCCGTGACGGGGATGGCAATTTGGCATTTCTCCCTCACGTAGGAAACCTCACGCGCAATGTAGTATTTCAATCCCTCAATCCGGTGGGGACGAGGGGTTATACATTCTTCGCACATAGAGCCAACATTGACATTCGGTACGCCGCATTTCGAGATCTGGGCCGCACCACCGTAATGCCTCACAATCACACCCTCTTTGATGCGTCAGGAAATGCTACCCAGATTGCCACAAACCAACTTTACCGCACTCCGATAACCCTCTATCACCTAATAGGCCCCTTCCCAGCAATCAATTCCCATCAATATACACTAGCCGGGAATGCCGTAGATGGTGGAGAAATGGACCATGCCTTTCGGTGGTGCCTGGGAATTATCGACAGCCACTACGGCCTCATCAAAAAAAATGTCTGCTACAACACGATGGGCTCCGGCATAGCCATGTGGAAAGGCTCAGAAACTGAAAACGTAGTAGAGCAAAATTTTGTGATGCGGGTAAAGGGAACTGGAGCTAAAAGTATTACCTCTGGCATTAAAAAAATAAAGGGCAATGAGGGGTCAGGGTTTTACCTTAAGGTGAATAATCGAATACGCGACAATGTCGCGGCTAATGTTGTTCCTCTCCCCGTAAGTATCATCGAACCTATCAAAGGTAATGACAAGGTGGACTGGCATGGTTGGCGGATGGGTTATGCGTTATATCAGGCTCAAATGAAAAATGGAGTCATCAGCATCCCAAATACTCCCGGTGCAGATCCAAGTGAATTTGTATCAGTCACCAAGGGATTGCCGATTCTCGAATTCGCACGAAACGAAGTCTACGGTGCAGTGAAACATGGGCTCATCAAAGACTATGAAGGCATTTCTACTGACTCGAATGGCTCAGAATTCACAGACTTGGTGAAAGATTTTCGTGCCTGGAATTTTTATGGAAATGGGTATTGGGGCCACCAAAGCAATCCAGTGACAATGGAAGGCTATACGGGCTACGGAGATAAAGATGTAAACCGAGGGATCGGAGTCAATTTTCATGTTGCAGAAAATTTGAATTTTCGGCTCATTCATGGAGACATTCAATCACTCGAAACGGGAATGAGTCCTCCAAAGGCCCCAAATTTTCGTGTCGAAAGTGGGGAGGCCCCCAATCAAGGAATCGTGTATATTGGCCAAACGAATTTTCGAAATTATAAGAACATAACCATAGACCCGGTCGCTCGCTATAACAACGGAATAGGTTTGCCAGCCCGGACAATTACGATGGCAGATGTCGTTTTCCAGAAAGTTAACGCGATTGGAACCTCGTATGAGAATTTTACTCAGTATGATATAGATATGAATTTCCACACGGGAAGTTATTTAAACCTTCTCGTCAAAAACGAGGTCTTCGTCACTAATTACAACAACACAGGAAATGATTTCCAAGTTTACTATTTAGAACAACAACCAGATTACATTGTGCCGGAAACGACTTTTGACCCAACAGGTGCAATCAAAATGGTCGGAGCACCAGGGCCTGGGCTCACAAATCAAAATATGTTCAATAATGGGCAGTCACCCATTGCAGGAGAAATTGCCCCCTGCTTCAATAGCTCCAGTTATCCTGAAATCAAGGGCTTTGTATGTAATGCATCAGGCGGTGAAGTTGATGTGACTCCACCGACTCCACCCACTGGGTTTCATCAAGTAGTACCTTAAACATCCGATCAACAATTCACTGGGCCTCATCCTAAGGGGTTCTTGGGAGGCCTTCCTTCGCCCAACCATCCCCTTCCAGCCGAGGGAATCAAAAGGTCGAAAACGGACATCTACACAACTTCTTAGATATAGTCATTACAAGTTCTTTCCTCCGGGGATATTAAAAATACATATTGTTAAACCTAGTATTAAATTAAGGCTTTGTTTATGCTTTCAAAAGTTAATTGAAAGGGCTAACCAAATTCCACCTTGATAGGCCCAAACATTCCAAACCAGGTTCCAATTCTCCGATCTTCGCGTATTCCTATCTTCCAATATTTTCTTTTTATTGATATTTCAAAATATTTTCAATATTTAGATAAGTTGACAACACTATTTTTGGATAGGTAGATATCTATTAGAATATTGGGATTGAACTTCTTCCAAGGTTGAGTCCTTTTTTTAATTTTTTATACTTTCCACATCAAAAATTCTTTTTTTTTAATATATAAAGAATTTTTCAACCAGTGGAGTCGCAGAATGCCTGTAAATGCACTACGTAAGACAGGGGCTCGTATGAGCCTTCAGGAAGCCTTAGAGCGCATGGAAAAACTTCGCCGGCTTATGACCAGCAGCAATGAACATGAAGCGGCATTAGCTGCCCTACGCCTAAAAACCTTTAATATTGATGCTGCCCGTGCACCACGAAAGGAAGAACCCGCTCCTAAAGCTCTTCCCATAGAAAATACCAACACCGATCGCCTCATTCCCATCCTAGATTCATTTCCTGACGTTCCCTATGAATCACTAGATGAAATGGAAGCTCATCAACCGGAAGATAAAAAATCGGTTAATTGGGATGAACTTCATGTCATACTTCTTCAAATGGCAAGAAATTTAGAGGCCGATGCGGTAACAAATATTCAACTTAAAGGCACCCCCCAAAAAAAGATTCTTGGTGGAACTGCCATTCGGTATTTAACCTCCCAAGATTTATTTGAAATTGACCAAGCTTACGCTATAGCCAATGAAGAAGAAGCCGCAAAGATGGAAGCCAAAGAAAGACGTGACGAGGCCTACGCACCCCCCATTGATTAGCCATTCAAACTTAAAATAAATCCAAATTTTTATTTGAAGACCATATCCAATTTTTAAATTCCAATATACCTTTTGATTTTCCAACTACTCTGTCCCCGCCTAATTAATCAATAAACCCCTTTTTTAAAAATATTATTATTTGGAATTTTTCTATAACATCATTCCTCTATCCAAATCCCATATTGCCTATTTCATTAATTCAAAATTAAAAAAAAACGGGGCCGAGACATTTAAGTCTCGACCCCGTTTTCCAGGACCTATTGGCCAATGGCCAAGAACCTTACAACCAGGTGACCCGTTCGGCTGGCCGAATGTAAATTGGCTCTTCCACCTGTTGTCGCACCGCTTCTTTGCCGGACTTGTTAAAGCCCAACACGGTGTCGTTATACATCTGGAACCGACGACCATGAATCTGGGTCTCAAACACGAGAGGTCCAGGAATCACGTCATACCGGAAAATGATTTGTTGGCTGGCTCTCCACAATTGGAGAACTGCTAACAATTCCCGGCTTGGTACCAGGTACTTCTCAATGGCTGAATCCACGCCCGGTCCAAACATCTGCCGGATGTAGCCACGTGGGGCCTGCCGTGGTGGGATATAAAACCCATTAGGCTCGGTACCCCATTGAGGATACAATGGTAACGCCACTTGTTCCACCCTAATGGTGTAATAGAGTGGGTTCCAGCGATCTTCCGCCCACAGACCATCTTCGCCAATTTTGACGAGATTCTGTAAGCGAATTTTTCCAACGCACGCCGACATACAACGTGTTTCCATTGGCTCACCACCTGTGAGAGGATCTTTACCCTCTACACGTGGATAGCATGCAATACACTTCTCGGTCACCCGAGTTGTTCCACGATACATTGGCTTTTTGAATGGACATTGTTCCACACATTTTTTGTAACCACGGCAACGGTTTTGGTCGATTAAGACAATCCCGTCTTCAGGCCGCTTGTAAATGGCCTTTCTTGGACAGGCTGCCAAACAACCAGGATACGTACAGTGATTACAAATACGTTGGAGATAGAAGAAGTAGGTTTCATGCTCTGGCAAGCTGCTGCCTTGCATTTTCCATGGTTCTTCTTTGGTGAAGCCGGTTTTATCAATGCCTTCCACGATGGCACGCATTGAAGTCGCCGTGTCTTCATAAATATTCACAAACCGCCATTCTTGGTCAGTAGGAATGTATCCGATGGCAGCTTGGCCGACTTTGGCACCCGCATCGAAAATGGTCATTCCTTCAAACACGCCATATGGCGCATGGTGTTTGCGACCCACACGGACGTTCCAAACCTGTCCGCCTGGATTCACTTGCTCAATGAGCTGCGTGATTTTCACATCGTAGAATTGTGGGTAACCACCGTATGGTTTGGTTTCCACATTGTTCCACCACATGTATTCCTGGCCTTTTGAGAACAACCAAGTTGACTTATCAGCCATTGAACAGGTTTGACAGGCCAAACAACGATTAATGTTGAACACAAAGGCGAATTGCCACTTCGGATGCCGTTCCTCGTAGGGATACAGCATCTTCCGTCCTAATTGCCAATTATAAACTTCTGGCATGATATCCTCCGTTTCATATGAACCATTTTAAAGTTCAATTGCTAAAGTTCCACATTTGATCTTGGATTCTGAGGGAGAAGAACCATTCCCCTCCCTCAGGATATAAACAAATTACACCTTGATCTTAATGTGGTCGCCTTTGAGCCATTTAATCATGAACTCATTTTCCTGGCCTGGTGTAAACCCGGTTCGGACTGGCTCCCATGGACCGCGACCACCGATACCACCGTCCTCAGCTTTGGTTATGCGCATCAGACATTCTTTTGGTACGGTATTGACCGCATGGTTGTCCACTTGGTACCCGAATTTAAACTTCCATGCCACGGCATGTTTACCTGGCAACGAGTCTAACTGATGCATTGGCATCAACCAGTCACGAGTAAAGGACTGTTGGGCCCCGTACCGGAAGTTTGATTGATATCCCGTATCCATGGCAATCGCGCGTCCGTCTGGTCGCGTTTCATGACCTTTCACCGATTTCGCGGTGGCAACATATGGCGCATGTTTGGCCATCGTCACATGGTATGGGAAGGCTGGATTGTATTTCGCACGAATCATCAACCGCGCTACTTTGTAGTACGGATCAGATGGCTTCCAACCACGATATGGACGATCCACTGGGTTACCATCGACATAGACATAGTCACCGTCGTTGATTCCACGATCTTTAGCCGCTTGTGGGTTCACATGCAATTGATGTTCACCAACACCCGGTGTCCGTTTATCCATTCTATATGCATCACCAAAGTTTGATTCATACATCTGAACCCAGTCATTGACGGACCACTGACTGTGTACGCGATGTCTGGTCTTTGGAGTCACACAATAGAACTGGTATCCCTTTTCCCATAATGGGTTGGAGTACCGTTTGATTTCCTGCCATGGCAACGCAATGTTACGCACCGTTTTGTCATCATGATGCTGAGCCGTGATGGGGATACCATAGTCATCAGGCCGCACATATGGGTTGGTTGTCATGATCGCATTTGGCAGGTAAGGCGTTGCTTCCGTACCTTCACGATGCGAAATGAAGTTTTCCCCATACTCAATGGCTTCAGGCTCAATGCGGTAGTTTTCATACCGACCGGTCCGAGTCCATTGCGGCTTGGATTCATTGGTTTCTTCCCAGAATGGTTGCCGTGGGTAGGTACGACACATTACCATCCAGCCTTTTTCTGACTTCAACATGGTATCCACGCTGTAACCATATCCCGTGGAGCTCGCATCCAACAACCGTTGCACATAGACGTCTACACGATTGTCATATACAAACTTGAAGTAATCACGGAACCGTTTATCACCGGTCATTTCCGTGAGCTTCGCGGCCACACCAGCAACTGTATCCAAATCGTTACGAGTGTCGTAGAGAGGCCGAATGCCACCCTTCCACACTTGGAACCAGGGATTAGACACTGTAGCGGTATGCTCTGGATAAGTGAACTCCATCCAGGTGTTAACACCCAAGGCCACGTCATTGTGGTTGACGTCAGACGTCATTTCCACGTCTTGCGTGATCAAGGTTTCAAGATGAGGATCAACGTTTTTCACCATGTCATAGTGATGTTTGGCGTTGTTCAACACGTTCACGTTTGCTACCCAACGGAATTTACTTGGGGTTGGCATATGGGTTTTACCGGTAAAGACCCGGCGTCCATACTTAGGCGTATTGACAATCAACGCCGTATCCCCATGGTTCCAGTAAGCAACTTCCTCACCATAGTAGTACCCTCGGACATGTACTTCTTTTCCATGTGCATTCGGGTCTAAACTGATTTTGAATGGATTTTCTGCAGTGTGCGTACCAAGTCCACCACCAGACCATGGCGTGGCGTTCCAGATACCAGCTTTGTAGTTACCGGCCCAGGTATGCTGCCCTGTTCCGAACTTCCCAACGTTACCGGTGATGATCAAGACCATCGCGGCACCGCGAGCAATAATCGTTTGGTGGAAGTAATGGTTCGTCCCTTCACCATTATGAATGGCGGCAGGTTTCACCGTTCCACTATCCCGAGCCCAACGGACGATTAAATCCTTTGGTGCTCTGTTGATTTGATGCACGGTATCCAAATCGTAATCTTGCAAATGCGCTTGATACATTTGGAATACTGGCAACACGTCAACTTCACGACCATTGAGTAATTTCACACGATACGAACCGGTCATTGCTGGTTCAATACCGCTATTACGGAAATGCCAGCCCACAAGTTCACGATGGATCGGCACTGCGGAATTCTTATTGATATCCCACACCATAAACCCACCAAGGCGGGCAATTTTGGCTGGATCTAATGTCTGAACTTTTCCAGAATAGGTCTTGGAGAAGTCAGGTAACGCATACCCTTGGATCACATCACGTGGATCCAAGTACTGCAATGTATCCGTTCTCACCAAGATTGGCATATCTGTATATGCCGCGCAGAAATCATGGTCATGCATGTTTTCATCAAAGATGATTTTACAAGCACCCAAGAACAACGCCGCGTCAGTGGCTGGACGTACTGGAATCCAGTAGTCCGCACGATACGCGGTTGGGTTGTATTCTGGCGTAATGACGACACAACGTGCACCACGCTCAATGCTCTCTAATTTCCAGTGAGCTTCTGGCATCTTATTTTCAACAAAGTTCTTTCCCCAGCTGGTGTTCAGCTTGGAAAATCGCATGTCGTTCATATCGATGTCAGAGGTTTGCACACCAGACCAGAAAGGATGGGCTGGGTTTTGGTCACCATGCCAGGTGTAGTTGGACCAATAACGTCCACCCTGGGCTTGATTTGGTTTCACTTTACGAATGTAGGTGTCAAGCAACGCTCCACAACCACCGTTCATACGAGTGATTCCCATTTTTCCGATCACACCCAAAATTGGCATACCAGCGCGGAACTTAAAGCAACGCACGCCAGAACCTTTGGACATTTCAATCATTTCCGGTGGGTAACCTTGCTCACGGAGACGACGAGCACCAGCTTCACCACTGTAACGTTCTGAAATGATCAACATCGATTTGGCGATATAGGTAAATGCCGTATCCCAGCTGACACGCAACATGTCATCAAGGTAACGGGCATTGAATTTGTATTTGCTCATGACATCCGGGGTGAACTCTGGGCTACCATCGTCCATCCAGGCTTTCCAACCACGTCGCATCAAGGGGCCTTTAAGCCGATAAGGACCATACACCCGACGATGCATCGTGTAGCCCTTCAAGCACATCCGAGGATTGTGCGCGAAGGTTCCGCGATTGCCGTACAAATCTTCGTAGGTTTGATGATCGTAGTTTTGCTCCACACGCATCACCACACCGTTTCGGACAAATGACCGAACGCGACAAGCATGGGTATCGTTAGGCGAACAACACCAAGTAAAGGATGAATCATAGCGATACTGATCGTGGTACACACGCTCCCAGGCGCGGTCAGGATACTCGCCCAGTGGATTCCCCACTTCGACGACCGGTTGCAGCGCGGTCAACGCCAACGCCTTATCGGCTAACGCGACTGCGGCCACCGTACCTGTGGTGACCTTTAAAAACTGCCTTCTAGAAAGAAACATAGGTCAAACCTCCTTCGGATGATAATGAATAACGGCCAAAAGAAATGTAGGGCTGCCGATTCCGTATGATTTACAGCACACCACACCTTTGTAAAAAAAACCCTTCACCACCTCCTTCCCGTGACTCGCAAGACTCAACGGTTATTCGCTTTTTTGCGCATTTAGATAGACCAGTACAACTCGTATACAAGCAATTCACATTCCAATTTTAACTATCTAATTGAAAAAGACCTTAACGTATTAAAAAATAAAAGAAATTACAGAATCAAAAAGAAACAGACAGGGAAGGAACACCTACGATTACTCACGATCACTCACGATAAACGCGACCAAGTTGCGAGTTATCGCGAAGCTCAAATTCTTGCAGAGTCTGTAATAATACTTAACAGAGAATAGGTACTAGCAACTAGATAAAAATTGCTAACTCCCACCAATAGGAGGGTAAGAATACAACCGTGAGGAAACTTTTAAGGGACTTTGCTGAGGGACTTGGTCTGCTGATAGCCAATTTCTTCATGCGACTGCGTAAGGTGCTGGCGTTGATCCCTAATCGTGCGGCAACGCCAGACGGGCCACTAATTCTCCATCCCGCCAATTCGAGTGCATCGATGATCTTAGACTTCTCGGAATCTTTTAAAGTATGCGAGCCGACAGATTTCTCCTGACTTGTTGGTGCTTGCAAAAGGGCCTTACTGACTTTGAGTTCATGACCGCTGGAAAGGATCATCGCTCGCTCAATCACATTTTGCAGCTCGCGAACATTGCCTGGCCAGGCATAGCTCAGTAAACGCTCCAAACAATTTTCTTCAATGATATGGCAGGATCGCTTGAACTTCGCCTTGAATTGGTCCATGAAATGCCGAGTTAAGAGAGGAATATCGCTAGCACGCTCGCGGAGGGGAGGGAGATTGATGGGAAACACATGGAGGCGAAAAAATAAATCAGACCGAAACCGACCATTCGCCACGGCGACGCTTAGGTCACTATTTGTGGCCGCAATGATTCGAACATCCACAGGGACTGACTGCATAGCCCCAAGTCGATCTATCAAACCATCTTGCAGGACCCGTAACAACTTGGCCTGGGCCTCCAAAGACATTTCCCCAATTTCATCGAGAAACAACGTCCCTCCGTGGGCTAACTCAAAGCGACCAATTCTACGCTGCTCTGCACCGGTAAAAGCCCCACGTTCATGACCAAATAATTCACTTTCAACCAGGCCAACTGGCAATCCCGCGCAATTGACTCGAATAAACGCTTTATCGTGGCGCGGGCTCCGTTCATGAACAAACCGAGCCAATAATTCCTTCCCCGTCCCTGTTTCGCCCGTGATCAAAACCGTGGTGTTTGTCGGCGCCACGGCTTCGGCTAATTCCTGGACTTGCTTTATTACGTAGCTGGATCCGATCATGGCACCGAAATTGTGCGTTTCACGAATTTCTTCCTGAAGGTATTGATTTTCTTCCGCCAACTGTTGACGCAGTAAATCAATCTGCTCATAGGCTTGAACATGATCAATGGCCAACGCGATTTGGGTCGCGACCTGCCCCAGGAACCCCAAATCCTCCGGCTCAGGGTCTCCAGACTGAAGGCTCCCGATATTGAGCGTTCCAATACAGGCATCTCCAACCATCATGGGTAAATTAATCATGCGGCCGAGGCCTTCTTGATAATAATATTGGTCTTCAAAAAAGACTTGTTCATCTTGGAGGCACGGACGAATATGAATCTTTTGGTTTTCATAGACCCACCCAATGGCACTTCCCTCACGAGGAATGATCACATCGGACTGCAGGACGACCTTGGGGAGAGAGGTTTCCACCACATAAAACCGGAAGGCTTCGATCTCGGGATGGTACAGCGTAATTCCGGCTCGCTCCCATGGAATGATATGCCGAATCTGTCCGGTAATCGCCCTCCAAAAACTATCGGAATTTCGTTGGGAATTTAAAATGTTTGTCACTTCCAACAATGCACGATAATAATTCGTTGAAACGGTGTTCACAGTGTCCTCATAGTCAATTAAAAAAATGATAAATAATTTTGAAGGTATGTTTCATTTCAGAACAACTACTCATGAGTCAAGGCACAAGGAGAATTTAAAAAGCAATTTACAGGCCAACAATTGCCGACCATATAATCGCTACCATTTCAAGCTGAATAATATCTAGATAAAAACTTTAGGGATCAATTATACAGTATTCATAGGCTCTCTGAAATTTTCTCTAGTGATGATATCCATAAACCCTGTACGAAAATTTACTCAACTAATATGCACACAATTTATGAAATTTTTCCAATGCGAGCAATTTCGCACATGGAACACCGTGCAATACCACACATAGGATATACTAAAGAGTCATCGTATTTTCACTTCCTTAATCTCCAACAATTTTGGATAATGTTATACGTTGTGGATTCATGGTTTTGTTTGGATAAAAAAATATAGGGCACCTCTAAAAACCAGGATTTTTTCGTGAGGGCAAGGAATCCGCGCGCGGAAAACCGGAGTGGATGGGCGAATACATGAGGGCGCACGGCGCGAAGAGCGCCAAGTCTGTACGCGCCGAAGGCTAGAAGCACGCGGCTGACGCCGCCATCGCGGGAAGGGACGGTTTTTAGAGGTGCCCTATGTTTATTTGACATTGCTTGCCAGCATACGTTTATGCTGAAATTCTGAAATCGTTTAGAAACACTCCCTCTTCCTAGTAAAAAATGAACACTTCCGCAAATCACGACCACACCTACTGCTGGGTTATGAAGAGTCCTGTCGGAAGGTTACTGTTAGTCGGCAATGAGAAATCGTTGATGCAACTCTCTTTCCAGGATGGGCGACACCCTGTCAATCGAAACCCCAAATGGACGCATTCCGAGGCCCCATTCAAAAAACCCATTCAGCAACTGAACGAATATTTTACTGGGGAACGGAAATCATTCACCATCAAACTTTCTCCAACAGGCACTCCGTTTCAGCAAAAAGTCTGGTGCGCGTTGCGAACAATTCCCTATGGAAAGACGGTATCCTATGGCGATATCGCCAAAGCCATTGGCAATCCTAACGCTTCACGAGCCGTGGGAGCCGCAAACGGCCAAAACCCCATTTCGATTATCGTGCCCTGTCATCGGGTGATTGGAAGTACGGGAAAATTAGTCGGCTATGGGGGTGGCCTCCCCATTAAAGAGGCACTTCTCAAATTAGAAGAACAACACCAGTCGAAAAAATCATGAACCACTCAGCCGGTAAGACTATGAGGATTAAGCAATTATCGCCCTGCCCACAATCACCAAATTGTGTTTCATCGCAAAGTACTGACCCCGACCATTTCATTGAACCCCTCGTCTATCAAGCAACCATTGAGGAAGCGAAAGCGCGCATATTGAAAGTCATCGCCTCCCTTCCGCGAACTCGAATCGTAGAAGAGGAACCTACCTATCTTCACGCAGAATGCACCTCGTTAATTTTTCGATTTACGGATGATCTCGAATTTGCCTTCGATGACACCCAGAAAGTCATCCACGTTCGGTCAGCTTCCAGGGTGGGGCACTCAGATTTAGGCGCCAACCGC
>JAJDBO010000161.1 GCA_029261305.1 Nitrospirales bacterium
GATGTTCCAGGAGTCATTGCGACCAATTTGGTGCATCGCGGATATATGATATTTCAGGAGCAAGTCTCGATTACCAAAAGTACGTTTCATCAATCGGTTGATTTCTCACGGGCCATTTTTCAGAAACCCGTTGATGTGTCAGATCTCACCATTGCGGTTGAAGCGTTTTTTATCAAAGCCATTTTTTTGGATGAAGCTCGTTTTTCAAAGACGATCTTTGGAACGCATACTCGTTTCCACAAGGCGGTGTTTGTCGGGCCCGCCGACCTTCAGGGAGTTGAATTTCTGGGATTGGCGGAATTGCTAGAAGTCACCTTTCAGCAAGAAGCTAATTTTTCACATACTCGCTTTACCCAAGGTTCCGGATTTTCAGGGAGTCAATTTCGGAAGATTCCCAATTTTTCCGAGGCGATCTTTGAGGAGGGGACTTTTTTCCGGTTTTCTCAATTTGATCAGGGCGCCAATTTTCGGGAGAGTCAATTCCATAAAACTGCAGATTTTACCGATGCCACCTTTGGCGGGGCCGCAGATTTTTCTCGAGTGGTGTTTAAGGAAGCCCCTCAATTTACAGAGGAAAGTCTCAAAGACCAATTTCGTTCAAGAACGCGCCAGCAGGACCCACGAGAATTGGTTGGGGTATTTGTCCTCGCTGGGCTAATCCTGGTATTTTTCTATTTCCTATTTCGAAGGCACGAACGTAAACAGCCGAAATAAATCGTGAGGCACAATATATGGAAATATTGTTGCCAGTATCCACTAAAAGTGGTATATCTTTGAGGGTGTTGATGATTTCCCTGCCTGTCTAATTTCCCGAGGAAATAGCTGATTTATGGAACAAATTGAAATACCCTATGAGGTAAAACTCGAAGCCTTTACCGGGCCTCTCGACCTATTGCTGCATCTCATCCGCAAGCATGAAATTGATATCTACGATATCCCTGTTTCGTTGATTACCCAACAATATATTGAATATCTCCAGCTCATGAAGGAGCTGAACTTGTCCTTTGCGGGCGATTTTTTGGTGATGGCCGCCACGCTGGTCCAAATCAAGTCCCGGATGTTGTTGCCCCAAGAGGCCGAAGCCATATCTGAGGAAGAAGAGGGCGAGGATCCTCGGAGTGAACTTGTTCGACGGTTGGTGGAATACCAGCAGTTCAAAGAAGTGGCAGGGCAATTATCAGATCGGGAAAAATTCTGGCGCGATATGTTTCAGCGTGAATCCGCCCATGTCCCTCAGGTCAAGGAAGTCCTGATGGACGATGTCAGCATGTTTGATCTGCTGGAGGCCTTGCAAGAGGTTGTCATTCGCACCGAAACCCAGGTGGTCGTAGACATTACCCCCGAGACCTTGACCGTACAGGATCGGATCAATGGGATTGTTGAGCGATTGGAAGTGCATCACGAGCTCACCTTCACAGAATTGTTTGATGATGCGTCGACGCGATTGGATGTGATTGTCACGTTCTTAGCCTTACTCGAACTGGTGCGTATGAAGTTGGTTCGTATTTTTCAGGGCGACCTCTTTGGTCCTATCCGGATCTCTCGAACATTTTTGCCAGAGGCTGGGGTGGATGACGCCCAACGTTCAACGGAATCTGACGGACCAGATACCATGAATCATGGAGGATTGAATGGAAACGGGAATGGAA
This sequence comes from Nitrospirales bacterium, assembly GCA_029261305.1. The sequence goes on from JAJDBO010000161.1 coordinate 1,650, forward strand.
ATGGACACCACTGAAAAAGAATTGACGATTGAATCAGTGCCAGACGATATGGTGGTGACGGAAGCCATGGGGCTCATGCCAACTGGTCCCACTTCCAGTGAGGAGGCTCCTCTCGAGGAAGCCGATACGGCCACAGATTCGTTAGATGAACAGGAGTTGAAGGGGATAATCGAGTCATTACTCTACGTGTCGCAGGAACCATTGACTGTGGAAAAAGTGACCTCGGTCTTGGCAGGTCCCCCCAAAGTCGTCGTCAATAATGCGATGCGCGCCTTGCAACAGGATTACGATCAAGATGGGCGTGGTCTACACATCGTAGAAGTGGCTGGGGGATTTTCTATGGTCACGCGTCCCGACTGTGCTCCATGGATTACCCGATTGCAAAAAGTCAAAGCGTCCGCCAAAGTCTCGCGTTCCGCCTTGGAAACCTTGGCGATTATTGCCTATAAACAGCCGATGGTTCGAGCGGACATTGAGCAAATTCGTGGCGTGGAAACTTCAGGCGTGTTGCGCACCTTGTTAGATCAAAAACTCATCCGCATGGTCGGGCGAAAAGATAGTCCTGGCCGTCCTATCATGTATGGAACGAGTAAGGTGTTTCTCGAGCGGTTTGGCTTACGCGATCTTCGAGACTTGCCCCCACTTCGTGAGTTTAAGGATTTGGGAGCAGGGGAATCACAAGATTTGTTCAGCGACGATACGATGGCGATGTTCGAAGAGAGCAATGCCACGGAGCCAGAAGTGGCTCTCTCTGAAGATGTGAACTCTGAAGACATGATTTCCGAAGCCGCACTTATGGAAGAAGGTCCTTCTGAGGAAGTCATTTCTGATGAAGTCCTGACCCCCGAAGGTCTTTCAGCCGAAACGGATTCAGGCGAAATACATTCAGAAGAAATGCTTTCAGAAGAGACAATGTCCGAAGATTCCATTGAAGAGGAAGACTTCGACGAGCAGCCGGTCGTGGCGCAGGAGCACGCCTAGCGATCTTTGTGCTTCCTCCCTATTCAATCTCTAGCAATCTCGCTACTTTCATCTCTGAATGAGCCTACCTTTCGTTTCGGTGAGAAAGTTGCTTCCTCCTCTTTCTTCCCGGTTGCCCTTTTCCGGTTCCCTTTCTAGAATGTAGATCCCATGACACTCGTACATCCAACCAAAAAAAATCCAGTGGGCGCTGATCTTCGACGTCTTCTTGGCCAGGTCAAAGTTAAGGACGATTCCTCAACGCTTCGTGCCTATGCCGTCGATGCCAGTATTTATCGAATGACGCCACAAGTCGTGGTCTTACCTGATAGCGAAGCCGATATTGAATGTGTGATGGAGTATGCAGTGCAGAAAGGCATCCCTCTCACCACACGCGCGGCTGGGACGAACCTTACGGGGTCCGCCGTTGGTTCAGGCATTATTCTGGATGTCTCCCATCTCAATCGAGTGCTGGAACTCAACAAAGAAGAAAAATGGGCGCGTATTCAACCCGGAATTGTGCTGAATGAATTGAATAAGCAATTGCTTCCGACCGGCCTCATGTTTGGCCCGGACCCTTCGAGTGGCGACATGTGTAAGCTCGGTGGCATGTTGGCTAATAATTCCTCCGGGCCTCACACCTTGCGCTATGGGTCAGTCAAAGACAATGTCTTGTCCATGCGCGTGTGCCTCGAATCTGGCGGATGGCTCAATGCTGGTGTTGAGCAACTCAACAGCCATCAATGTCGTCAGACCTTTGATCAGTTTACGGCACTCGAATCAGTCGTCAATTTAGTACGCGACCATCGTGAGCTTATTCACTCCAAGCGACCGCGCGTCAGTAAAAATAGCGCTGGCTATAATCTCTTCGATGTGGCTGCAGGGATAGATAGGGGAATTATTGATTTCCCAAAACTATTCGTGGGTAGCGAAGGCACGTTGGGAGTGTTTAGCGAAGCCACGATTCAATTAGTGGACCGGCCTCGATCGACAGTCACTGGCATGATTCACTTCAAGAGCCTCGAAGAAATGGGCGAATCGGTTCATGATTTATTGAAGCTTGATCCCTTGGCCTTGGAAGTGATGGACGGCAATACGCTTAATCTCATTGGCCGGGCACGCTATGCGATTCCTCAAGATGCCGCTGCCACGCTGCTTATTGAATTCGATCAAGCCGGCGATCATGGTGGAGTCACGCAATTGAAAGAGGCCTGTCAGCGATACCGTTTAGCATCCGCTCCTGTCATCGCCACTGATCCTGAAGAACAGCAAAACTTATGGAAGGCCCGGAAAGCGTTGTATCCCACCCTTTATCGATACGATGGGAGGAAGAGACCCATAAATTATGTAGATGATGTGGTTGTGGCTGCTGAGCAAATTGGAGAGTTAATCCGATATTTGGATGCACTCTTTGGAAAAGATCAGGTCTCCGTGGCAATTTTTGGTCATATTGGGAATGGCAATGCACATATTCTTCCATTACTGGACTTGAACGACCAGAAAGATTTTCAGCGGATGCAAGAGAGCTACTACGAGGTGCACCAAACTGTGTTAACTCGTTTTGGCGGATCCATTTGTGGCGAACATGGGGATGGACGCATACGAGCCGAAATGGTCAAGAGCATGTTTGGCGAAGAATTGTATGGCCTGTTTGTGCAGGTGAAGCAGACCCTTGATCCTGCCGGAGTGTTAAATCCTGGCGTGAAAATAAGCGAAACTTCATTTACTGAAAATATTGATTTTGAACGGTTAGGCAAAGCCTGTGCGACTTGTGCCAAATGTAATTCGGTCTGCCCGGTGTACGATGTGTTTCAATCCGAAGATATGAGTTCTCGTGGATGGTTTGAAATTGTCACGGCGCCAGACTACAGCTATTTGGATTCGAAACGTGTGGTGGAAGCATGCTTGAATTGTAAGTCGTGCAGAACGATCTGTCCGGCGGATGTGGATGTCTCTGAACTTATTCTTCAACGACGAGCTGAGCATCCTAATACATTGGCCGGAAAGATTTTTGGTCTGCATGCGCAGTCGGCAAAGTTCGAAAAGCTGATAAAATTGGCCGCCAGAACTCAAAGTCTATGGGATCGCCCAGTGGTTCGTCGAATACTTGATACATTATCCAGGCCACTCCTCAAACAACTGGCCGACAATGCACGATTTCCTTGGAATATGACATTGCCTCGCTTGGCAAAAACCTTATTACGTGAGCGACATCAGGAGTTATGCGTGTTGCCTAGTCCTTCGCCTTTACAGGAAGAGAAAAAGGTTGCCTACTTTCATGGCTGTGCCGCCAATTACTTTGATGATGGGGTGGGTGATGCTGTCATTCAAGTCATGAAGCGATACGGCGTGACTCCAGACTTACCAACGCAGCGGTGCTCAGGCACGCCGATCGAAACCTATGGACATCGAGCCTTAGCTAAAGAAGGCGCACGCGAGAATCTCAAAAATTTCGATGGCTATGAGACGGTCGTGACGGGTTGTGCTTCATGCACGTTAGCGCTGAAAGATTATGAGAAATGGTTCAAAGGCGAACCTGAAGAGAAGACCGCTACGAGTTTAGCCAAGAAGGTCAAGCACATCTCAGAATTTGCGTTGGAGCGCGAGCCATCTCAGCCAAATCAGAGGAAAAACCACTCTGCAAAAAAAGTGACCTATCATTCGTCCTGTCATCTTCGTGCGGCCGGTGTCACGAAACAACCGAGGCAACTGTTAGCTAATTTGCCAGGCGTCGACTATGTAGAAATGCAAGATGCCGATCGATGTGCCGGTGGCGCAGGGACATATATCGTCAAGGATTACGAGACGTCACAAAAAATATTTCAACGAAAAAAGTCCGCTATTCAAAATAGCCAGGCTGAAGTCGTGGCCACGAGTTGTCCCGCTTGCATGATCCAATTGAAGAATGGCTTGCCTGAGAAGACGTCCGTAAAGCATATTGCTCAGGTGATTTTGGAAGAAGATCCTTAAATGCTTAAGGAGCAATGATTGAGGGAGAACGTTGAAGTGATTAGAGTTTTTTTAAGAAAAAATTCCTAAATTGTTTTTGTAAGAGAGGCGTTTGAGAAGAAATGAGAGTCGGAGATTCTGCTTTGTCATTGCTATGGGATAAATGGAAAGCCTGCGATGCTAACGTTTATGATCGCTATAATCGATTCTGGGCACTCCAAATCGCCCTTACTGGTTGGATCCTGTTTGTTTCGCGTGACGGGATAGCGGAAGGAGAATTGAAATCTGGAGCGATCTTACTTTTCTTGGTTTCATTGGTAGGTTTCTATGTAGTTCGTCTTATGAAAACAGATCTGATGGTTCGAAATGCTCATAACCCAGAAATAATTCTTGCTTTGGAAGAAAGAGGGGTTTTACAAGGATATAGTAGTGAACAGAGTGCCTTGCTATGCGAGAGCTGGACTCCAGAAAATTTTAGCCATAAATGGAACAATTGGCATGCATGTTCCTCCAAGACATGGGCTTCAGCCCTCGAAGTGAAAACTATGCGGGGTACTACCACGACAATGAGGGTCGTGTATATATTATGCTCTATTGATCTAATTTTGGCCGTATCCATGGTGGCATTAAATTTTACTCAATTTGAAGAAAGAGGTGTTTGGTAATGGTCACGGTAAGAGTCTTTGGGCAAAACTTGCTGCCTTGTGTAGAAGATGAAGAAATGGAATGTGAAGTGACAGGGACGCCAACGGTTCGAGAATTTTTGGAAGGTGATACTGAGAAATTTGGAGGCTTATTGGAGTTTCTGAATAAAGGTGAGTTGATGGTGACCATTAATCAAAAAATTTCGACTCAGGAGGCAACCATCAAGGATGGCGATGTGCTGAAGTTTACGCATCAGTTTAATCC
>JAJDBO010000162.1 GCA_029261305.1 Nitrospirales bacterium
AGTAAATGATCTCTCAGGGGGAGAACGAAATCGCGTTCACCTCGCGAGCATGCTCAAAGAAGGCGCGAATGTCTTGATCCTGGACGAACCCACCAACGATTTGGATGTCAACACCTTGCGAGCGTTAGAAGAAGGACTAGAACAATTCGGTGGCTGCGCTGTGGTCAGTAGCCATGATCGTTGGTTCTTAGATCGAATCGCCACACACATCTTAGCCTTCGAAGGCAACAGCCAAATCATCTGGTTTGAAGGCAACTACTCCGAATACGAAGCCAACCGCAAAAAACGCCTAGGTAAAGACGCCGACCAACCCCATCGAATTCGGTATCGGAAGTTGGCAAGGGAGTAGAAAAAGTTATACCAACCTACACTATGGATTGAAGTAAAGAGAACATGTCAATTCGACTCACCTGGATACCTTCGAAGGGTAGCATAAAGGGCGTTACAGTTTGCGTATCCGTCGTCACATCATCAGGGCTCTTGAATCACCATCCAGTCGAGTCAGTGAGTCTACGCTCTCTCTTTTGGCAGGCCAAGATCACCCAGCCTATGGCGAGGGCAGCAATGATGTGTTTCAGAGAATGACCACTCATAAATCCGGTGATTGCATATAGCTCAGGATCGAAAAACTCCACAACTTTTGCCAAGAGATACGTTCCAAGGGTCGCCCAAAGAAATGGGCTCCGTAAGGATCGCGTTCCGAATAAGCTGAGTATCACGGGGATCAGCACCATTGGGAGAAATTGCACTACGCCATACGGCCTGAGGTCCCCCACTGCCCAGAGTTCCGTCCCATACCAATAGCCAATCGAGCCGACCCCTATTCCAATCAAAGGCCATAGGAGGGCCTTCCCTATGTTTGGAGACATGCAATCCCCAGTAATCATGGCCAGGAGTGCCATGAACGACACTGTCATGGGCAACCGATCCCAGACCAATGTGGCATTGGTAGGATGAACATGATAGTAGCCCGATCCCACGCCTACAAAAATCACACCAATAAAGAAAATGTTATAGGCAAGTCGGCTGTCTGGGGAGTTCAACACGAACCCTTTTGAACGAGAAGACCATAGCCCTAGAATGCCCACAATCAAAAATGAAAGATTTGATACCACGTTGATACAATTGGGGATTCCTAGAAAGGTCGTCGTATCGGCAAAAGAATGATAGCGGAGATTTTGTGGAATGGGGTCAAGGAACAATGGAACAGCCATTCCCGCAATAAGGAGACCGATGAGAATTCCATGCCGCCAATTCAATCCTGAAATCATCGTTGTCCTCATAAGAATCCGTGAAAGACCAATAGGATACTTGCCATGGCCCCACCTAGAAATCCTTAACCCCAATACCGTACAATCACCCAGTAAATGAAATGGACTAACCCAACACCCAATCTTTTCCCTTGGCTAAAGACCGGACATTAACCCCCTTTACCAGCAGTTCAGGAAACAGGAATGATCTTTTGAATATTCAAACACACCCAGACATTTGGATTGCACGCGTCATTGGCATTCTGGCCATTGCCTTGGGCTTTGTGTCAGGCATTGAAGGTTTGGACCAGCCAGAATCTTTGTGGCTCCCCACCGCCTTGGCCCTCATCTTGACAGGACTTTGCGCACAAGGCTATGCCTTCTATCGTACCATTACCGAAAAGATTCAACCGGAGGACAAAAAGGACTCATGATTGTGTTTCGTTTTCTCTCGACCAGCACTCACCGCTATCTGATGCCCCTATTATTCTGGACTGGACTAGCTCTTGTTCTGCTTTCACTTGGAGCCTGTAGCCATTGGCGCGACTCTTACCTCAAGGGAGCCGTAGAGGAAGCAACACAGGACGATATTGTGGCCAAATTCGGAGAACCATGGCGCAAGAAAGAATCCCTGCTCAATGGTGATTCCACCTGGATTTATCGCTACACCTTAACCAAAGACGAACTTGATCCAATGGGAGTCAATACCTTAGGCAAGGGTGTGACCCAAGTGGCCAACTCCGCAGCCTCCTTGGTGGGTGGGGGTGATCCCAACCTCGCGGTCAATAAGCCTAAATGCTTCCACTATGTGCTTACCTTTGATCAATCCAAAATCCTTCAGCGCTGGATTCGAGAATCCTGCTCTAGCACGTCCCTATGAACGGGACACACCAATCCACCTTCTTCGCCCCCTGTCCTCGTGGGCTTGAGACCGTCCTTCGTGACGAGTTGATTCAACTCTCTGCAGAAGATATTGCTCCCCTTCAGGGTGGTGTTCAATTTCGCGGGCCCTTTGATCTCTGCTATCGGGTCAACCTTCATAGTCGAATCGCCAGTCGGGTGTTATGGGCCATATCCGAATGTTCGTATCGAACAGAGCATGATGTCTATCACAAAGCCGTAGCGCTAAATTGGCCTTCCTGGTTTGCCGTCAACCACCGGATAAAAGTCCATGTCAGCGCTCACCATTGTCCACTTCCCAGTCTTGAATTCGTGACACTGCGGATTAAAGATGCGATCTGTGATCACTTTCGCAAGACTCAGGGGAGCAGACCTCACGTTGATACTCGCAATCCCGACATTGGCATTTATGCCTTTCTCGACGACCACACCTGTACATTTTATCTCGATACTACTGGCGAGCCTCTCTTTAAACGAGGATACCGCAGAGCCCAAGGCCCCTCACCCTTACGAGAAAACCTTGCCGCTGGCATTTTGAGTCTTGCCGGTTGGACACCTGGACAAGTGTTGCTTGACCCCATGTGTGGAAGTGGCACCTTCTTACTAGAGGCCGCTCAAATTACCTGTAATATTGCTCCTGGACGTAACCGTACTTTTGCTTTTGAAAATTTTCTAGGGTTCGATCAAAATGCCTGGACACAACTTCTTACCAAAAGCCAGGACGCAGAGGGAACGATGGAGGCTGGCACCATTTTTGGCTCTGATCACGATCCTCAAGCAGTGAGCGCAGCGACAATGAATATCGAAGCTGCTGGCTTTTCGGACGCCATTGCTATAGACCAAGCCGATGTCTTGGAGGTCCATCCAACCCATTCTCAGGGGCTGCTCATCACCAATCCACCCTATGGAGTCCGCAGCGGGCATGACACACAACTTGACGAATGGTACCCTCAACTGGGCGATGCACTGAAACGCCACTTCGTAGGATGGCAGGCGTTTCTCTTTACGGCAGATTTACGCTTACCCAAACGAATTCGACTGGCGGCTAGACGACGAACCCCTCTCTTTAATGGAGCTCTGGAATGTCGCTTGTTTGAATATCCCATTGTCCAAGGCAGCAACCGTTCAAAGTCGACTCCTTTACCACTATCCACTTAGCGCGAGATCATAACGATGCCAACTATTTACAACAGTGGTGCCTTCTTACAGCAATGTTTCTCGGTCCATCCTCTATCGCTGAGTTTTAAGATGCTCACCCTTCCAGATAAAATTGGCATTGCCTGCGTCAATTGCAAATTTCGCCATAGACTCACCGTCACCACCATTTCTCGTATTATTGGGGATGCTGAGTCGTTTAAAGAGGGGGATGCCGAAAGCCTAAAATCTTGCGTCACACAACATAAGGAAGATTTGCATGTGACTGACGTCAGTGTGGAACAGGATTTCGTGCACTTTCGTTGTCGCCTCTGTAAAATCGGCTTTCAAGTCAATATCACTTTATACGAAACCTACCAACCGTAAATTTATAAAACGTCGTTCGTCGCTTATATCTCGTTGCTCGTAAAATCAGAGCAAGAAAAAACGTACTAGAGTATTCTTCACATCCCAGAAATAAAAAAAGAGCCGCTCCAGGTGGAGCGGCTCTTTTCGAAAGAACGAGGTTTGCGAGAAGGTATTACTTGTTAGGCTGTGGCGTGAACCGAAGATATGGCTTCACGGCCCGGTGGCCCTTGGGAAATTTGGCGGGAATTTCGTCGTCCTTCACCGCAGGAACAATGATACAATCTTCCCCGTCCTTCCAATTGGCTGGGGTGGCCACTTGATGTTTAGCCGTTAATTGCAACGAGTCCACAACACGAAGAATTTCATCGAAGTTCCTTCCAGTCGACGCTGGATAGGTCAAGGTGAGTTTGACCTTCTTATCCGGCCCAATCACAAACACAGACCGCACCGTCATATTATCTAAAGCATTTGGGTGAATCATGTCATAGAGATTCGCCACTGTTCTATCAGGATCCGCAATGATCGGATAGCTCACCGTGCAATTTTGCGTTTCATTAATATCATTCACCCAACCTTTATGAGAATCGAGGGCATCCACGCTCACCGCCAAGACCTTCACATTGCGCTTCTTAAACTCTTCAGTAATTTTCGCCACAGCCCCTAGCTCCGTCGTACAGACCGGGGTAAAATCCTTCGGATGGGAAAATAAAATACCCCATCCGGTGCCAAGCCATTCATGAAAATTGACTGTCCCTTCAGTGGTTTCCGCCGTAAAATTTGGAGCCTCGTCACCTAAACGAATTGCCATGATCTATTCCTCCTCTACATTATGAATTCTGATATTTGAGTCGTTACATTCACAGAAATGAGAACGGTCGCAACTCCAAACTGTTTCGAGTAACAGCTGGTCCTATAGAGACCGTAGAAAAGTATACCCTTCAGGCAAAAATCTCGTCAACACAGCCAGATGTTTATGTCAGGATCCACGAGATTTGAACGGCCCCAATTACCCATAGAGGCTCCCAACCCAAGGGGTGTAACCATTGAAAAGTTGGGTGGGAAAGCGTTGATCCGTTCCCAACATTCGTTCCGTCGCTTGCGACCACCTCGGATGCGGAATACGTGGGTTCACATTGGCCACGACATCATATTCAGCGGGTGCCATGGTATTCCAAAATGTTGTTGGTTGTTCAGCCATAAATTCAATCGACACAATGGACTTGATGCTTTTGAAACCATATTTCCATGGGGTCACCAGACGAATCGGCGCTCCATGCTGCTTAGGCAACGGGTGCCCATAGACCCCGGTTGCGAGTAAGGCCAAATCGTTCATGGCCTCTGCGAGAGTCAGGGTTTCGGTATACGGCCACGGACCATATCCACGTTGCCCCATCGCAATATTTGGGGCGTGAAACGAGGTAAATCGAAGATAGCGGGCAGTACTAAGAGGCTCCACGTTCTTGACTAACACTTTCAAAGGAAATCCCGTCCACGGGACGGCCATCGCCCAAGCTTCTACACATCGATGCCGATACAGCCGCTCTTCCAAGGGCATGGTTTTGAGCAGATCATCCACATCAATGATCTGTGGGTTCTTGACCAATCCTTTAATCTCAACCGTCCAAGGCCGAGGCTTAAACCCTCCAACACGTTTCCAAATATCATCCTTGGCTTCGCTGAATTCATAAAAGTTGTTGTATTGGGCAGCAATATGTTCTTCAGTTATCGCACGATCGAGTTTGAACTCAGGATTTGAAGAAACAGGATACACCTGCCTATCTACATCCGAAAATTCAAAATTCTTAGGATTCTTGGAAAATTCCTCTTCACTCACCGGCATTGAACACCCAGGCAATACTCCTGTTGCCAACAATGCCCCAGCACCGACTAATTTCAAATATGACCGGCGCGACACGGCCTTCAGATACACTGATTCTGGCGTAGCAAGTCGATCAGGAAATCGCCATAAAGGGGGAAGGATGATATTTGCCATAAAGAGGTTCCCACCACATTATTATTCAAAAAAACCAAGAGCAGCCATGAAGAACAAATGATTCTACCTTGGATTCTGAGTGTAAAAATGAACGAATGGCCAATAAAAAAGGAGAGGCTTTCACCTCTCCTTTTCTATTTCAACATTTTTTAGAAACCAAAATTTCACGAAAAGGTATTAAATTTTTCTACCTTTAGCCAGCTGATTGTGGAGCTGCAGCAGTTTTCTCCACATTCGCCGCTTGGGGACCTTTTGCTCCCTCTACCAAATCAAATTCAACGGGCTCACCTTCTTTCAAAGTTTTAAATCCTTCTCCTCCTAAGGCAGAATAATGGACAAACACATCCTGTTCGCCATCGACTCGAATAAATCCGAATCCCTTCCGATCGTTAAACCACTTTACTGTCCCAGTCTTTCGATCACTCACAGGCTCCTCCTTTTCCTGGACCATTGGAAACGATTTTTCCTTGCTCAATTGGCCCTAAAAAAAACAAGCCGCAAAAGGACAATTCGCCCCCTGCGGCATCTCTTAGATAAAAGTTATCATTATGAAAACCTGAAAATAAAGGCAGGATCTATCATAATCACAATACTATGTCAACAACAATAAGTGTCTTTCCAGGAGACGACTTCCAAGCTCCTACACGAATTATTCAGTCAAAATTACCCTGACGGTCATTTTTTCAAATTTATTGACCATGAATTTTCGAATAAATTGTATTTTGTGTCCTACCTCAGAAAAAAATTTATTTGAATTTTTGAATGATTTTTCCACCAAAATTTTCAGGTCTAACAATCCCCTGTTCCCTATCAGATTTTTTCCTTCCGAGTGATACTAAGGATTTTTTTTCCTAGCTTAGCCTCCTTCCCACTATGTTGAGAGACATTAAAATTATTCAAATTTTTCCAAAATTACGTATATATACCGAACGCCAACCACTACACCTCAAGTAACTTTCTCGAAGCACATTTTATCAAAAAATTACTCGCAACAATTTGTTTTCATTAACTTTTTAATGAAAAAAAATTAAAGGCACCGTTATTGCTCTCTCTAGTCTTAATTTGATGACCGAAAACTCACTTTTCACGAAGAAGATAGTAACGGAGCATTCCATGACCTTAGTCCAACGAACATCTCAGGTGATATTTTTTGTCGTAATTTTAATCTCTTTATTCTTCCCATTTTCATTGGTTACCCAAACACCAACAGTATTGGCTGCAACCACTGGAAATGGCACTTTGAGTTGGAATGCAAACACGGAATCTGATCTAGCCGGATATGATATTTTTTTTGGGGACAAACCAGGTGTCTACAATCACAAGAACTCACCGATCTCGGTAGGAAAGGTTAAAAGCTATAACTTTCCACCAGGGATGCTTACCCCAGGTGTGTCCTATTACTTCGCCTTTAAAGCCAAGGACTTGGCAAATAACAAAAGCGGGCTCTCCAATGAGATAACCGGTAAATTGCCTGCAGATACCCCACTACCTCCGGCAGACAATTCTTTCCCAACGGTGAACATTACTACACCATCCTCGGGAGCCAGTGTTTCTGGGGTTGTCTCCATTAAGGCTTCCGCTTCAGATAATATCGGGGTAGTTGGAGTTCGCTTCCTAGCAAATGACGTACAAGTAGGAGCAGAAGATACAAACGCCCCATATTCTACTCAGTGGGACACTTCCTCATCAGCATCAGGCACGTACAAACTCAAGGCCATTGCAAGAGATGCGGCAGGAAACAAAACCACGTCCGCGATAATTTCAGTGACTGTGGGTGGAGGGGGCACACCCAGTAGCGGGTCTATCACGGTTACCAATCTCTTGGTCCAATCAGGGAGAGCCTACGCCGTCGTTCCCAATGGGCTTAACAATGGGGGCCAGCCATTCATTGACCGAACATTTTGGAAATTTAGCAACGTCCCCACCTCCTTGGTTGGCCAAACCTTCATTCGCACCGCCAATCGAGACAAACACCTCACGAATAACCCGTTCCTCCGTTTCAATATCGATCAGCCGGCTTCGGTGTATGTGGGGCATGACGTCACGATCTCAAAGAAACCTTCCTGGCTGACGAGTTTTTCAAAGACGGGACTGGTCGTCAAAATAGAGGGCGCCACGCTCGAATTTTACAAGAAGGATTTTCCTGCGGGGCAAGTCAGCCTTGGGGGCAATGATGGGAATAATAAGATTATGTATTCCGTCGTGGTCACTAGCAATGGGTCATCAGGACCAAGCCCAGGGCCGGGACCTGATACGACTCCCCCAACCGTTTCCATTTCAGCACCAGGCAAAGGAGACGCGGTGTCCGGCGTGGTCTCCATCAAAGCCACCGCCGTTGATGATGTCGGGGTTGCCGGCGTTCGATTCTTCATCAATAACGCGCAGCTTGGTAATGAAGACACCACAGCACCGTTTTCCATTAATTGGGATACCGCCGCATTACTTCCCAACACCTACAACCTCAAAGCTATTGCCCGAGATGGTGCAGGGAATACCACCACGTCCACGATAATTCCAGTGACTGTGGGTGGAGGGGGCACACCCAGTAGCGGGTCTATCACGGTTACCAATCTCTTGGTCCAATCAGGGAGAGCCTACGCCGTCGTTCCCAATGGGCTTAACAATGGCGGCCAGTCATACATCGATCGAATAACGTGGAAATTTAGCAACGTCCCCACCTCCTTGGTTGGCCAAACCTTCATTCGCACCGCCAATCGAGACAAACACCTCACGAATAACCCGTTCCTCCGTTTCAATATCGATCAGCCGGCCACGGTGTATGTGGGGCATGACGTCACGATCTCAAAGAAACCTTCCTGGCTGACGAGTTTTTCAAAGACGGGACTGGTCGTCAAAATAGAGGGCGCCACGCTCGAATTTTACAAGAAGGATTTTCCTGCGGGGCAAGTCAGTCTTGGGGGCAATGATGGGAAGGATAATTCAATGTATACCGTCATTGTCACAAATAAATAAGGGGGAAACAAAGTTATCCTCTTCGCCAGATCGCCCATTAGTATCTTGGTGATTCCCGGGCCGGCTCTCTTGTCAAAAGAGAGTCGGCCTGATTTCTTTTGAGGCTAGGCAATCTGATAAAGAGGAACGCTCTTCGATACTCTACACCATAAACTGGGCATCATAGAGAGTTCGATACACCCCACCCTGAGAGATTAGGTGAGCATGGGTGCCTTGCTGTACGAGACTTCCGTGATCTAAGACAATAATCCGATCTACCTGCTGAAGGGTGGAAAGCCTGTGGGCAATCACAATAGTCGTCCGGCCTTGGGTTAAAACATCTAAGGCTTCTCGAATTTTCACTTCAGTTTCGGTATCGATGTTAGACGTCGCTTCATCAAGAATGACTATAGGAGGATCTTTTAAGAGCACACGTGCAATCGCCACACGCTGTTTCTGTCCCACAGAAAGCTTCACACCCCGTTCACCAATCCAGGTATCATACTTTTCTGGCAACTCTGAAATAAACTCATGTGCACGTGCCGCGATAGCGACACCTTCAATTTCAGACTGACTGGCATCAGGGTTGCTATACGCAATATTGTCCCGAACCGTGCCATTAAATAAAAAGGGTTCCTGCTGCACCAACCCTATCTGATCTCGCACATAAGACAGTGGCAAATCTCGAATATCGATGCCTCCTAAAAAGACGCTGCCTCCTCGGACATCATAAAACCGCAAGATCAATTTAATCAGCGTGCTCTTCCCTGCACCACTCGGACCCACCAACGCTACACGTTCACCAGCGGGGATTGAGACGGTGATTCCATTTAACACCGGCACATCAGACCGATAAGCGAACATAACGCCCTTCAAATCGACTACCCCTTCGAGCTTTCCTTCAGGAGTCACCACACCAGGGCGATCCACGACATCAGGCTTCGTATCAAGCACCTCAAAGATTCGTTCACTCGCCGCTAAGGCATGCTGCAACATATGATTGACCGAATGTATTTGATTAATCGGCACATAAAACAATGCCAGATACGACACAAACATCACCAATTCACCAATGGACAACTTCCCAGAGGCCACTTCACTTGGCCCCGCCCAGAGGACCAAAACCGTGCCTAGGCTCCCGATAAAAATCATGCCAGGTGAATACACCGACCAGAGAAACATCGCCTTTAATGTACTTCTATTGACGGCCTGACTCTTTTGGTCAAATCGCGCACGTTCATAGTCATGCCGATTAAAGCCCATCGTCTCGCGAATGCCAGATAAGGCATCTTGAAGATACGCACTCAAATCAGCTGTATTTTTCCGGATCTCATGGTAGTAGCCATGGACTCGCTTTGAGAACAACACGGCGGACATCGCTAAAATTGGAATGGGCACCAGGGCGAGCAAGGCCAACTTCCAATTGAGCGCAAAAAGGAGAACTGTAATACCCACCAATGTCAGTGTGGCCGTCAACATACTCTCTAATCCATCGATAAAAATCCGTTCGACATGCTCGGTATCGCTCATCACTCGAGACATGATTTCACCAGTCGACCTGTTTTCATAAAAACTGATGGACAACCGTTGAAGGGCATGAAACACCTGTTGGCGTAGATGAAAGATCACACGCTGTTCGAGAATATTATTAAACCGGATCCGAAGAGAGTTGAGAATATTCTTGAATCCATACGCAAACACGACTCCCCCTAACACCAACGGGAGTAAATCTGTTCGCTCAGCTTGAATAACATCATCAATGATGACCTTAATGAGCCATGGCGGCAGAAGATCAAAAATAGTCGTGAGTGTGGCAAAGGACAACGTGGTCAGGACCAGACCACGATGGGGCCGGAGGTAGCCAAGAATTCGAATAAGGGAATTCACAAGGGATTACACTGCATTATCAGAAGGACACAAATTAGAGAAAGATTTCCAACCACAGGATTAAATGACGGTTACTGGCTCTTCCTTCCAGTATGAATCAAACTCTTGTAGTTGGGTCAGGGTCGACATCCCATCCATCCGATCAAGAAATACCTTACCAAGCAAATGATCCATTTCATGTTGAATACACACGCCATACAGACCAGTAACTTCAAAGTCTAATTCCTTGCCGTGCCGATCTAACGTCTGGACTCGAATTGAAGACGGTCGAGTCACTTTCCCTCGCAGGCCATCAACGCTTAAACAACCTTCCCACATTTCCACCTGCTCCGGGCCATAAAAAACAATTTTTGGGTTAATCAGCACTGTTTCAGGAAAACCAGACTCCCCATCACAGCCCATCACGACCAACTGTTCCGAACGCGAGACTTGTGGCGCGGCTAATCCTATTCCATCATTCTCGTACATCGTCTCAAACATATCATCAATAAATTGTTGAAACGCTGGAGTATTGATCACTTCTATTGGAACAGGTTTCGCAATTTTTCTTAACACTGGATTGCCAATCTTGGCTATGGGCAAGACCGCCATCGTGATCTCCTTTACGAACGTGGTCCCGACAATAGATCTAGAGCCGATACCGCCATTCAAATTATTTTCGAATACTCAATATGGGTGGACTCAGTGGTCCGCCCCACGTTATGAAAAATACTTATTCGTGGTGCTTTCTAATGTTGGTTGAGGTGGGGGCTCCGGAAATGCCTCAGAGGGTGAGCCCGTGGATGGTGCAGCCTCAGTCGAACCTTGTCGTTCCTTCAACCTGGCCTCCCACCATTTCGTCAACTCCTGAGACCATTGCTTTCGTTGCTCTTGGGTTGACCCTTGCCAATCATGCGGTTCTCCCCCATATCTTGTGAGCCGCCAGAATGATTCCAGCGCCGTCGCCGCCACATACCGTTCTGAATCGCCTAATAATTGAATCAACAGTGGAGGCACTTCCACATCCCGCGCATACCGAGATAAATAGGCTACGGCTCGACGCATAGTGTCATTCTCATCGTTCACGATAGATTTTAACGCTGGAATGGATTGAATCGGATCTAACCTCACGGCGACACGAAGCGCCCGTTCACGAACCCTGGTCATTTCCTGAAGATCTAGGGCTGTTTCAAGGAGATTCGGCACCGCTCTCTCATCCTTAATCATCGATAACGTTTCAATCGCGTTATATCGGAGACGCGTGCCTGGCAGTTTAAGCGCTTTGACCAACACCGGCACTACGGGTTTCCCCAAATGTACAAATTCGCCCATGATGTACAGCTCCTGACGCCCTTCCAACAAAGGTAATAATGCTTCCGCACGCTGTAATTCCTTCTCAGATAACACCTCGGGGGCAGGCGTCGCCTCTGGGATAATTGGAAATTCTGGCTCTGGTGGGGCATCATAGGGAATTTGAACTGGAATGATCTGGCCTGTGCCAAAATCTTGCCAGGCCATAACTCCCTGAGAAGCACCCACAAAGATGCCTAAGACACAACTTGCAAACAACCATGATGGCATTTTCATCAAACGTCTCCTCACACGAAAAAATTTCGCACTCACTTCTTTAGTCTAGTGGGTAACCCTTAGACTGGTCAAGAGAGATAACGAGAGGCGTATGCGTGATGGGTGATGCGTGGGGGAAGCACTAGAGAACCATTTTCCAACACTTCACGCTTTACCTTCCCTCAGTGGACTTTCAACTCAGTCCACGCCCGATCATAATATCGCATGGCCTCGCCTGCATCCACCATCCACTCCATTCTGGCAATGACCTCTTCCGTCGGATACACGGCAGGATTATTTCGCACAGAAGCAGCGACCCGAGCCTTGACTAATCGATTACCCGACGCAAACAACAGACGTTCTGAGGTCATCTGAGCGACCGGCGTATCAATTAAATAGTTGATAAATTCAAAGGCTATCGCTTGTCTTGGAGAGCTAGCCAACACTGCCAAACAATCCGTCCAAATCGTTCCGCCCTCTTGAGGAACCACATATTTGATGGATGGACGCTCTTGCATCGCTCGCGCGATAGGGCCTCCCCAGGCATGCGCCAGCACAATGTCTCCAGTCACAAGCAAATGGTCAAATGATTCACTCGTGTAGGTTTTGACCAATGGCTTCTGCTCCATCAGTTTTTGTTTGGCCTGCTCAATGAGCAGAGGGTCTTGACTATTTAACGAATAGCCGAGCGACCGCAAGGCCATCCCAAAAACTTCCCGCTGATCATTGAGCATGCTTATACGCCCCTTGTATCGAGCATCCCAAAGAATGTTCCAACTAGTCGGAGGCCCTTGGATCACCGCCGAATCATAGCCAATCCCTACCGTCCCCCATAAATAGGGAAGGGCATATTCCTGTTGCGGGTCAAAGGGAAGGTTCCTCAGAAATGGTTCAATGAATTGTTCATTAGGAAGACGAGTATGGTCCAACCTTGCCAAGAGTCCCTGTTTTGCCATGATCGACACCATAAAATCTGAGGGCACCACTACATCATACCCAGTGGCCCCACTTTGCACTTTGGCCAAGAGTTCCTCATTGCTACTAAACGTATCCACGACAACTTTAATTCCAGATTGAGTTTCAAAACCGTCAAGCAACTTTTGATCCACATAATCTGACCAGGTGAAATAAAATAATTCCTTTGCCGCAACATCTTGAGAGATATCACCAGCCGAAGAGGGCTCACCAGAGGGTCCACAGCCAAACAACAATCCCACCAAAAACAATAGGCAAACCGTCAACCAGTATCTTAGAAATTTGGATTCATAAAAATTATGCATTTAGTTCTTGGCGTCTTTCATTTTCGCTGAAAGGCCAGCGATACCCCAATCAGCAGCATGGACACCGTCACCAATATGGCTGAGAGCGCATTAATTTCTGGCGTAATCCCCGTACGCATCATAGACCACACCTTGAGAGGCAAGGTGGTTGCTCCTGGACCCGTCGTAAAAAACGTGACGACGAAATCATCCAAGGAAAGCGTGAAAGCCATCAACCCGGCCCCCAATATCGCCGGACGAAGCAAAGGAAATGTGACATGCACAAATGCCTGCCACGGAGTCGCACCTAAATCTCGAGCGGCTTCTTCCCAGACAGGATCAATCTTGCGAAGTCTTGCCCGCAGCACCATGATGACTAGCGGCAGATTAAACACGCAATGGCCAATGGTCACGGTCGCTAATCCCAGGGGCCACTCTAGCATCACAAAAAACAACAACAAGGCGACCCCTAACATGACTTCGGGTATCACGAGGGGAAGCAACAAGACCCCTTCGATCAGCGGCTGACCCAACACTCGTCCACGCTCTAAAAACACGGCCGCCCCAATCCCCAATCCCAGAGCCACAAATGTTGACACAACCCCAACCATCAAGGAATTGCTCGTCGCTAACCACAACGAGTGATCCCCGGCTAATTGCTGGTACCAATGAAGCGTACCACCCTCCCAGACCGCCGAGATTTTTGAGGCATTGAAGGAAAAAAGAAGAATGACTAAAATCGGTCCATACAAAAACACTAACGTGCCCATGCTCATTCCAGCGAGCCACTGAAAAGTTCGATTCTTCATGATCCCCACTGCTTTCGTCCCTTAAGTAGCGGGACGCCGACGACTAAGACCAGCAGCATTACGAGAAATGAAATAGCCGACCCAAATGGCCAATCTCGTACCACGAGAAACTCATGCTGAATCAAGGTGCCCAGCATCATGCTCTGCCCTCCCCCTAATAAATGGGGTGTGATAAATGCGCCCACCGAAGGAATAAATACCAAAATACAACCCGCCACAATGCCTGGTTTCGCCAAAGGAATCACCACATGACGAAAGACGGAGAAGCTGTTGGCGTAAAGGTCAAAGGCCGCCTCTTCAATAGAAGGACGAATACGCTCAATCGCAACAAACAATGGGAGAATCATGAAAGGCAGGTATCCATAGACCAACCCAATAAAGACCGCACCATTCGTATACAAGAGATCAAGAGGTACATCTAATATTCCTAGATGCAAGAACAGGCTATTGAGCAGCCCTTCAGTTCTAAGCAGGAACATCCACGCATAGGTACGCACAAGAAAATTCGTCCAAAATGGAATCATCACTAACACCAACAGAACAGTCTGCATGCGAGCCGAAGATCGCGCCATCACATAGGCAAGAGGAAATCCTACGGCAAGACAGACCACGGTGGTCGCCCCAGCTAAGAATAGGGATCGTCCATAAATGGTCCAATATAGTGGATCTGCGAGACGCTGGTAATTCTCAAACGTCAAAGTCCACTCAATACCACCATAAAGCCCACGCGAGGCAAAGCTCACCCCAAACATGAGGAGTACAGGAATACAAAAAAAGATCCCAAGCACCAAGAGCGTTGGAAGGAGCAGGACTGAAGACTGATGAAGAGTAGAATTATTCATCATGAGGGGAGAGGCCGAACCGAAAAAATTATTACATAACTCATTCGACTACTGGGGAAAGATCATTCCGTGGTGCGCCTTCCAATGCACGAAAGCCTTTTCACCAGGAGAAAAACGAGCGGCGCGATCATGCCGTGGATCCCCTCGAACGGTCCAAGATATTTGGGGACCAACATTAATGGTATACTGCATCTCTTCCCCCAAATAGAAAACTTGATCAATTAACACCTCAAGGCAATTTTCAGTGTCGTCGCACTCAGACTCCCGAGACAAGCCCGTGTATTCCGGTCTGAGAATCATCTTAGCCCGGGCTCCAACCATTTCTTGAGACACACGAGAAACATGAATAGGTTTGACCCCAGGAGATTGAAAGACAGAGTGACGGTCATCCCCTGCCACCACCTCACCCTCCAAGGCATTTGACTGTCCAACAAATTGAGCCACAAACACTGACTGCGGCTGGGCATAGAGTTCTTCTGGTGTTCCAATCTGCACGACACAACCCTCATTCATCACCGCAATTCGATCAGAAAGGAGAAGAGCTTCTGATTGGTGATGGGTGACACAAATGAAGGTGACACCAACTTGTGCTTGAATCACCTTCAATTCACGCTGCATGGCCTGACGAAATTGCTGATCAAGCGCCCCCAATGGCTCATCGAGTAAAATCACCGCGGGACGATTGACCAGCGCCCTAGCTAACGCCACTCGCTGTTGTTCTCCACCCGACAGCTCGGTAGGCAACCGATCGGCTTTCCCTGGCAATTTGACCATATCCAACACGTCCCCGACCCGTCTCGTCATCTCCGAAGGAGCCACACCCTGCATGCGCAATCCAAATGCGATGTTATTCCATACGGTCATGTGGGGAAATAAGGCATAATCCTGGAACACTGTATTCACTGGTCGTTGGTTGGGTGGCAGCCCAACCATTGATTGTCCATTGACTAAGATTTCCCCGTGATCGGGTTGAAGCAGGCCAGCAATCAATCGTAAGGTCGTCGTCTTCCCGGAACCACTCGGCCCTAAAATTGAGAAAAATTGGTTTTCATAGACATCAAGGGAAATACGATCGACAGCCAACGTATCCCCGTGACGTTTGGTTAATTCCTTGAGTTGCACACACGATTTTTTTTCAGGATTCATCCGGTTTGTCCTAGATCAGGCCTTTGTTCTCAACAGAAGGCCGATTCTAGGTTGTGCGGAAAAATTATGTCAAATCAATAGCTTCTGCATGACACAAGAGAGGGCAACTTCGTTTAGGCTCTGATGATCCCTCAATGGTTAAGGTGTTATTTAATAATTCTAGATAAAAACGCTTCATTCTTTTCTCTGAGTTCGTTGAATGGTAAAATCAAAAATTTTTGGAAACTGTCAGCGAACGCGAAGGAGGCCGGGTATGTATTGGATGACTGTTACTCTAAGCTTGATTCTCATCGTCTTTTTTGGAGCGGGAACCAGCTTGGGTTATGAAGAAACCACAGTAACTGAAGGTGGAACATTAACAGGAAAAATTACGCTCAATGGAGATGTGCCAAGACCCAAGGGATACAACTTGGTGACCTTACCCGATGCGGTCTATTGCGGCCGGATTTCAACAGGTACGGGTTGGCGCCTGCTTCAACCATTCGTCATCGGACCGGATAGTGGATTTAAGAATGTGGTCGTATACCTTCAAGACGTAAAGCAGGGGAAATCCTGGGATTACTCGCCTCCGCTCATTGAAGCCATTGACTGTAAATTTGAGCCGTACATCGCCGTGGTTCGTGACCGAGACCCTATCAAAGTCGTCAATAAGGACCCGGTGTTTCATGATATACAAGGCTACGAAACATCAAAACGTGGGGCTCGCGTATTATTTAATACCCCGCTTCCCATGAGTAAAAGGCTCAAACAAAAAGATTTTTTGGATGGGAAAACCGTAAAGAAACGCGCCGGGAAGATTTTATCCCAGCCCATTAAAATGGGGAGAGGGCGAAATTTGTTTGTGATGCAATGTGGGTTTCATGCGTACATGGAAAGTTGGGCATTCGTCGCAGAAAATCCTTACTACGCCATAAGTGCTAAAGACGGAACCTTTTCGATTGAAAATATTCCACCAGGAACATACAAAATCCTCGTATGGCACCCTATGATAAATAAAGAAATTTCCATCACGATTACCCCAAACGAAACTTCCAAATTGCCAATTGAAATAGAGGCCCCAAGAGGTCGCCTGTATGCCAATGAAGTCAGCGAGGGGACACGATTTGGGGTCGAGTTATTAGGAAAGTCAACCATCAAACCTTCACTGGAACGTCAGACGTACTAAGTGAGGTGAGACAATATTGAATTTCTGATTTGATACACTCCCGAAACCCGGAGTTGCAAGAGATCGACTAGATTCAGGTTGCAGTTTTTCCTAATAAAAAGGGATTGCCCTCAAGGAGTGAGGCAATCCCTTTTTTTAATCAATACCCACCGAATTTGGCGGGTCGAACGATCTTACTCTCTTACCGCGTACTGATATTTGAATATGGCACAGAGCCTGATGAAGGTGACGGATGAATGGAGGAGCTGGAAAACGGTTGAAAGACCACTTTGCGCCAGGTATTTCCCTGAGAGGCATCAAAGCGCAATGTTTCCTCTTGATGGCTTGTTAATATAAGATTGCCCGCTCCTTTAAAAATCGACAACATCACTCCCTCTTTCTTATCACGATGTCCCAAACCAATCATTGGTTCCCAATACGGGCCTTGATTCCTCACGGACATCACGGAATAACTTTTCCCCATTCCCCCCATCACTTTAATTGAAGGTTGGTTTTCCGTAATAAAATGTAAATCTATCCGATTCATTTCATTGCGTCCCATGGAAAATTTTGGAAGCCCATAGGAATCCGTGGTCAGCTTGGCCACAACTTCATCCTTCTGATTAAACAGGGTCAGTTGTTTGACAGCAATTGAGTCAGCCACCAGAGTTCGTTGAGACTCTTCGGCTTCGACATTAACTCCCACCATCATCAACTGAAACACTGCCGCTCCAACAAACCCACCGATAAGTGAAAGGCCCGGGATACCAAAGTAATGAGTTTTCATAACAACATCTCCTTCAAGGTGTATAACAATGACATTTCCTTTCTCGGTTCACGCCCAATGATTCTTGCATGGCCATGGACCATATAATGACACCGGATATCCTTGAGTTCGGTTACCCGCTAGTAATCACTAGAGATGATTCCTTAGAATGGCAGAAAATGTCACACCACAACCGGAGACTCATGGACCATGGCCAATAAAGAACATCTTTCGCACCTCAAACAGGGACGACTTGCCTGGGAGGCCTTTCGGAAAGAACATCCTTCGACCCATCCTGATCTATCGAGCGCGAATCTTTCGGGGTGGGATTTAGCAGGAATCGACTTGTCTGGAGCGAATATGATGGATGTAAACCTCAGCCAGGCCAATCTTTCTCATGCAATCCTGACGGGAGCCAATTTAGCAGAAGCCAATTTATTTGAAGCCAACTTGAGTCATGCGATTCTCAAACAGACCAATTTAAGTGAAGTCGATGCCGTAAGCCTGACCGCTTGCGAAGCCGACTTTTCTCATGCCTCCTTAACGAAAGGAGACCTGTCAAATGGAATCTTCACTGGTGCCAATTTTTCCAATGCCAATCTCCATTACATTAATTTTCAAGGTGCAGAACTGAAAAAGGCCAACCTTCAGAGCACTAAGTTTCGGGAGGCGAATCTCAATGGGTCCACACTCATTGGGGCAGATTTAAGCCAAGCAGACCTATCCCAATCTTCCTTAATCCAAGCCAACCTGACCGGGGCCAAGCTCTTGGACACATCACTCGTGGGAACCAACCTTCAAAGCTCATGCTTACACAATGTTACCAACCTTGCTGAAGGTCGCTTAGCAAAAGCCAAAACCCT
>JAJDBO010000163.1 GCA_029261305.1 Nitrospirales bacterium
CCCTGCTCCACTCGTGCTAAGACATCTGGCAAGGTCAGAATGGAGCTCTGGATCTCTCCTGTCGATTGTTCTGCTGTTCCTTCCGCCCACACGTGGGTCAGGGGGAATACGGTTAACCACAGGACTACAGCTATTGGTATATTCTTCATCAAGACTCCTCTCTTCGTTTGCCTTCTCGCACGTATCTCAACTTTATGGTTTTCTTTTGTGCTACTTGCTCGGGCGCCCAGCTTTTGGCAGGAATACATCGGTGAACCCCTTTTCTCCTGTTTCATAATCTGCCGGAAACAAATTGAATCGGCGCCACATTTCATACCAGAGAGGCACTCGATTCAGGATGACCCACCCCTTCACTTGTGTTCCCTGTCTGACTTGATCTTGAGGTGGCCAGCTTCGACGTTGCGTGTCAGGCTCCACCCATAAGCGAAATTTTCCATTGGCCGAGGGGGATTGGTCCACGACCTGAATGCGACCATCGTAGGTACCAGCCATCAATTCCGGCCATGCCGGGATTGGAATGGCCGGGATGCCATGAAGGAGCAACCGGACTGGTCGGCCTTGTTTCAAGAGTGGGGCATCAATCGCATCTGCCCACATTTCCACGGCTCGCGTCGCACTCAACGGCACGATTGTGAATAACAAATCTCCGGGATGCACGATTTCACCAGGGCCGACTGGCGTGAGACGGACCACGGTGCCATCGAGGGGTGCCCTCACGCGACTGGCCACCCGCCTTTGCATGGCATTGGACCGTTTCAATTCCAAATCTGCTAATTCTTCAGAGGCCTTGGCCGCATCACCCAATGCAGAGGCTCTTTGCGATCTCATATCCAGGTCTCTCTGGACCAATTCCGCCCCAATTTGTGCACCTCCGTGTGCCAAGGCTCGTCGTGATTGTTGTACTTCGCGGAGCATGGCTTCGGCTTCCCTCAGTTCAGCGCGAGTAGCGGTCTCAGCTTGAATGGCGAGTTCGAGGTCCCGCCGCGAGAGCAACCCTTCTGCTTCTAGAACCCGCGAGCGTTCTAGATTGAGTTTGGCGGTTTCTTCAGCCACTTTCGCGCCGGCCATGCGTTGCTCCGAACTTTGGATTTTATTGTCGCCCTCGGATACTCGTGCACCGGCTGATGTCGTGGCCGCATGGGTGAGATTCGTCATCTCGTCAAGACCTTCGGCCAAAATTTCTGCACGGTCCAAGGCAGCTGCACGTCGTTGTTTCAGGGCGACACCAGATTGATCTAACCGTTCCAACAGATCGGGAGCCATGAATTCTGGATTCACATCTTCCAGCTCAAGCACGAGGTCTCCTTTCTTCACGGCCATTCCTTCATTGACGTGCCACGTGTGAATGCGCCCATTAATCTGCGCATGAATTTCTTGTGGGCGTTCAGCCGGCGAATATGCTGACAGTTGGCCTTGCACGGTGACAGTTTGTGTCCACGGCACAAAACTTACGGTCACCCCCAAGACCATAAACAGCGCCATTGCTGAGCGTGCCGCAGTGTGCAATCGCCGAGGAATTCTTACGGCAGCGGGGGACCTCAGCCGTTTGGTTCGAGGGAAAGAATGCGCCCCAAACGGCCCAACTCCCTGCCTCGTCTCAAAATCTCTTGGCTCTTTTGTGTTTGCAATAGTGTTCATGGTCTCTAAAAAAAGTCCCCTTGTTTATGAGGGGACTTGGAATTCGATCACAGGTTCTTTTATCTGAAGTGTAGGGGAGACCGGATCAAAACCCCGGTCTCCTCTACGAGGGCTACCTAGCATCTCTATCATTTATTTTTCCTTGTCGATCTTGGTTATCAAGATTATCCCCACTCTTTTACTGTATCATAGGTTGGCTGTTCTTGGGTTGGATATTCGCTGTCATGGGCTTCTTCTTCATTATTAGGGGGTCCTGGTCCCGATAAGAATTGATCCATGTCATCCAAATTTTTGACCCCACAACTGACGAGACTGCTTAACCCAAAAAGGATCACAAAGCTTAACATCCAAAATCCTGTATTCTGTGCAATGGTGCTGTTCATGATCTTTCCTCCTTGTTTCTTTGGGGCAATATCTTTGTTTCTGCCATTTCTGCATGGATCAGCTTCATGTCTATGTTTACCCAGAACCTCATACATAAACAAATATATAATATTGTATTGATACATTCATTTTTTAAATGTATTGCCACACCAGGCATGTTTTAATTGGAGAAATATTTTAGATGCGAGCGTGAACGTTTTGGGTCAAGAAGGCTGAAAACATTCTCCGGATGAGCCCTGGATAGAAAAGTGATGAGATGGGAAGAGAAAACTTCCATTGAAGAGGACCTCAAGTATAAGAGGTTTTAGACTGGGTCAGAAGGAAAGCTTACGTCAATAGTGTAGTTTGTTATAGGCATCGAGGGCTGCAACTTTGTAGCATTCAGCCAGGGTTGGGTAGTTAAAAACTGTCTTCATAAAATAGTCCAATCCTCCCCCCAATCCCATGACGGCTTGTCCCACATGAATGAGTTCTGTTGCGCCTGTGCCAATGCCATGCACTCCCAGTAGGCGATGATCCTCACGATGGAATAACATTTTAAAGAAACCAGTATGGTCGCCCATAATTCCTCCGCGTGCAATTTCCCTATATCGAGCGATTCCCGTTTCATAAGGAATTTTTTCTTTAGTCAAGTCTTGCTCCGTTTTCCCTACCATGGAAATTTCGGGAATTGAGTAAATCCCAATGGGAAAATGATCAACCATTGGTTCAGTGGGAACATCAAAGGCGTAACAGGCAGCCAACCGGCCTTGTTCGGAAGAGGTTGCGGCTAAGCTGGGATAGCCAATGACATCACCTGCAGCATAAATATGTGGGACCTCCGTTTGGAAATGATCGTCCACTTGCAATCGGCCTCGGTCATCGACTTCCAGCCCGGCTGCATGCACGTTAAGGGTTTTGGTGGCGCCTAAGCGACCTATGGAATACAGCACGAGATCGGAGACCAAACGTTTGCCTGATTCCAGATGAAGAATGGTTCGGGTTCGAGGGTCAGTTGAACACTCAAGGTGATCAACTTTTTCGTTCAAACGAAACAAGACATTCTTGTTTCGCATCTGGTGGATCAATTCGTCTACGATTTCGGAGTCGAGGAACTCCAAGGGGCGAGCTTTGCCATCAACCACCGTCACCTCAATCCCCAAATCAGCAAACATGGAAGCATATTCAATACCAATTACTCCTGCCCCGACTACCGCCATGGTTTTAGGTAAATGTTCGAGACGGAGCACACCGTCACTATTAATCACCAATTTTCCATCCTCAGGGACGCCGGGAGGCGGGGTAGGAATCGTACCCACGGCAACGAGGACCTTGTTGGTCGTGATCTTCGTGCCCCCTTGACTAGATACGATGTGAAGAGTATGCGGGTCGAGAAAGGCAGCATCACCCTTAATCATGGAGACATTATTTCGGAACAGTTGATCCTCCAATACATTGCCCTCAGTGCGAATCACTTCTTTGACCCGAGAAAGGAGTTGGTTGGCTGTCGGGCGGCCGGAGGGAGATATCCCATGTTTCTGAAGGAGGTCCTGATAATAGGAGAAGGCGAGAACGGCCTCACGAAATGTCTTGCTCGGGATGGTTCCGGTGTCGAGACAGGTACCCCCGACGACTCGTCGCTTTTCAATCACGGCGACCTTTTTCCCCAGTTTGGCCGCCTGCACTGCTGCCCGTTGTCCAGCGGGCCCACTCCCGATACAAACAAGATCAAAATCATAATTGTTTCTTGGGGTAGTGGTCATTTCGCTTCGTTTCCTACGAGAGGCCTCGGAGGCGGTAGAGCAGGACCAAGCCTCTGGCGTGTTCGACATAACGTGTTTGTCTTTGCGCTCAGAGACTTCTCTCCTCTCAATATCGGTGCCTCTAAATTTCGAGTTCTCCCGTAAAAGATCATAACGAATTCCCCTGTTTAAAAAGGAAGAGTATGGTTGGCGACTCTTTGTCCAACATTTCTCCCCTCCGGGGTGAGAACTGTAGCTGAGTACTGGGAATCAGGAGAAGTGACTGAAAATGGTGGTTTCCTCCCAATGAGATGTAATGTTTCCTGAATTCGCTCGGGCCTTCCCCAATCGCACCACAGGACGTTCTGGAGTTCCATAACTGCCAGTTGCTCTACGGCTTGTTCTAAAAAATCCGAGGAAAAATTCTGATCCGGCATATCTTCATAAATTGCCTCAAGAATTGCACCTTCGCGTGGAGTGTCAATGGCTTCACTTAACGTGGAAAAGCGTTCCATTATTGCCGGAAAGCATTGCCATCCTGCCAACCACAGGGTTTCCACTTTGGCAACCACGATCATAGTATTCCATAAGTATCCACCGGCCAGGTTGGACCAGCGTAATCGCGAAGTGGGTTTTTCTTCGAAAGCGGTGACTGAATGAAGTTCGATCCCGCTTGTCCATCCCATCCGATTTCTTTTTTCGATCCACCCATAATCGGCGTCCATTCTGGTCGGTGTGGCTCCAAAGAGGAAAATTCTGTCACTCCAGTGCTCGGTGGCACGTACAGCGGCGCTGACATGGTTCAAGAATAAGCCTTCAGGAAAGATGAAATGATCGGCGGGATACACAATGACCGTTGCATCTTTATTGATGGAACGAATGTAGGTCAAAGGAAAGAAGACTCCAGCGGCTGTGCCACGATTTTCTGGTTGGAAAATGAATCGACCTTTTGTATTGGGGTGCCCCTTGCGGCCGAGCATTGATTTATGCGAATGCGCCATGACGGTCACCTTTTGATGTTCCCTAGTCAGCCGGTCTGCTCGATCCAAAGTATGTTGCAACATGGAGCGAGTCCCAACGAAGGTACAATATTGTTTGGGAAGGTGCCGACCAAGCCATTGCTCAATACAAGGCTTCATCCGCTCCCCGTCACCACCTGATAGTATAATGGACCACAAATTGTTCGATGTCGATAACGCACCATTTGAGACGCTCATGTTCTTCTCCCTCGTTCAGTGAAATCATTGTTCCTAAAAATTAATGATTTCATATGGGTATCGATCCAGTACCGATAGGCTCGAAACCCCTGGGTCCGAAAGGCCCCAGGGGTTTCAGGACTCTAAGATTTGGCTGGGTTACCAGCCCCAGAGATCTTCTTCCTCCATCCAATCACTTCTCATGAACGATTTGTGCGCAGGATGTCGTGAGGATTGGTCCGTGCCGGTTGTTATAGCTTTTTGGGAGGGTACGTGGCCTGGCATGCTGGCTTCTGTCTTGCGGAGGGAGACAAGAGCCTCTTGATGATGCCATTTCGCCAATTTCATCATCTCGTCAGCTTCTTTGAGTCTTCGATCTATGAGTTTGTTTACTCCGGCTTGGTCCACCGCCTTAACCTGGAGATAGGGTAAAATGAGCGTCTCTATATTCTCCATCCCCCTTGCTTCTGCTTGTAGAAGGCGAGACTCCTCTTCGAACCGCTTGACAGCGCCCATGTGGTCACTCGCGGTCCAAGACCCGTATTCTTTGGTATCTGTGATCATGGTGCCTTTAATAAAGTTCGTCTCGGCATGTCCGACTGAACTTCCCACGAGGAATATACAGACAATGAATAATGTGATCCTTTTCATGATAAACCTCCAACTCTTTGCGTGAATGGGTGGGTAAATAGGAAGTTGTACACCTTCCCAATTCTCTTTCCTGGCTGAGCTCCTCCAGGATACAACTGGAAACAGTTGTCATGTTTCCAAGCTCAAAGGGGTTACGATTGCTATGCCCTGGCGATGAACCCCTTGTTTCGTTTCCATATCTATGTTTCTCCCCTTTCCTAATTGTGTGGGTATGTTGTATTAACGCCCATTCCGAATACATAAACAAATATATAATCTGTCATTGATTCATCCAAATTTTAGATGTATAGTTTTCCCCTATGGACTGGCTGAATTATCACCATTTACTCTATTTCTGGGTAATTGCTCGGGAAGGATCTATTAAGCAGGCTTGTGAAGTACTTTCCTTATCCCAGCCTGCTCTGAGCTCTCAGCTTCGCGCACTTGAAGATGCGATGGGGGAAAAATTGTTTTCTCGCGTAGGACGCGGACTCGTCCTCACCGACGTTGGGAAAGTGGCATACCATTATGCTGAGGAAATTTTTTCTCTGGGCAGAGAACTCACCAACACGTTGAAAGGAAAGGAATCCTATCACCCTATTCGTCTCGTAGTTGGTATCGGGGAAGTGGTACCCAAAATGGTGGCCTATAAACTCCTGAAGGTCGCATTCCAACAATTTAAGCAAATCAAAATCGTGTGTTGGGAAGGACGCGTCGAACGTTTATTAAGCGAACTCGCTCTTCACCAATTGGACATTGTCCTGACAGATGCCCCTGTCCCGCCCACCGTCAGTGTTCAGGCACATGGTCATTTACTTGGTGAATCAGGGGTCACGTTGTTCGGAACGGAACGTCTGGCATCGAAGTTTCGGCGGAATTTTCCACAGTCCTTGAACGGAGCTCCATTTCTCCTGCCCACGACTAACTCGGTGCTCAGACGTGGCCTGGATGATTGGTTCCGAAAACACAATATCGAACCTTTAATTGTGGGTGAATTTGAGGATGGTGCCACCATGAAAGCCTTCGCTCAAGAAGGCCACGGTTTATTTCCCGGTTCGTCAGTCGCTGCAATGGAGATTAGTCGACAGTATCAAGTTCGGAAGGTAGCGATTATGAAAGGGCTGCTGGAGCGCTTTTATGCAATTACCGTCGACCGCCGCCTAAAACATCCAGCTGTCGTGGCTATTTCCGAATCTGCGAAGAAAAAAGTTTTTGGATAGTGCAGGAGTTTCTTACGTCCCGATCTTTTCCAGCGCCAGGCGGTTCGCCACAATGAGAGGAGGGAGATGATCACGTAAGGAGGCCGTCAAGACCTGCTGCACAGTTCGTTGGATATTGCTAATCCACGGTGCCACTCGTCGCTGGTGTAACACCTCTCGTACCACGAGCTGGATCAGCCCCCCGGCATTCAAGACGTAATCGGGCACGTGCACAATGTTTCTTCTCATCAAGAGATAGGGATCTCGCTCTTCATCAAGAAATTGGTTATTCGCTCCTCCGGCCACAATGCTGGTTCGTAGTTGCGGGATGGTCTTGGCATTGAGTATGCCTCCTAAGGCACAAGGCGCAAAAATGTCAGCCGGGACGCGATGAATCTTCGATAAGGGCACCACGGTAGCCTTCCAGGCTCGTTGTGCTCGGGTGGCTCGTTCCGGCTGAAGGTCCGCGACGATGAGTTTGGCGCCGTGTTTCACCAGGAGATTGCCGAGATTCCATCCCACATGGCCGACCCCTTGCATTGCCACTACTCGGTTTTTTAGGTCTTGCGATCCAAACACCACTTTACAGGCGGCTTGTATTCCTTTTAGCACGCCCTTAGCTGTCGACAGGGACGGATCCCCACTTCCCCCATTTTTTCCTGTGGTGCCTGTGACATGGCGGGTCTGCTCCGCGACCACATTTAAATCTTCTGGAACAATCCCTGAGTCCTTGGCGGCGAGATATTGTCCCTTGAGGGAATCAATGAGCGTTCCCATTGTGAGCAGCATGGATCGGGTTTTCTCTGTTCCTGGATTTCCAATGATGACGGCCTTTCCCCCTCCTACCTGTAAACCGGAGATGGCGGCTTTTTTGCTCATCGCTTGGGCTAAGCGCAGCACATCTTGCAAGGCTTCCTTCTCATTTTGATACGGCCACATGCGGATCCCGCCGAGGGACGCTCCCAGCCGTGTGGAATGCACCGCAATGATGGCATGGAAATGAGCAGAGGGATCTTTGCCGACGACAACGGTTTCAAATCCCTTAATTTTGAGGTGTTTGATCTTGAGCATTTTAATATTTGAGGCCTCAAGATAATCTTAAGCCGGATTGGGTCTTATCACAAAGTTTGTCCTTCAACGTGTTCCTTTAAGCCACGCAGTAGGTCCCGCATGCCTTTGCGATACACTGCTCGCACCATCACCCAATCCAGGAATCGCCCGAGTGGGCCGAACTTCAGCTGATAGGTGGGGGATACCGTCACACGTGACTCATCCCCTTTCGGCTCTATCCAAAATCGAATATCAGCTGTTTTGAAGGGGAGGTTCGTTTCGGTTATCCGCATGGTCAGTTTGTACGGCCTCTCAAATTCGACCACCTCTTCAATAAGATAATTTTTACCTCCTAACTCGCACCGTCGGCACGCGCCCATGTCCACATCTCCTAATGTCGTCTGTTCGGAGTGCACCACACCAGGATTCCAGACATAAATATTCCCAATGTCCGCGAGCGAATCCCACACTTTCTCTGCCGGTGCCGAGATAGTTACCTGTTCCTCGAATTCACCCAAGTGTCATCCTCCAACCTCACGATAATATCTTCACCAAGCTACTCCTTCAGAAAACACCCTATCATGTTCGATTACCTCTAAAAAGTGAAGGGGAGAGGACTTGGGACAGGACGTTGAACATCACTGTGCGGGATGTGCTTGAGAATCTGGCCCAACATGCTGCATGATTCATTCTCGTGAGGAAATGTTTGCAAGATTTGCCTTTAGGATTCTTCAAGGAGGACTTATGGAGTGGAGAGCCAGTCATATTTTGGTGAAAGAAAAAGGGTTAGCGGATCAACTGAGAACCCGTCTTAAAAGCGGTGCAAAATTTGGAGACCTGGCGGCGGAATTTTCGACCTGTCCCAGTAAATCCAAAAGTGGTGATCTGGGGTGGTTTGGTCCAGGCAAAATGGTGAAAGCTTTTGAAGACGCCGTTAAAAAGATGAGCCATGGCAGTTTGAGCAATGTGGTTAGTACTCAATTTGGTTACCACATTATTAAAAAAACTGGGCAGAAGGATTAAGTCCTACAGGGAGCACAATAATGGGAAATTTTATGATTGCCTATCACGGGGGGAACCAGCCGAGTTCACAGGAAGAAGGTATGGCTCAAATGGGGAAATGGAAAGCGTGGGTTGAAGGTCTTGGTGACAAGATCGTCAATCCGGGGACACCCTTACCTTTTTCAAAAATTGTCTCATCCAGTGGGGTTGAAGAAGATACAGATCCCAATGCGATGAAAGGCTTTGCCGTTGTGAAAGCGGACAGCATTGAAGCTGCCGTGGACATTGCGAAATCCGATCCGTTTTTAGCCAATGGCGGAACCATTCGTGTCTCTCAGATGATGGAGATGCCGTAAACTGGATTCCAAGTTTGAAGCCCGATTGCGCGATTCAGCTCATTCTCCTTTTGTGTCATTTCTATAGACTAATGCCGACAACAAATAATGTTGCAGGCACGAGGGAAGAGACAAAGCGTACATGATTCCAGGCGGTCCACTGCTTACAATATGTTGGCCAGTAGGCGGCACCTTTCTCATCGTTCCCCTTCAACGCGGCCAGGGCATTGTTCATAGGAATATTGCACCTGAACGTCACTAGCGTACTGCCAATCACATACAAAGCCCCTCCGCTGAGAAGAAAACTCGATTCCGGGTTTTCCCAAAATATAAGCGACGCCACGATGGAAATCACGCACACGACTCCTGTGCCAACAAACAGCATAAAAAATAGGGGATGAAGAATCGTTTCGTTGATGGCCTGCATAGCAGAAGCCGCTTGTGCCGGCGGTTGCCGGTTCAGCGCGTCCATGACGCAAAACGAGAAGGCGTAGAATAGGCCGGCCATGACACCACACCCAAGCGCGGATAACAGTGCCATTGAAAATATGAGATTCTCTTGAGTGACCAAAGCGCCTCCTGTCAATCACCGTCTCACAACACACTCACCTGGCTGGTATAGGGCAGGACTTGCT
>JAJDBO010000164.1 GCA_029261305.1 Nitrospirales bacterium
TTCAGCATGCCTGCTCGCGGGGCACCAGGCCAGACGCCGGGCCACTCTCATCAACTCGCAGTTCCCATTTTAGGCGTCACGCTTGATCAGGAACAGCATCCTATCGGCATCGTCACTCATGTCGTCATCCACTTTAAACAACGTCAAGATCATCAGGGCCTCAAACTTCGCTTTCGAGTAGATCCTGGACGATTTTCTCCTTACGCTCAACAAGCCGTATCTGCGGCCATACAACGTGCCTCCGAAGTCGCACACCTCAGGACCGATTCCTGGACCATTTATTTTACGTTCCCTTATCGTGGATTAACCCTCTACGGAGACAGTTTATCCGCCATGGTGGGATTAAGCGTGGTCGCGTTGGCCAAAGGAGATCACATTATTTTTGGCCAGTCTCTGACGGGCACCATTACTGAAGATGGGCACATCGGAGCGGTGGGGGGAATACCCTATAAAGTTCAAGCGGCTTACGCAGACCATATGAATCGCATCTTAATTCCAGAAGAGCGTGATGCTTCAGACGATGAATGGCAAACGCCATTCATGATGCACGTCTCACCAGTCAGCACCGTAGACAAAGCCTATTATGTCCTCACCGGGAATCCGTTGCAGTAAACCTCTCCGAGGCTTGGGAGCTAAAACAGCCCCACGATATCCCCGTCTGAATTAACTCCAACGGCTTCAGCCGCTGGGACTCTGGGGAGACCTGGCATGGTCATAATGTCGCCGGACAACACCACGATAAATTCAGCGCCCAGGGAAAGCCGCACTTCACGAATCGGAATAGTAAATCCAGTGGGCGCGCCCTTCTTCGTTGGATCGGTTGAAAAACTGTATTGGGTTTTGGCCATACACACCGGGTAATAGCCATATCCTGCGTTCTCCAATTCCTCAAATCGGTTAAGAACAGATTGAGGAATATCCGCATCATCGGCGCCATAAATTTCTCGTGAAACAATTCGCACTTTTTCTGCCAGTGACATTTCGTCGGGATACAACGTGTGAAACATTGTTGGCTCACTGTCGATCGTTTGCACCACCAACTCGGCTAAGCCGAGGGCTCCCTCTCCACCTTTAGCCCAATGATTTGACAAGGCCACCTTTACTCCCTGATCAGTGCAGATGTTTTGAATCAGTTCTAACTCGGCTTGGGTATCACTGGTGAACTGATTAATCGCCACCAGGACCGGCACGCCAAACTTTTTCAGATTGTCCAAGTGTCGTACCAAGTTTGGCAAGCCTTGCTTCAAGGCCTTGAGGTTTTCTTTCCCAAGTTCCTTTGGATTCACTCCACCATGAAGTTTTAACGCTTTCACCGTGGCAACGACCACGGCACAGTCCGGCGCTAACCCGGCGCGACGACATTTAATATTCAGAAATTTCTCCGCGCCAAGATCAGCGCCAAACCCAGCCTCGGTCACGACATAGTCAGCTAACTTCAATGCGGCTTTTGTCGCAACCACGGAGTTGCACCCATGCGCGATATTTCCAAACGGCCCGCCATGCACAAACGCTGGATTATGTTCCAAGGTCTGCACCAAGTTCGGGTTGAGCGCATCTTTTAAGAGTGCGGTCATGGCGCCTTCAGCTTTGATATCCTTGGCGAACACAAATTCCTTTTGCACCGTTCGCCCAACTTTAATATTTCCCAAGCGTCGTTGCAGATCTTGCAAATCGGTCGCGAGACACAAGATCGCCATCACTTCCGACGCAGCGGTAATATCATACCGACCGTCGCGTACAAAGCCATTGGTTACCGCTCCAATCCCCGTCACAATAATTCGTAAGGAACGATCGTTCATATCCATGGTCCGCCGCCAGGTGATACGCCGCGCATCCAATAACGGTTCATGACCCCAATACAAATGATTATCGATCATGGCCGCTAACAAATTATGCGCTGAAGTAATCGCGTGAAAATCGCCAGTAAAGTGCAGGTTGATATCGCTCATGGGCACGACTTGGGCATAACCACCTCCACAAGCTCCCCCCTTCATGCCAAAGCATGGACCGAGGCTCGGCTCTCGCAACGCTAACATCACCTTCTTTCCAATTTTTGCGAGACCATCAGTGAGACCAACTGATGTGGTTGTTTTCCCTTCTCCGGCGGTCGTCGGCGTCATAGCAGTCACCAAGATCAATTTCCCATCAGTCCGATCCTTGAGACCGTGAAGAAACGACAACGGAATCTTTGCCTTATATTTGCCATAGAGCTCTAAGGCCTCTCGATCGATGCCTAATTTTTCCTGAGCGACCTGTTCGATGGGTTGCAGAATTGCGTGATTCGCGATATCAATATTTACGTTGGGCTTCTCCATCATTCACCTCAGACTGAGCGGATTATGAGTGTTGTGTTTCACCAAGCAGCCAATTTCAAAAACGGAGGATAGCGCTTTCTCCCTAGGCCCCACAACCAATTCCTGATCGGCTATACACAGTCCTCTCTACCCTTCTTGCGTAAGCTCTGGTATGTATAAAGTACAATTCTTTTTTACGGGAGATCTGCATGCGAATGTGTTGTTCTATTCTGAGCCTTCTTATTATTGTCACGTTGGGATTCACCACTGACTCAAAAGCTAAGACATTTGAAGTTGGGCAAACCATCACCCTCAAAGCGAAAAAACCTAAGGGGGTTCCTCTTCATCATGAGTCCACCCCCAGTTATTGGAAACATGTTCCCGACGGTGAAAAAGGGACGGTTCGAGAAATCGCTAACACTGGATGGCTGTCAATTGCGTTGGAGTCTGGAGTACAGGCCTGGGTTCATCCTAAGTACGTGGAGGCGTCTCTCCCCTCCTTAGCACCCAGCCACACTCAAGCAACCGTTGAGCCCTCGATTACTCGTGAAATTGCCCCTCCACAACAACCGACCGTTCATGAAAGTTCTTCTCAAGAAGAAGCGCTAGTCTGGCAATCTGCTCAGGAATGTAAGAAGGTGGTGGATGGTGGGGGGCGCATGGCTCTTTCCACAACTGACCACCTTCGAATCGGTACATGGAATATCCGATGGTTTCCCTATGGATCCTCCCCAGATCGTGGGGCCCAATCTGCGGACGCTACCGACTTGCCCTGGTTAATTTGCACGATGGCGTGGATGAATATGGATGTCTTGGCCGTTGAGGAAAGCTTGGCCACACCCAAAGCCAAACAGGCCTGGAAAAGCGTAGTGAATTCACTTGGAGACACCACTGGTGATACTTGGCGATGGACCCCCCAACGTTGTGGAAAACCGGACAGTCACAAAATTGGATTTTTGTGGAATACGAAACGTGTGGATTTATCGCTAATGAAAAGCCTTGGGGCCTTTAACGTCAAAGCCCAATCAGGCAGTCATCCCTGTGAAGGAGGCCTGCGCCCCGGTCATTATGCGTATGTGCAATCTGTGCATCTGCCTGGTGCTGACTTTCATTTGATTGCCTTGCATTTGAAATCCGGGCCAACCGTGTTTGCCCTTGAAGACAGACAGAAAGCTCTCAATCGCATCGATAAGACGGTCAAACCTTTTCTCAAAAAGGATAAAGATGTCGTGATCGTGGGCGACTTCAATACCATGGGCGCTGGAGACAACGCTTCAAGAAAAGCGGAATTAAAATATGTCAGACGCATGGTCTCCAAGGAAATGCCGGGGTTCCAAGATATTCCCCTGACTCCGCAATGTTCCCACTATTTTCGTGGACGCCCTGGGTGGCTCGACCATGTCCTCGTCAACCATGGGATGGAAGAGGTCCACTCCCGATCAGCACGAGTCACTGGTTATTGCGCTGTCGCTGATTGTGGACGAATTCAAGGTGACTACCCGTCAGCGTACGAACGATTATCAGATCACTGCCCGGTAGTCATCGAAATTCAAAACCAAGACAAGGACTAACTCCACCATGGCACATGGCCAAGTAGTCCGGTGTACATGGGCGACAAATGAACAACTCATTCACTACCACGATACAGAATGGGGTGTTCCACTCCACGATAACCAGCAACTCTTTGAATTTTTAATTCTCGAGGGCGCACAGGCTGGATTAAGTTGGAACACGATCCTGAAAAAGCGAGAGGCGTTTCAAGAAGCTTTTGATCATTTTGATGC
Organism: Nitrospirales bacterium; assembly: GCA_029261305.1. Next base: position 4,079 of record JAJDBO010000164.1, read on the forward strand.
CACAATCATCGCCAAATACAAACACCGAAAAATTCAACAACTGTTGAACAACGCCGGCATCATTCGCAATCGGTTAAAAATCAATTCTACCATTAAAAATGCCCAAGCCTTTTTGGACGTCCAAAAAGAATTTTCTTCGTTCGATCAATACATCTGGCAATTCGTTGAACAAAAACCCCTCAAAAATCGTTGGAAAACCCATACAGACATTCCCTGCGACACACCAGAATCCGACGCCATGAGCAAAGATCTTAAGCGTCGGGGATTCTCCTTCGTCGGCACCACCATCTGCTACGCGTTCATGCAAGCCACAGGGATGGTTAACGACCACACGATTGACTGCTTTCGGTATCGGGCCGTCCACAAGCTTGCGTAGGCAAGGATCGAGTAAGAATTCCAGGCAATAGAACGGGGAAAACGACCTATTCTCAGAAGCCTCCCGTTGATAAACGCCTAAGCTAAGCCGCTTAACAGTCAGGCCTTTTTCTTCTTAAGTTCAGGTCATCACCTGAGTTTTATGAGGTCAATCACCTAGGTTCTAACACTTCAGTACTTCTTTTTAACAAAACTCCTTGACAAAATTTTAAAATACCGCAATATATAGTGGTTTATTTGGATAATACCTACAGGATGTGTCTATTCCTGGCAGTGAAAAGCGATGACAAATTAGTGCTCGAATCCCCAAAAATATAGGGGAATGCGAGCTGGCCGTTTCAAGGAAGAAACCACGACACGAAGGGAGGCGCGGTATGGCCAGTCACCTCACCATTGAACGAGAAGAAACCATTTTCAGAAAACGCCGGGCAAAGGTCGGAGAACAGTGGTTTGTTCGGCTCTCTTGCAATTTATTTGAACCACGAATCTTCGGGCCATTTCTCGCTGAGCAAGAAGCGGAACGGTTTCGGGAAGGTGCAGAGTTTGAATTTCGAAAACTGTTGGACTGCCAACTGTCCAATCTCTCTGGAGAATTTCAACTTCCTCCTCCTCGCATCGAATTGTAGCGCTCCATTTGCCTAATTCCTTGCTCTCTTGCAAAGGGACCAGTCAAAATACACCAGCAAATCGATTCTTCCCTGGTTTCCTCAATATCCGATTCCAAATCTCCGGCCACTTTAAATTTATGTCTTTCGAATCAATGTTATCGCGTTCGCGACAATGAGAATGGGCAGCCACACATACAAGATTTCAGTGCCGAGCACACGTAAACCCCGCAACCCGAAAAACCCTGCCCCTATTGGTGACACCTCAATCGGAGTCCATGGGAAAAAATACCGTGCATTCTCCAACGGTGCAAAAAATGCCACGCCTAATCCACCATTCGTCATCGCATCCAAGACACCATGAGATGCAGTCACCAGAAAAAAATGGAGGACCAAGAGCCACCAAGTTTTTGACCCACACAAGACTCCAGAAAACCCCGTGACCACCGTCACCAGTGACAAGATCAACGCAAAGCCCAGTGAATGCATCCCACCACGATGCCCCAACACGTGCCCATACTCAATCCCCCAGAAAAAACCCAGAACATCCACGTCCGGGAACACCGAACAGATAATCGATAATACCCAAAACCGGGTAGTCCGAACACTTGGATGTTGGGTTTTCCCCAACGCACCAGCCACAAACGCATGTGTAAACCAAGAAGCCATCGCACCTTACAAGAATATCTGGGTTTCCTCGTGCAGAAACTCATGACACATGGTAGAAAGAACTGAAGGAATGAGGCAGACAAGACTCATCACTCTATTACGGTGAATATTCATCACGGCTTAAATCACAGCAAGAAATTCCAGCGTATGACTCTCCACAACTGTTGGGCTTTCAAACCATGGGTTTGGCTATGTACCGGAATGCTCCTGATTTCAGGACATGCCCAAGGGGCAACGATCATTGCCCAGAGCCCCCTACCCTATTCGGATAATGCTCTATCCGAAGAGAAGACAATCACCAAGACATCTCGGTACATCACCATGAAAGATGGGACAAAGATCGCCGTTGATCTGTATCTCCCTTCAACGTGGCAAGCAGGCCAACGATTGCCGACCATTCTGCATCAAACCCGATATTGGCGCGCCATGTCCTACCGATGGCCTATTGGCGAGTTTAAAAAATCGCTGCCACGAGGGCTCACTGGACAATATGCCCAGCGTTTTTTGAACAACGGATATGCCTGGGTCACGATAGACGTACGCGGGTCGGGGGCTTCATTTGGTCATCGCAGATATTCCCATTCGCCTGAAGAGATTCAAGACGGCGGC
>JAJDBO010000165.1 GCA_029261305.1 Nitrospirales bacterium
GGTTTGTCGGCAATAAAGAGCATGAGATCACCAGGCTCGGCATCAGGAAGGGCTTGTTGAAACGGCTCGGCCTTTAGAAATTTGGCTATAGCCGAATCAAGTTTCCATCCTTCGGTGATCTTGACCCAGGCTAACCCCTTAGCTCCAAATCCTTTGGCCACCTCAATCAAGCGGTCAATTTGGTTCCGAGCGATTTGCCCACCACCTTTGACTACCAATCCTCCAACTAAACCACCGGACTCAACCGTATCTCGAAAAACTTTAAACTCAACTTGCTTGGCGACTTCATTTAAATTTCGAAGTTTCAAGTCAAACCGTCTGTCGGGTTTATCCGTTCCATAGCGACCCATGGCTTCTTGATACGTCAACCGTGGGAACGGAGTCGGCAAGGTCACTCCTGTGGCAGCTTGGCACACGGTCGAAATAAGTTCTTCGCCTAAGGATATAATGTCGTTTTGTTCAACGAACGACATCTCGATATCGATTTGCGTAAATTCTGGTTGGCGATCAAGCCGAAGGTCTTCATCTCGAAAACACCGCGCAATTTGAAAGTAACGATCAGTTCCCCCCACCATAAGAATTTGCTTAAACAATTGGGGGGACTGTGGTAGAGCGAAAAATTCTCCGGCATTCACTCGACTCGGCACCAAGTAATCGCGAGCGCCTTCGGGTGTACTTTTGGTCAGAATGGGAGTTTCCACTTCAAGAAACCCTCGCTGATGTAAGAGTTGCCGAGTATGGTAGGTCACATCGTGGCGAAGCTTGAGCAGTTGCTGCATTCGTGGACGCCGCATGTCGAGATAGCGGTGCTTGAGGCGGATCGATTCCGTTGCATCCACATCATCTTCAATTAAAAAGGGTGGCGTTTTAGATTGATTCAGCACGGTGAGAGACGAGACTTCAATTTCAATTTCCCCAGTGCCTAATTGATAATTGAGCGATTCTTCTGGACGAACTCTGACCTTCCCGGTCGCCGCAATGACATACTCGTTCCGTAAATCATTCGCTTGACTGTGAATGGTGCTTTCCTTTTCGACATCGAAGACAAGTTGAGTCACACCATATCGATCTCGCACATCAATAAAGAGCACCCCTCCATGATCACGACGCCCATGGACCCAACCCATCAACGTCACAGTTTGGCTATCGTGTTGTCTCGTTAATTCACCGCAAGTATGTGTTCGTGCCACGCTCGTCCTCTATCCTTTTTGTGTTCGCCGTTTAGCCGATGTATTTCTGGTTGGGCCAGACCCACGTTTGGAAAATGTCGACCGTCCACTTGTCCCTTTGGTCGTGGGACGTTTTCCTGAAGACAGTCCAGATTTTGATGGACTCTTTGAAAACGACGGACGCCGTTCTTTCCCTTTGAAGGGTTGAGCTTTCCCTGATGTTCCTCGTAAACCTGGCCTCCCTTTGGAAAACCCAGACCTTCTTTCGTTTCCTTTACCCGTTTGCACTTTCCCTGAGGCCGATCGAGGACTTGCTGGTCTTTTGGCAAAGGTGGAACGTTTCGCATTTCCCTGGGTGGGTTGCGATCGCGCGGAATCCCCTGGCCGAGTCGATGATCTTTTCGGGAAATCTGTCCGCCTAGCACTTCCTCTGACGACTTGAGCTTTCCCGGAAGCTCCACCAAAATTTGAAGGTCGGCTGGATGATACTGATGTCCTTTTTGGTCCTTTAACCCCTGGAGATTTTGGCGTCGATTCTCTCCCACTGAAGGGTCGCTTCGGTAACGCAGGCCGTCGATCCTCGCTTTTACCAACTGAAGCCTTTCTAGAGGCTGGTTTCGTGGTCAACGGCCTTTTGGAAATGCCTGGCTGAGAATTCGCTTTTGCCGCAGAGGGGCCCTTGGCGGATGACCCTCGCGGCTTTGTCCTATCACGGGACAAAAGGGGTCTTAAGGGTTTTCTCCGAGCTTTCGCGGCAGAAATATCGGCAGGTTTGACACGGTTTTTTAAATATGGTTTGCGACGTGGGGCACGAGGGGTTTCATTCGTCGCCGATCGTTGCAGAATTCCGCGCAAGGCATTGGCTTCTGCATCCGTTGCATAGCGAAATGTGCCTACTGGCAAATCCCCTAATTGAAGCGGGCCAAAACGAATTCGCTTGAGTCGAATTACTCGGTGTCCACATGCCTCGACCATCCGTTTTATTTGATGTTTTTTCCCCTCACGAATCGTGATTTCTAACCAAGAATTGGCCTTGGCTTTTCCTGATTTTTTGACATCTGCCGGTGAAGTCACCCCGTCCTCCAAACGTACGCCTTCTTTCAGCATTTTAATCTCTTCGTCTGAAAATATACCCGAGACCTTAAGAACATAGGTTTTAGGCACATGATAACGAGGATGGAGACAGGCTTGAGCCACTAAGCCATTATTTGTCAGGAGTAACAGACCTTCCGCATCAAAATCCAGCCGTCCAACAGGAAAGACTCGGACTTTTACCCGACCCAAGAGATCGGCCACTGTTCCCCTGCCAATCGGATCTTTCATTGTCGTGACACAGCCTGGTGGTTTATTGAGTAAGATAAACACCTCTGGCTCAGCAGTTTCAATATGTGTCCCATCAACCTTCACGTGGTCTGTGGCAGGATTGATACAGGTGCCAAGCAAACGCACGACCTCGCCATTAACCGTCACCTTTCCTTCTCGGATTAAGGCCTCTGCTGCACGTCGTGAACTTAGCCCACTTGCAGCAATGACTTTCTGAAGTCGAACACTCGTCTCGCTCATATCTGAGGTATTGCTCATTCCCATTCGATCGTACTGGGTGGTTTAGAACTAATGTCGTATACCACTCGGTTTACGCCTTTCACTTCATTAATAATTCGATTAGAAACTTTTCCTAAAAAATCATGAGGGAGTTGAGCCCAGTCTGCAGTCATGCCATCGACACTAGTCACTGCTCTGAGACCAATCACATGTTCATAGGTTCGCTGATCACCCATGACGCCAACGGTTCGAATGGGTAACAAGACTGCAAACGCCTGCCAGGTCTTCCGGTATAAGCCATTTGATTTTAATTCATCAATAAATATCACATCAGCTTCACGAAGGATGGCCAGCCTTTCTGGATTCACCGATCCTAGCACGCGTATCGCCAGCCCCGGTCCGGGAAATGGATGCCGAAGCACCATGTCCTCGGGGAGGCCTAATTCTTTTCCTAGTCCTCGCACTTCATCTTTAAAGAGCTCGCGAAGGGGTTCGATAAGTTTCAGCTTCATTCTGGCCGGCAACCCACCCACATTATGATGCGTTTTAATGGTGGCCGATGATCCTTTATGGCTAAAGCTTTCAATGACATCAGGATAGAGAGTACCCTGAACGAGGTATCGAACATTTCCAATTTTTTTTGCTTCATGATCAAACGCATGAATAAATTGGCGACCAATAGTTTTTCGTTTTTTTTCAGGATCACTCGTTCGGCCAAGTGCCTGCAAAAAAGGATCAGTGGCATTGATCATACGGTAATTAAAATGCTGAGCACTAAAGACCTTTTTCAGTTGTTTCGCTTCATCTTTGCGCATCAAGCCATTGTCAATAAACACGCAGGTCAGCTGTTTCCCAATGGCGTGATGAGTCATAGCTGCTGCAACCATACTATCCACACCTCCACTCAACCCACAAATAACTTTGTCTCGACCAACCTGTTCCCGAATGGCGTCGATCGAGTTATTTAGGAAAGACCCCATTGTCCAGGTGGCCTTGGCTCCGCAGATACCATGGACAAAATTCTTAAGAATCTGTTTTCCATGAACCGAATGCGCGACTTCAGGATGAAATTGAAGGCAAAAAAACCGATGGGCGTTATTGGTTGACTTCATGGCCGCCACGGGAGAATTTTCGGTTCGTGCAATCGGTGTAAATCCTTGGGGTAATTTTTCTATTCGGTCACCATGCGACATCCAGACTGAAAATGGTCCACCTTTTTCAAGCCCTTTGAATAGGTCTGAACCGTCCAACACTTGTAATTCAGCCCGACCAAATTCACGTCGTTTGGCCTTCCCCACTCTCCCGCCCAAATAATGCGCGACTAGCTGCATGCCATAGCAGATTCCTAGAATTGGCACATCTTCTTGCAACACGGCCTTGGCCCACTTGGGTCGTTCGAGACTCGTGACACTTGCTGGTCCCCCGGAAAGGATAATTCCTTTCGGACGTTCTTCACGAATTTGTTGGAGGGTAGCGGAAGCCGGAAGGATGATGGAATGCACACGGCATTCGCGAATGCGACGCGCAATTAATTGGGTGTACTGGGACCCAAAATCGAGAATGACAATCGTATCGTGACAGGACGCCATAAACGGTGAACACACTGATAATAGTTTGGAGTCCTGCGCATAAAGGAGGACCGGGTTATTTGAATGATGGTAACGAGGGATCCAATTTTTCTACAATGTATTATTGACGAATGACGATGTTATTCCACATCTGCTCGATAGTTGGGAGCTTCTTTAGTGATGACCACATCATGCACATGGCCTTCACGTAATCCCGCTTGCGTCAACCGGATAAACTGAGCATTTTTTTGTAACTCCGAGAGGGAACGACATCCACAGTATCCCATGCCAGACTTCAATCCTCCAACCAACTGATAGATAACATT
>JAJDBO010000166.1 GCA_029261305.1 Nitrospirales bacterium
GATCGCGACGAAGGCAGTAATGCCGAAGCGGGACGCGAAATGCTCGAATCCGGGGATTGGATTTCTCCCACGCTGAACTATGAACCGCGCTATGCTAAACCTGCGTTTGTCTATTGGGTCATCGCAAGCACCTATGCCCTATTCGGGGAGAATGAATTCACGGCTCGATTGCCTTCCGCAATGTTTGGGCTCGGTCTGCTCTTTCTTCAATACTTTTTCTTGAATCGATTTTTTGGGTCCACCATCGCTTTTAGTGGAGCACTCATTCTCCTGCTCAACGCAGAGTTCGTCGGTCTTCATCGCATGGTCATGACTGACCCGGAACTCGTGTTTTTTACCACATTGGCCACCTATGGCTTTTGGCTGGGATTTCTCGAAAACGGTCGCGATCGGAATTTTCTCTGGCTCTTTTATATTGGCATGGCCCTGGCCATGCTCGCGAAAGGGCCAGTAGGCATTATCATTCCCCTGCTGGCCGTGATTCCCTATCTCACGCTCACCCGTCAGTGGAAAACCTATTTTGCCCAAGGGAAGCCACTCATCGGCTGGGCGGTATTCATTGCCATTGCCGCACCATGGTATCTCGCCATGTTTGCCATTCATGGCGCGGACTATGCCGCAGCCGCTCAAGCCAATACCACCGGACGATTTGCCAATCCTATGGAAGGCCACGGAGGCACGTTATTCTTTTATCTTCCGGTGCTTCTTGTTGGGTTTTTTCCGTGGAGTGGATTTCTTCCTGTCACGGTGTATCAATCTTTGAAAGAATGGAAGTTGTTTCGATCTGGAGAAAAGGACCCCAAGGGAGAAGAAGGGCTGTTATTATTTTCGACCCTATGGATACTAGGCATTCTGGTGTTCTTCACAATTTCGGCAACACGACTCCCGCATTATATCCTGCCGTTGTTTCCTGCAGCATCATTGCTCGTCGCAGTGTTTTGGGCTCGTTGCCTCTCCGAGACAACACCTACAGGCCTCAAATTATCCGTTCGAATTATTCTCGTCACCGGATACCTTCTCAGTATTCTCCTAGTCTCGCTCCCGGCTATTTATGAATACTTTCAACAAAAAATTGCCCTAGAATTTCCAGTGGCGCAAATGGTGGGAGTGGGGATAACCCCTTTGGTTTTGGGGGCAGGAGTCTTTATCAGTGTCGTACTGTTTCGTCACTTTGTGTGGCATGACACCAAACGACCTCAGGCGTTTTGGATTCTTTCTGGTGCCATGGGAGCCTTGCTGATTATTGTGCTCGTCTTCGCCCTGCCACACTATGGAAAATATTTCATTAATCCACCACAAGAGCTCGCCACCATCGCCGGGGTGACCCTTGGATCAGGCGATGCACTCGTCCAGTTTGGACGAAAGCGCCCTTCGTTAGCGTTTTACGCAAAACGCAAGGTGCACTTTATTAGCCCAGGGGAAGATGAACTCTTTACACCTCATGTAAAGAATAAGGGACACCTCATGGTCATCCTCCAATCAAACAAACACCCCAGACTCCCCCATCCGATTTCTCAATTTAAGCCCGTCCAGCAAAAAGACGGATGGGTCCTGCTGTCGAGTGAAGCGCTGATCCACTGAGATTCGTGATGCAAAATCCATGAGACGTCATACGTAGAGACCCTACAATATTTTGGAGGTTCCCGCCTTACGCATGACGGCGTCCCCTACTGCAAAGGAATGAGCCCATTGAGTCCTCGAAACGTCACCATCACCCCGACTAGAAAAAAACTCAGGAAAATTTCCCGTACCAGTAGTGACTGATCCACTTCTTCCTGCTGCCCAGCAAACCGGATCCACCACACTAGGCCAGCCAAAATGGCTAACACCACCACCAATGGGGAATGGGTTGTGAGTGCGAGCCCTAACCCGATCAGCAAGGTGCATTGAAACATGGCATCATTGAACGCGGGCGGAGCATGGAGATTATTCCAAATAAGATTCCAGCGAACGGCAATTCCCCCAAACAACATGAATAAACCGAGCCAATCCATGCTGACCGCCAAACCTCCGGAAATGGAGGGACGAAAAGTAATCCAAAAAAGGGCAAGCCCTCCAACTAAAAGCGGCAATCCCTGAGGAAGCGCTTGGTATAACGATTCCCGCCATTCCTTATAGGGACGGGCACAGACATATCCCACGAGATAACCAAGGACAGCCCCAACAATCACATCGGTGGGAAAATGTGAACCGCGAAGAAAACGGCTCAAGGCGACAAATGACGCCGCGCCATACCATGCCCAGGCCATCCGTGGGAAATAACGCGCGAACACCGTAGCGACGGCAAATGACGCGGCGGAATGACCAGAAGGAAAGGCATCGAGACCTCCCTGAAAAGACGGGCCATAGCCAAAGGCATCTTGGTGGGTCCATCGAGGACGGGGACGGCCAATCACGTGCTTAGGAATTTGTACGACAATGCCTGCCATCGCATGCGCCACAAAGCTATCAATCGCCGCCTGGCGAAAGACATCTTTTTTCCAAAGGTAACCCACGAGGAGAAACCCGATACCAATCAGCACCAAGGTCACACCATGGCCAAGCCGATTACCAAAATTTCCTACCTGTTCAATGATAGGATCTTGAAGCGACCGCACAAACAACACCGCTTGATAGTCCAGCTGAGACAGAGCATACACGGAAAGGAAAAACACCAGGCAGGAGAGCACCACCACTGTGAGAGATTTGATTCGGCTCATGAGCCCCTCATTGAGACCGTAGGCCAAAGGAACATCAATAGAAATTGGTTCTCACGGAACCCAATCTGCGAGGAACACGTTGAATTCACCGCGGGTGGTCGCATTGCGATCTGAAACCCACACGAGTTTCTTCCCGTCGGGGGAAAACATGGGGAAACTGTTGAAGTGGCCCTCAAACGTTATTTGTTCTGTGGCAGACCCATCATCATTGACGAGGTGTAGTTGAAAGGCGGGTCGTCCCTTGTGGTCTGGAGGATTGGATAAATTTGAAGAAAAAATAATTCGCCGTCCATCAAAATGAAAATACGGTGCGAAGTTTGAGGCACCATTTGATGTCACCGCCCGCTTCTCCGACCCATCCGCATTCATGACATAGATTTCGAGATTGCCAGGCTCAACCAAGTTTTTGGCCAAAAGATCTTTGTAGGCTTGGAGTTCTTCGGGCGTTTGAGGATGCTGTGCGCGATATACGATCCGATTACTGTCAGGTGAAAAAAATGCGCCACCATCGTACCCAACCTCAGTGGTCAACCGCTTAACCCCCGTTCCATCAGTATTCATGGAGTAGAGATCAAGATCCCCATCTCTGACCGAGGTAAACACAATCTTGCGTCCATTGGGGGCAATGGTAGCCTCAGCATCATATCCAGGCGTCATGGTCATTCGTTGCATCTCTCGACCATCAAGCCTCACGGAATAAATATCATGATCATCCAGAGGCCATCGATAGCGCTCGGTCCGTTCGGGCTTAGGTGGACATTTCAAGTCTGCCGCATGGGTCGATGAAAAAAGTACCCGCCGCCCTCCCTGATAGAAAAAACCACAAGTGGTTTCACCGTACCCCGTGCTCACGCGATAGGCATGTTCGCCATTTAGATCCATAATATACATCTGATAACAGTCTTGTATCGTACCACTGGCCGGATCCTTCGTTGATTGAAATATGAGGCGATCCCCATCGAATGAAAAATAGGCTTCCGCATTTTTTCCACCCACCGTCAGTTGTTTGATATTTGACAAATGTCGTTCAACTCCCTGTTTTGGGGCGGAAGGACCCCTCGACTTTGATTCAGCTGCCCAAACATCATAAGACCACGAGGCCATGACCACATACACCATAATCAACAACCCAACACCGAACTTTGCCTTATTGATATTCATACATCTCCTCAAGCGGCTTGCAGATCAACAGTAAGCTCTTGTGCCTGGGGCACAAAGGAACCGCGTGCCACCACCTTTCCATGTTGATATACCAAATAACTATCCCATCCATAAAAAAAGAGCAGCCGTGCCACGGGTTTCACCGCGTCCGGGGTCAATCCAAAAAATACCGTCCCAACATGATCAGGATGTTTCGGATTGGCGCAGCTCAAAAGAACCGCCGTATTTTCCCCAGAAAAGGTTGTGCCCTCAATGGTGAGGTCTTGGTCCTTGTAGGTCACACGCGACCCACACCAGCGTAACACCTCTGCCGTCACCGCATTCTGTGTTGGCCCACCAAACGCCAGTACCGATTGAGGCTTTTTCGTTCCATCAGATCCCTCCAACCAAACGACATCATCCTGCTGTGATCGAATGCGGTCAAGCGCAGCCTGAAAAACACCCTGATCGGTCTCGACTGTTGGCACAGATACCGCACGCTGTTGATCCGTCACCCACAGATTCAACATTGGAGATATTTGGCTGCGGGTGAGACGCCGAAAGGCTTCAAATCTAGGATCAATAGTTAGGCGGCGAGGCTTACTGGGTACCCATACCGACATCATTTGATTCTTCACTCGGAGGTCCAAAGTCGCATGATAGTCTTCTGCCTGGTCAAATTGAATGCTCACCGGAACTTGCAACCGATACACATCCCCGGTCTGAGACACCCGAAGACGAATCCAAAACCCCTCTCGCTGATCAGGTTGAACTTGTGCTTCTTGAATCGCAAGTATCGGGGCACCTGGCCGTTTTACCCATTGCGTAAAAAACCAGGACAAGTCCGTTTTTGCTGTATCTTCAAACACGCGTTGTAACTGAGGCCATCCAGCATAATGTCCCGTATACTCCGCCACCAACTGACGCACGCCGTAAAAAAAATCGCGATCGCCAATCTGTCTTCGCAACATATGAAAAATCATCGCGGTCTTTTGATACCCGATGGCATTGTCTAATCGATTTTCTTTATGATGAAACTTCACCACCGCGTAGTCATCTTCCGGCTGACTGTACAGGCTAAATTCCACCATCATACGCCGACGATGAGAAACAGCCTGATCTTGACCTTCAAACCGTTCATCGTAATAGTAATTGGCCAAATACGTAGTCAGCCCTTCAACCCAATTCCCCGTCGCCAAACGATTCAGCACCGAATTCCCGATCCACGAATGCACGACCTCATGACCAAGTGAATAGGGTTGCGTGTAGCCTCGCTTGATGACGCGGCTTCCCAAAAGGGTAAACGACGGCAGTCCCAACCCACTGGGGAAAAAGTTTTCCACAACCGCAAACTGCGGGAAGGGATAGGGCCCCAAGATCTCCGTGTAAAATTCTAAATACTGAGCTATCGCGTCTAAATACTGCCCCGATAAATGATCGTCCTCAGGAAACAAGTACGTGGCGATTTCAATACCCTGCCAGTCTCGCTTCTGCTTCACAAATCGATTCGCGGCCAGAGTCAACGCTTCGGTATTCACCTGAGTCCGCCATTTTGCATTGGATGTCTGCCCTTGTTTCTCATATGATTTTTCCTGGCCATGGGTCACGGCTCGCCAATCATTGGGGAGCGTAACGGTGACATGAAACGTAGCCAAGGATCCAAGGATATCAGGATACCAAGAGGTTTCCGAGGTCAAGTACACGCCTTCTTCCCCGATATGGCCCATCGTCTTATCAGGTCGCACAAAGCGCAAACCTGGCGCTGCACGGGGGGGGTCGTTGATCTCGCCACGATACATAATCCGCAGGCTGAGGGCCTCACGATTATCCGAAAGAGGGGGCAGATGAATCTCAACTGTCCGCGTCACAGATACTTCTTCAGATCCCTGAGGTCCCTTTGATGTGTGCAACACCTCTTCCCAAAAGTCTAAGGCACCCCCACCCACAAACACCTCTTGAATTTCCAAAGCAGGGTTCAAACTCAAATGGATCACCGAGTGATCCCTCGGCAGTCCAACTAATTGAATGGTGTCTTGTGCCACAATCGTATGGCTTGATGGATCAAGCTCCACCACTAAATCATGGTGTTGAATTTTCAACTCAGCAGCATGACTCGATAAGCCCATACCAACCCATGCCAACAGCCCATACGCAATGACCACAAGATATCCTTTCATTTACTCTTGAACTCCCAACAACGCATCCGCAAATTCTTCTGCATGAAAATCTTGAAGATCCTCTTCCTGTTCACCCACCCCAATGAGGCGCACAGGAATTGAAAATTCTTCGGCTATTGCCACCACGACACCGCCCTTTGCCGTACCATCTAGCTTGGTCAAGGCCAAACCCGTCACACCGATGGCCTCATGAAATTGTTTGGCTTGGGCCAGAGCATTTTGTCCAATCGTCCCATCCAACGTTAACAATATTTCATGTGGAGCCCCCGGCATTTCACGATCGATCACGCGCTTCATCTTCTTTAACTCATCCATCAAATTGATCTTCGTGTGCAAACGTCCAGCCGTATCAATGAGCACGACATCGACCCCTCGTGCCTTAGCCGCCGCGATGCCATCAAACACCACAGCCGACGGATCGGAACCTTGTCGATGCTTGATCACATCTGCGCCAATGCGATTTCCCCAAATCTCCAATTGCTCAATAGCCGCTGCCCGAAACGTATCGGCGGCCACGAGTAACGGGACCAAACCTTGACGCTTCAACCGACTGGCAAGCTTGGCCATACTCGTGGTTTTTCCAACACCATTGACTCCTACCGCGAGAATCACAAACGGTTTGGGGCCGGATCGAATAATGGTTTCCAATGTATCAGATTGCGCCGTGGCTAAAATCTCGATGAGGGTGTTTCGACATATGTGGATTGGATCCCCACCAACCTCATCTCGCAAACGCTCCATCAGACGATCCACTGCACGCACACCCACATCAGCGCCCAACAGTGCGGCCTCGACTTCTTCAAGGATGGCAGGATCATGCCCCTGCCCAACCAACTGCATGAGCGAACGATGCACGTTTTTCTGGGTTTTGACTAAGCCCTCTTTTAATCGATCAAACCATCCCATCAGGAACGACACCTCGCCATTAAAGGAATTGGATCGATAACCTTCCACAGGGCCTGTTCTTTTCGTTTCATTTTCCGAGCCTCCGCTTCGCTCCGCTCGTGATCATATCCCACGACATGCAATATTCCATGAATTAATAATCGAGCAAGTTCTTCGTTGAGTGAGTGTCCCAGCGATTCAGCTTGGTGCCTGGCCCTGGGAATGGAAATGACGACATCACCAAGCAATGGCGACGACGGGCCTCCAGCCTCTCGACTGGCAAAGGCCAACACATCGGTGGTGCGGTCTTTCTGGCGATACTCACGATTCAGACGACGCATGCGCCCATCGCCGACAAATTCGATACTGATCTCTGACGCTGCTTCACTAATCGACGCCAATAGCTGCTGAACAACGCGAGACACGGCTGCTTCTTGAATTAATACACGACGAACATGACTATGAACAAAGACTGGCACGGGTCACACCATTCTGCAAGTGAGTGATTTTAGTGATTGTGAGAAAAGGATCTCGAAAATTCTGGAAGGTTAATCGAATAGTTTTGCTAAGACGTCTCTCAATGCTGACCATCCCCATTTCCATGCTGATTATACGCCTTGATAATATCTTGCACTAATCGATGCCGCACAATATCCCGCTCGTGAAAATAGATAAATTTAATGCCCTCGACCGACTGGAGAATTTCCGT
>JAJDBO010000167.1 GCA_029261305.1 Nitrospirales bacterium
GATTTTGATGACTTGCCCATTTGGCCGGCGCATAACTCGCCCATATCCTTGGGGATTATCCAGATCCGTGGTGAGGATAGTCACAGCGGCTTGCATGTCTTGATGTTGGGTCATTAATTTTTGAACGGTGGCTTGGGTGAGCAATGGCGTATCGCCATTGAGGATAAGACATAACTCAGACACCGGCTTGCCTTTTGGCATGAGGACCGATTTGGCCTGTTGCACCGCATGGCCAGTTCCTAGCTGTTTGGCTTGCACTGCGATATCGAGCGGTTCGATTGCTTTCTTTTCTTGATCAAGAAAGGCTTTGACCTGTTCGCCTTGATGGCCCACGACCACCACAACGTGTCCATCGGCTACACCACGCGCCAACGAGGCCATATACCACACCATAGGGCGGCCAGCCACCGGATGTAAGACTTTGGCTTTTTTTGACCGCATACGCTTACCCAAGCCTGCGGCCATGACAATGGCAGAAATTCGTTTCATGAGGATTTTTTGGGTCAAAAGGTAGTGTAGAACAGATCGGTTACTGACTACACGGTCTTAACCTCTACCCTCCCTTCTGGGAATGGTTTTCCTTCTTCTGGATCAAATGCCGGTACGCCCATGGCTTTTCCGGAGGAATAGAGCCCCCCTGAAACAATGAGTTTCATGGCCTCTTCCACACTCATATCTACGGATTCAACTTCTCGCTCAGGGACAAGTAAAAAATATCCTGACGTGGGATTTGGCGACGTCGGCACATACACATGCACGAGGGGTTCAGGGGCTAATTCCTGCACTTCATCACGGGTTTCTCCAGTGACAAAGGCCAGCACATAATTACCGTCTTTAGGGAATTGAATCATCACCACTTTGTTGTATTTGTCGCGTTGCTTGAAGGAGAGAATGTCCATCATGGATTTAAGCGTCGCGTAGATGCCACGGACAATGGGGACACGATCGAGAACTTCTTCCCAGCGCTTCACGAGACGCCCACCTAGAAAGTTGGTCGCCATCATTCCCGCAAGGAAAATCAAGAGGACTAAAGTGAGAATTCCTAATCCTGGCACGTAATAATCCTCGGTCACGATATCGGCCAGCATATTGCCTAAAATGCTGTCCACTGTGACAAAGAGAGTCTTCAGCACCAGGATAGTTCCCCAGATCGGGGTAATCACCAAGAGCCCTGTTAAAAAGTATCGTTTAAACGCGACGATCGACATAGTGGGAGAGACCTTTGACTATTGTGGCATGTTACAAGCAACCCGCAATTGCAGCAAGCCCTTTTCTTGCGATTTTCAACCACTTAGCTTACGATGCCCACCGTGGCGAAACGGGTGAATCAGGGACCAGCAGCCAGGGAATCACCTACCCAACACGGTGGTCTGTTTATTACATTTGAAGGAATTGAAGGTAGCGGAAAATCTACGCAAGCCCGGCTTTTAGCAGAATTTTTAAAAAACTCTGGATATGTCGTGGTGGAAACCCGAGAACCTGGTGGAACACCAGTCGCTGAACGCATTCGGGATATTTTTCTCCAGACCCCAAAAAACACTCTAGATTCCCTTACCCCTGAAACTGAAACTTCCCTGGTTTTGGCTGCCCGGAGCCAGCATGTGGCATCCTTGATACGCCCTGCCTTAATGAAAGGCGCGGTGGTACTCTGTGACCGTTTTTCGGATTCAACCCTGGCGTACCAAGGTTTTGGCCGAGGTTTAAATATTTCGAAGCTCCAAGGATTTAATCGTTTTACCACTCAAGGCTTGACTCCAGACATGACGTTTTTGTTTGATTTGCCCGTACAGCGCGGGCTCGCCCGGCGACGCCGCGACCCCAATCAAAATCGTATTGATAAGGAAGCCTTGGCATTTCACTCTCAGGTGCGGAAAGGATTTTTAGCCCTAGCAACTAAATATCCACGACGTATTGCGATTGTAAATGGGAGCCGTTCGGCAGAATTAATTTTCAAGCAAATTCAATCACTTATCAAGCCAATACTCAAGCGACGCCTTCAATCCCAAGGCATTGTTCTGGCGTGACGGTTCATTTTCAAGGAATACCATTATATGCCATTTGCTGATGTCATAGGCCATGAAGGACCGAAACGAAAACTTCGGACAGCGCTAGCTAACGAAACCATTGGCCATGCCTATGTATTTGTGGGAGACGAGGGTATTGGCAAACGATTGATGGCTCTTCGCTTCGCGCAAGCGTTGTGTTGCGAGGCTCCCCCTTCCACCGGCCCGGCTGATTCTTGTGGCCATTGCCGAGCCTGTCAGCAGATTGCCTCAGAAAGTTACCCTGATCTGTTGGTGATTCAACCGGAAGAAGATAAGGCCAACCCCCAGATTAAAATCGATCAAGTTCGCGATGTTGAACGGCACATGATCTATCGCCCACTGTTCAGCTCACGGAAGATTTGCTTGATCAACGATGCTGAACGTCTGACTCCTGGCGCAGCCAATGCATTCCTGAAAACTCTAGAAGATCCACCAGGGCACAGCTTGTTTATTTTAATCACAAGTCGACCCATGAAATTACTGGCGACTGTGCGTTCGCGTTGTTTGACGCTTCGGTTTTTCCCGGCCTCTTCCTCACAAGTGGAAGGTGCCCTCGCCCTGAAGCAAGCCCTTCCTGGAGAGGATGCCAAATTTCTTTCTCAAGTGTCGGGAAACCGAATCGGCATCGCCTTACAAACAGACGCCGCACAAACTAAAGAGCATTACAGGCAATTCTTTGAACTCTGCGCGGACGAGACCATGGCCAGCACGACGGATTTGCTTAATAAGGCCGAGCAACTCTCTAAAGCTGAGTCGAGTGCTGAGATGGTTGACTGGCTCGCGCATGGCCTCCGTGACTTATTACTGGCTCGAGTTGGAGCGCATGAAGACTTGCTGCTTCATCAGACGTACCTCGACCACATTCAACAGTTGGTGGCAGACGTCGACCAGGATCAATTATTTGATCTTTGTGAATCGCTGTATACGCTGGAACAAGCTCCCACTCGAAATCTCAACGGACAACTCGTTCTGGAAAATTTTCTGATTCGCTTTCAGCAGGTGATTCATAGACATGCCGCGTAATTCATCCTTCCATTTTTAAGCGTCCCTACAATTATGACTAACACCTTTTACATTACGACTCCTATTTATTACGTCAATGATGTGCCACACATTGGCCATGCCTATACCACTATTGCAGCAGATGTCTTGGCACGGTATCACCGTCTCTGTGGCCAGAATGTGTTTTTCCTCACTGGCCTGGATGAGCACGGCCAAAAAGTTCAACAAGCCGCAGCAAAGGCCAACATTTCGCCACAAGCCCATTGCGATCGATTGACTCCGCAATTTCAAAACTTGTGGAAGAAATTGGACATTTCAAATGACGGATTTATTCGCACGACCGATACGGCACACCAAGCCGTCGTCCAGCGGTTTTTGCAACAACTGTTTGACCAGCAATTGATTTATCGTGCGGAGTACACTGGTTGGTATTGCACCTTTGATGAACGGTTTTGGACGGAGAAGGATGTCGAAGGAGGCCTATGCCCTGACTGTCAACGTCCAGTAGAACAACTGAGCGAAAGCAATTACTTCTTTAAGATGGGTCAATACCAGCAGCGCCTGCTTGACCATATTGATGCGAATCCAAACTTTATTCGACCCGAATCTCGCCGCAATGAGGTACTAGGGTTTTTGCAAAAACCTCTTGAAGACCTTTCTATTTCACGACCAAAGTCACGACTATCTTGGGGGATTGAGCTTCCCTTTGATCGAGACTATGTGACCTATGTGTGGTTTGATGCCCTCGTGAATTATGTGTCGGGCTTAGAGTACTTACCACCCGAGCCGGCAGTAGAACATTTTTGGCCGGCCTCGGTTCATCTCGTCGGCAAAGATATTTTGACCACCCATGCTGTCTACTGGTCTACCATGCTCATGGCCTTAGAGCTTCCGCTTCCACAGTCAATTTTTGCCCATGGATGGTGGACGGTAAATGGGGAAAAAATGTCGAAGAGCCGGGGAAATGTGGTTGATCCCTATGCCATGGTCGACACATTTGGCACGGATGCCTTTCGCTATTTTGTTTTGCGGGAAGTGCCCTTTGGGCAAGACGGTGATTTTTCACTCGAGTCGTTTATGGGTCGCGCCAATAGTGACCTGGCTAATGGCATCGGCAATTTACTCAGCCGAACCGTCACGTTAATCCAACGATCGTGTGAGGGAAAGATTCCCGCTTTCGCACCATCTGAAGCGACGGACTTGGATTCCGAGTTGCAGACAACAGCAGAAGCCCTTCTTCGAGAGAAGTTACCGCTTCATTTAGGATCTGACCGGCTAGAATTTAACCGAACGCTTGAGGCCATTTGGGGGCTCGTACAACTTGGCAATCAATACATTGATAAAACCGCACCCTGGCTTCTGGCTAAAGATGCTGAAAAGAAGGATCGGCTTCACACAGTTTTGTACTATGCAGCTGAGACATTGCGTTTTCTTTGTGTGGCAGTCTCGCCATTTATGCCAAAGACGGCTGAGGAAATGTCACACCAGTTAGGGCTTCACCTTGATTTTTCAACCCCTATTCTTGCTCAGCCTATTTCCTGGGGGGATCTGGGGACGGGGACGGAAGTCGTCAAGGGCCAATCCTTATTCCCCCGCATTGATCCAGCAGTAATTTCCAAACAAGGAGTGACCGTGAGTACCGAATCAATACAAACACCGATACCAAATGGAGCCATAAACGAGGCACCCCCACAACCCCCAACTTCATCCGCCCCCCCCTCGGTTTCTTCAGAGTCGGAAAACAAAATATCTATTGAAGATTTCCAAAAAGTTCAATTGAAAGTCGCCAAAATCCTCACTGCAGAACGAGTTCCTAAATCCAACAAATTACTCAAACTCCAAGTGGACATTGGGACCGAACAACGCCAGATTGTCGCAGGCATTGGGAAAAAATTCGCACCTGAAGATGTCGTAGGGAAAACAATTGTGGTTGTGGCGAATTTAAAGCCCGCAAAACTCATGGGCGTGGAATCTCAAGGCATGGTGTTAGCGGCAGGAGGGCCAGACGTGTTGGGACTGGTTTCATTTGTGGAAGGCGAGATTGAGCCTGGGACACAGGTACGATAATCGTCAATCAATTATTTTGGGGCGTCAAAATTGAAGAAGGGCGCTTCATTCAGATGAATCCCAAGGAAAGTCTGAGCTCCCATTCATCTTTTCAGGGAAAGCCATGCAGTTATCGGATAAAATAAAAAATCATTCGGCGGTCATTGGGGTCGTGGGGCTTGGATACGTAGGACTCCCTCTCGCCGTTCTTCAAACACAAACCGGCTATCGAGTCATTGGCATTGATGAGGACTCTGAAAAAGTCGATCTGGCCAATAAGGGAAAAAGTTACATCGGCGATGTGCCAGATAAGGACTTGGCACAAGCCGTAGGATCTAAGCGGTTTTCTGCATCGACAAACCTCGGACTAATCGATCAATGTGATGTCATTTTGATCTGCGTGCCAACCCCCCTGACCGTTAATAAAGAGCCTGACATCAGCGCCATCATCAAGGTCACCCAAGCAATCGCCAAACATGCCCATCCAGATATGCTTGTCGTGCTGGAAAGCACTTCATTCCCAGGGACGACGGAAGAAGTGATCGTTCCGGAACTTGTGAAACAACATTTTGAAATTGGGAAAGATCTCTTTGTCGCGTTTTCGCCAGAACGTGTTGATCCAGGCAACCCGACTTTCAAAACACAGAATACATTCAAACTCGTGGGTGGCATTACTCCTGCCTGCTGTGCAATGGCTCAAACATTTTACGAACAATCCATTGCCAAGATTTTCCCTACGTCCTCTACCAAAGTTGCTGAAATGACCAAGGTCTTCGAAAATGTATTTCGCTCAGTTAACATTGCCCTTGTAAATGAATTGGCCATGCTTTGCGATCGAATGGATATCAATGTCTTTGAAGTCATTGATGCAGCATCCACAAAAAACTTTGGGTTCATGCCCTTCTACCCCGGTCCTGGTGTTGGAGGACATTGCATCCCACTAGATCCATACTATCTAGCCTGGAAATCCAAGGAGTACGACCTTCATACACGATTTATTGAATTGGCGGGAGAGATCAATGAAGGTATGCCCTATTTCGTACTGGCGAAACTACAGCGCATCTTGAACCAGCGGGGACAATGCCTAAATGGATCTGCCATTCTTGTCTTGGGCGTGACGTATAAAGCGGATAACGGAGATCCACGCCAATCACCAGCCACCAAAGTCATGGAGTTGTTACAAAAAGAAGGCGCACAGATCACCTATGTTGACCCGCACGCCGAAAAGTTCAAAATAGGCAATATCGAATATGGTGCTAAAAAGTTATCCCCCACTCTCCTTACCGAATGTCAGTGTGCTCTCATTCTAACAGCCCATTCGAGTTTCGATTATAAAATGATTGTAGAACATGCACCAGTGGTGCTTGACACTCGCAATGGTACTCAGCAGGTTGCAGGAAAAAAAGAAAACGTATTTTTACTCTAGACATTCGCCTTAAAAAATTAATTGCGATTTCCTAGATACACTTTCGCCTAAACGAGTATTACCTTGTCACAGTCCACAATTGCCATGAAAAATAGGTTTTTCTGTTTACAATTCCCTGTTCTCCTCTTCCCGTTCCATGGGTAACGAAGCCAGCTGAAAGGGTTTCGCGCGATACCCCTCCAATGTCTGCACACTACTCATCTGAATCTTGGTGATATGAACCTGAGCCTGGACAACCGGAATTCCGCATTTCCGACAAACTTCCGCAATCGCAAAAAGGCGTCCATTCGCAAGCCTTGCTGAAGCTACTACCACAGTGGTGACCTGATGAGTGGCTAGGATTGACGGAAGATCAGCACTCGTACCCAACACGGGCATTTGGTTCACAGTCCGGCCCTTTAGGCTAGAATCGTCGTCTAGAAAACCAAGCGGCTGTAGTCCAAACTCTCTATTCTCACGCAACTCTTGCAAAACAAGTTGTCCGCTTTTTCCGGCTCCATAGATTAAGGCTCCTTCCCCTTCTAAGCGAACATTTCCTTGACTGTAGTCTAAGACCTGGTAGGCTGTTCTTGCACCCACTACGATAATCCCTAAAGTTAGTAAATCTATTACGAAAAATGCTGTTACTCCAGAAGGGGGCATGGCAAGTTGCCCTACCGCATAGGATAAGGATGCGGCCGAACCCACTGCCAATCCAATCTTAATCAGATCCCCAATACCTGTTGACCGCCAGACTCCCTGATATAGCCCCCATACTAGAAACATCCCAAGCTGAATCAAAAGCACGACAGGAAAAAAACTCAGATACCATTGTTTGTGCTCAGGTGACCAATCAAAGTCATACTTCAATACAAAACTCACCCAATAGGCGAACGTAATGAAGAGAAGATCTAAAAAACCCATAAAAAATAATCTATTTAAAGTCACACGCTCATACCATCGTATCAAAGTTTCAGCACGAAAAAATCCGATTTCGGGGTACCCTAACTTCCGGATTCCAATAACAGTAGCCAAACCCACTGCCACTAAAATAATTCCAGCATTTCGGTACTGAGCCATCACCGAGAGCAATGCGAGTCCAGAAAGTCCCAAGGACACTCCGTAAAGGAAAATGACTGCGTTGCGGTGGGAAAATCCTAGCGCGATTAACCGATGATGGATATGGCCTTGGTCTGCTCCAAACATTTGTTTAGCCATAAGAATCTTTTGGTGAAATGTCCTCTTGTAAGGTTGGACAACTTTTAATTCTCCCACAAACCGGCGAATCATCGACAGGACCGTATCAAGGATTGGTATTCCAAAAACAAGGAGTGGAACGACTACCGCAAGAGCGGTGGCTTTTTTTTGGGAACCAGCAATCGCCGAGATAGCCAAGGTATAACCAATAACCAGACTCCCAGAATCTCCTAGGAATATTTGTGCGGGATTAAAGTTGTACCGAAGGAACCCTAGAAGAGCACCCAAAAGAATCACGAGCAGTAGGGCATCTTGAGCATCCCCTCGTAGGAGAAAAATCGTGGCACAGGTTCCTGCGGCAATGCTAGCAAGCCCTGCGGCAAGCCCATCCAAGCCATCCACTAGATTAAAGGCATTGGTAATACCCACTAACCAGAGAAAAGTAACTGGAATTGTGAATAGTCCAAGTGTCCAGACTTCGTTTCCAAAAAATGAAATATCCTCAACCCGTACTCCAAGAGTTATAGCCACCATAGCCGCAGCAGCCTGAAAAAGAAACTTTTTTCCTGCGGGAAGAGGCCGGATATCATCCCATATACCAGCAATAAAAATGATTGAACCACCAACCAGCACGGGCAGCCAGACCTTGAGATCCACCGCAAGAAACGGCTCCCCACCTTCACCCAACCAGACTGCCGCAACCAAGGTAATTAAGACCGCGGCCACGACCGCGACACCACCAAGCCTGGGTATTGGTTCTCCATGAATTTTGCGTTCTCCTGGCTGGTCTAAAGCCCCCAACCGCAAGGCTACTAGACGTACCAAAGGTGTCAGCGCCAAAGAGGCACCAAAAGCAATTAGAAAAATAACAAAGTACTTAACCATTTTAAAAATTAAAGATTTCGGATTGTAAGGAATCCATCCTATAATAATTCAACCAGGAGATTGGAAATTTTCTCAGCCGCTGTTCCATCTCCATAGCAACTGACAGCAGTTGCCATCCGATGATAGGTTTCAGAGTCTCTTAAAAGGTTTTCGACTTCAGAAAGAATGGTTTCTGGCTGAGTCCCTATAAGTTTGGAAGCCCCGGCGTCTATTCCCTCAGGCCTCTCCGTCTCTTCACGCATGACAAGCACAGGTTTACCCAGAGCTGGTCCTTCCTCTTGGATACCCCCAGAATCCGTAAGAATGAAATAGCATGCGTTCATCAACTTGACAAAGGAATGGTACTCTAATGGAGCCAAAAGGGAAATGTTGTCCTTACCTGAAAGAATTCGCCTCACAGGCTCTTGCACGCGTGGATTCGGATGAACGGAGTAGACGATATGGACATCAGGGTTTCGACTCGCAAGTAATCGTAACGCTTCACAAATATTTTGCAATGGCTCCCCAAAACTCTCTCGACGATGGGCCGTGACCAAAATTATTTTTCGCTCATCAACCTTAACTTTGAGGTCTTGATGTTCTGATCGCTGTAAAATGAGCTGAAGAGCATCTATAACCGTATTCCCAGTGAGGTAAACTCTTTCTTTGAGAACTCCTTCAGAAACCAAGGCGTTCACAGCTCTAACCGTCGGGGCAAAATGGAATTGCCCAAGAACACTAATAACTCGACGATTCATTTCCTCGGGAAAAGGATTTAAAATATTTTTTGTACGCAACCCAGCCTCAATATGAGCCACGGGAATCCGTTGGTAAAAAGCTGCCATTGCAGCCACCATAGCAGTAGTAGTATCCCCTTGAACCATAATCAAATCTGGCGCCACAGACCTGATTGCCTGAGTAAGTGAAACCATAGCCCGAGCCGTTAAATCCGACATAGATTGATTGTTTTGCATTAAATTAAGGTCAATATCTGGAGATATTTGGAAAAGATTGAGGACAGGATCAAGAATATGACGATGTTGGGCGGTGCTACAAACTTTAACTTTGAAATGGCTTAACTTTTTTTGAATAGCTAAAATGACTGGAGCCAGCTTAATAGCTTCAGGTCTCGTCCCAACTACCACTAAAATTGTTTTCATACTATTAGACTTTTTATTTTCCCAAAAATGTGTTTACAGCAGGAGACATTCCCGGACCAAATTTTGCTGTCGAATGAATTAGGTCCCAATTTTGGCGAAACCAATCTAGAGTAAGTTGAAGGCCAGCGTCGAACTCGGTATTTGGTTCATATTGCATCAATTGTTTAGCACGATCCACGGATGCTCGCAGGCGACTCTTAGTATCCCACTTCCTTCGATCCGAAAAAAGAATACCGGCAGGGTTTCCTGTCAAATCGTTTATCTTCTTTGCAAGATCAATTATTTTTGTCTCAACCCCAGAAGCCAGATTCATTTCCTGGCCAACAGCTTCGGGGAAATACCCGGCTCTCAGCAACCCATCCACGATATCCCAAACAAAAGTAAAATCACGTGTCTCCTCCCCAGTACCCGTAATGGGCAACGGCTTCCCTTGAAGCCCCCAATATAAAAAATTGGGGATGACATTTCGATAGGCACCTGGAATTTCCCCAGGGCCATAAGAATTAAAAAATCTCGTCCGCACAATTGACATCCCATAATGATGAGTAAAGAAATTGCAATACAGCTCCCCAAGCATTTTAGTGATTTGGTAAGGAGAGCTTAAATGTATCGACATGAAATCTTCTTTTAAGGGCAAGGGAGCATTACTCCCATAGATAGAACACCCGGAAGATGCATAAATAAAACGCTCTACCCCTGAAATTTGGGCATACTGAAGAAGCCTCAAAGTTCCTAAGCCATTCACGTTCAAATCAAATTCAGGATGATCAACTGAATTTTGATTTGCAAAGAAAGCAGCAAGATGAAAAACAAACGCAGGCTTTTCAAAAAAAACTCGTTTTAACAACACCTCATCTAATATACTTCCCTCGATAAATAAGACATTCGGGTGGGAAGGGACATTCCACCTCTCAGCAGAAGACAAATCATCTAAAACCAAAACTTTTCGAACTCCCAACTCGGCAAGCTGTCTAGTCAAATTGCTTCCGATGGCTCCGGCTCCTCCTGTTACAAGAACAACCTGATCTTGATATGCCTTCTCATACTCATGCATATTTTTTCGCCTCTTTAGATTTTTGGATAACACAATTTGATAAAAGTTGATCATACCGATCAAGAGCACCACACTTAGAAAAATGCTCCTCCGCATAATGGCGGCCGCGGGCTCCCATCTCACGAGCTTCATCTTGAGATTGAAAAAGCCATTTGACAGCATCCGCAAGAGACTTAGGATCTTCGGCAGGAACAACAATACCGCATCCTGCATCCTTCACAATTGAAATAGCATCGCTCTCAGGATTCAGACTAGCAATACAGGGCTTCTCAGCTGCCATATAACCAAGTATTTTTGAGGGTACAACAGGAGTTTTCATGCTTTTTCTTAATGTCACAAGCCCGACATCTGAAACCGCTACCAGATCAGGGTATTTATCCTTAGAAACAAACGGAAGGAATTGAACATTTTTCAGATTCATTTCCTTCACTCTACTCTGGAGTCTTTGCTTTTCGATTCCATCTCCAACCAAAAGAAACATAATCGGTTTTTCCGTTTGTAGAATCTGTGCGGCATCAATAACGATATCTAGATCTTGGGCATAACCCATGACACCGGCAAAGAGAACCACAAAAGCTCCTTCTAATCCAAGACGATTTCGAAATGAAACGCTATCCGTATTTTTTGGAAATTCGTCAAGATCAACCCAATTCGACACTATCTCAATTTTTTCCGCACCATGAGTCTTTGCTAGAACGTGCTGGGCATTGCCACGAGAGTGTAAGGTAATCAAGGTCGAATGTTTATAAACCCACAATTCCATTGCCTCAAAAAACTTGATAGGGACCTGTCCCTTTAGCACTCCAAGATCAATAGCATTTTGAGGGAACAAATCTTGGACATTTAACACATAGGGTGCACTTTTCGCTCGCCCTAACAAAAGACCAGCCACCCCTATGGTCAAAGGTGGCGAATAAATAAAAATAACATCAATCGGCCCTGCTAGAAGCCCACCCACAAACATTGAGACAATCAAACCAAGCTGGCCGATCCCTTTCGCAAAAAGACCAACTTTGTGAATGGGCAGGGTCCAGACACGAATGACTTTTACCCCTGACTCTATAGAAGTACTGACAAAACGTGTCCTCGGCACGGCAACGCCCTCAGCCAGGTTATAACCCGGAGAAGCAGTGACAACCGTTACCTCATGCTTGCGTTCAGTCAAACCGCTCGCAAGCTCAAACATTAAATGTGAAGCTGACCTAACTTCTGGGGGATAGGAGTCAGTTAAAAGAAGAATTCGCATTAGCCGAAGATATGATAGGACCCTGAGCTCTAAAACCTGGCTCACCCATGATCAAAGATTGGCCTGTGGTAAGAGATTCAAGAATCCTGAAAGTCGCTAAAGAAGAAGAGATGGAATGTTCAATAGGAATGTGAGGCCCCTGGCCATTTCGTACTGCCAAAAAAAATGCGTCTAATTCTGCAAGATACCCAAGATCTTGATTTCGCCATCGTTCGACTTTCGTTTTGCCATTCGCAACAAAACTCATAGTCCGAAAATCTTCAAGAACACCAACTGATCCTTGAGAGAAAATTTCCATGCGTTCCCTGGAAAATGCTCGATCACCTGACGCAGTATATACAATAGCAGCAATAGACCCGTCATCAAATTTTATGTGAACACTGATATCGTCTCTGGACGAACGTGTTTGGTTCGCAGAAGAGACCGAGTGTGCAAATACTTCAGACGGCAAGGAACCAGCAAAGTATTGAGCTAAATCAACAAAATGGCACAACTCACCAACGATACGCCCACCACCTTCAGTAGAATGGTTGACCCAATGTTCATTTGGCAAAATGCCCACGTTGACTCTAAAACTCATTACGAGCGGTTCTTGATGATTTGAAAAACACGATTGCAAGCGAATGGCAGAAGGAGAAAATCGCCGGTTATATCCAACACATAATACCAAAGAGTTTTCGATTCGCTTATAGGTCTCAACAATTTGAACCAACTCTGATTCATCCACACAGAGAGGCTTTTCAACAAATACGTGTTTCCCAGCATCAAGGGCTTCTTGAACAATTTTTGCATGAAGGCTATGACGGGTTAAAACCATCACCGCATCAATATTTTTATCATCAAGAAGTGTACGATAATCAGTCGTGTTGTATTCAAATCCATATTTTTGGGAGGCATGATTAGCTGTGACTCCATTAGCCGTTGCAATCCCCTTTAAATGGATCCCTGAAGTTTTTACAAGGGCTGGCAACAGGAGAGCTTTGGCAAAAAGGCCTGCCCCTATTACTCCAACTTGAATTTCCCCATTCTTGGGTGAAAATGTTTTCCTTTTAGTTGCTATAACCACACGACTTTGGTTGGAACTAAGAGTCTCTTGATAAGTCAATAAAACACCGATCGCGCCACCGGATCCAGGCTTCATCAACATTTCATAAGCACTTATCGCATCGGCAATCTGAAAACGTTGGGTGATCAAAGGGTCAATAACCACGTGTCCCTGGGAAATGAGATCTAGAAAAGCTTCCAGATTTCTCTGCTCGGTCCATCGAACATAAGGATAGGGATAGTCTACGCCATCAAGTTCGTAGGATGGATCAAGGGATCCTGGCCCACCAGCTTTTGAGACCTGAAATTCAATTTCCTTCTCCCAAAATATTTGCCTTGGAATTTCAATTTTCGCGACCCCCACTAGAATTACTTTCCCTCGAACCCGACACAGGTCCGCAGCTAGTTCCATGGGTTTGCTGTCTTGAGCAGAGGCCGTAATGATGACCGCATCAAATCCTTCGCCTTGGCTAACTCTGGCCGAAGGCATTGCTCCCGTTATCACTGCATCGGCCCCCAGTAATTTGGCCGAATCTTCTTTGGCAGGATCCACATCATAGGCAAAAACATTACAACCTGAGGCCTTAAGAAGTTGTACCGTTAATAGGCCTAAAAGTCCCAGACCAATGACAGCCACACGACTCCCAAGATTAACTTCAGCCAAACGAACACCGTGAAGAGCGATGATTCCAAGCATGCCAAAGGCCGCCTCTTCAAAACTTACCTTTTCCGGCACCTTGACACATAAGTTTTTAGGTATATTGATGAATTCAGCATGCGACGCAAACCCTGCACCTATGCATGCGACTTTTTCCCCGACTCTAAATTCGTCAACCCCGGCACCGACACCAATCACGGTTCCTGCGGCGCTATATCCCAACGCGGTCGGGATATCCAAACGACCAAGTGCTTCTTGAAATGTCTTCCAATACCCCTCGTTACGTGCTTTTGCTAGTGCTCGCTTGACAAGATCCGGACGACTGACAGCCTTTCCCAGTAAACTTTTACGTCCTAATTGGATAATGGAGCGTTCCGTACCAATGCTGACCAATGAACAGGCTGTTTGGATAAGGAGCCCACCTGGTTGACAAAGAGGAACAGGAACTTCCTCAAGAGAAATTTTTCCAGTGCGATAGCTTTGGACAACTTGCTTCATTCGAATGTCTACTAAATTAATGAATTAATGGAAAAAATGGCGATGCCCAATACAGACTTACTTATTACTCTTTTCCCCATCGCGGAGCAAAGTCCTTGGGGCGCCCTCTAAAAAAATACAAAATATCATGGAGAGGTTTGGCAAAAACTGAGTCATATGCAACTGTCGTTGCCAGCCGACTATTAAACACACCAAGGGTGAGCCAATGCATAAGGCTACGTTGAATATAGAATTTTTGCCCTATGAAGGGTTTCAGCGGAACATTCAGACTGATCTGCTCGAAAGAGGTAGGCATCATTCCTTCCTTCATGGCCAGACGCAAATGAGGAACAGTTTTTGGATTTATCTGCATTAACTCGCTGCAAACAAGACTCCCTGCCCCAGCATCATCGGAAGCAATTAAAAGATCCTTTTTGATAGGATCTCCCTCCATTGGACCCGTTCTATTCAAAAAATAAGTTCCATCAAAGATTACGAGTTGTGGGTTTAAAAGTTTATTTATCGCAAGCACCTTATAGGCAAATTCAGGATGATTCCGTAAGCGTTTGACATCAGGTAAACATCCCCATTGATTTTTGAATCCCAAACTTACATGTGTCATGACATGGACTTTGGGAACTGGCATGGTGATAAAGACATCAGTCTCATGTAGAAGGAGTGAAGACATCTCAAGCCTAATCCGCCGGCCAAGAATCTCTGTTTCTACCCATTCACGAGGAGCCTCGGTAAGATTGACCGCTCTAGCCCCATATTGAGCACAAATCTTGTCAATTTGATGCCCTTGAAAAGCCTGCTGGGCAGGCCAAGCATATGATCCACCATCCGACTCAACGATCGTAATACGATCAGTCCTGGTTCGAATAATTTTGACTGCAGCTTCCAGTAAAATGGGACTAGTGGTCACACCAGGCTTGTAAAACGGATAGGTCAAATTCGGTTTAATAGAAACCCGGGCGTTTAAGGGAATAATCTCAGTCCATTTGAGCCATTCCAAGGCCTTGGTGAGATCCCCTTCGACTGATTCACTAGTCCGATCAACCCAGACTTTCGATTTCACTTCTCGTCGCATACAATTTCCCTTAACCTATTAACACTCATAGTCCTCATTAATATTTTTTGGCCTCTAGCAACTCTCGGTACACCCTCTCATGTGCCTCAGCATTACGACGAGCATTAAAAAAACTCTGCACTCTTTTTTTTCCTTCTTCACCCATACATTTTCTCATCGAAGACGAAGAAATTAATTGGCCGATGGCCTCCGCTAGTGCTGTCGAATCCATTGCCGGAACTAGTAACCCCGATTGACCGTGTTCTATCGCTTCACAACTTCCGCCGATATCAGTTGCAACCACCGATTTACCCAAAGCCATGGCTTCTAAGATAGACCGAGGAAGCCCCTCAAACAAGGAAGGCAGCACATAAATATCTAACGCATCAAGGATGGCCAATCCATCTGAACGGTAGCCAAGTAGACGGAAACGCTGCTCAAGGCCAGCCTTCTTCACTTGCTGCGAAATCCGTTGGTGTTCTGGTCCCTCCCCTGCAAGCAAAAAGTAGGTCTGGGGGTACCTGGCGATCACTTCCTGTGCCGCATCTACCAAATATGAAAGCCCTTTACGAGGTTTGAGTACGGCTAAAGTCCCCACCAACACCGCATCAGATGGCACCCCCAGGTCCCGACGTAACACAGAAGGACACAGTCTGGGCTGAGCCAACCGTTCTAAGTCCACCCCATTCGGGATCACGCGAACCTTCGTAGGGGAAACATGTTGAACATCGATCAAATGCGTTCTCACTCCTTCTGAGACGGCTATTAAGGTATCAGCCAACGAAGTGGACACCTTGCTTAAAGTCATAGCAGCCTGCGCAGCGGGGAACGAATGTTCCGTGCGAAAACATTCCCATTCGTTGTTTCGGATGCTTGTCACAAAAAGAGGTATCCGTGCAAGTTTGACAGCAAGACCAGCCCAAAGATCCGCTCGAAAGGCATGGGTGTGAACCACATCTGGGCGATATTTTCTCAATAGACCTACAAGTCTTGGCAAAACACGACCATCGAAAAAGCCCCTCATCCCAAGGGAAACATGCTCAATTGCTGAGTGTTTCAACTCGGACACTGTTGTAGAATCACACTCCTGTTGATGGCGTAGGCTGACTGCCGTAACCTGGAATTCCTTTGGATTCAGATATCGAGCGAGCGCAGCAGCACCCTGGGCTGGCGCATCATTATTGAAAGCAGAATTTATTTGAAAAACGCGCAACAGTTTATTCACAGATACTCCTTATGTAGTCTGGAGTATAGGTGAAGGTCCCTGAGGGAAGTCCACAAAGGTCTGATGCCAGAGTTCCAAATTAACTAACGACCATAACTTGTAGGCATGGTCAGCTTCACCACGCACGTGGGCCCGAAGCAATGCTTCAATACAGTCTCGTTTAAAGTACCCACGGCCAACACTTTTACTCGAAAGCAATAAATCTTCAGCCATTTCACGAAGCTCTCCGCGAAACCAAGCGCTTATCGGAACGCCAAAACCTTGTTTGCGGCGATGAAGGATCTTGCTTGGGAGTAGGTTTTTCAACGACTCTTTTAAGATGTATTTTGTGTTCCATCCTCGAACCTTCAAACTTGACGGCATGCTTGCGCTCCATTCGATTAGTTGGTGGTCAAGAAACGGTGAGCGCGCCTCCAAACCATTCGCCATTGTCGCACGATCAGTTTTGACCATGAGATCATCAGGAAGGTACACCTGAAAGTCCCACAATTGTAGGCGGACCACCCAATCAAAGACCTGAGCAGCTTCAAACGCTCGCACTCGCGGCTCTAATGAATCTCGCCCATCAACCAAATCCTTCAGGTGATCACTATAGAGGGCTTGTTTAGCCGCATGTGAGAATATCAACCTCCACTCCCGATATTCTTGAGGGAGAGTTGTCTTCTCTATAAAACGCTTCGCCCGCCGTAATATCGCATTTCGCTTACTTGATTCTGGAGCCCTTCGCAGAATTGACTCAAAAATATTTCGCAAAGGCCAAGGCACCTTTCCATAAAGGCTGCTATACTGCTCGCCAAGGTATGATTCATAGCCAGCAAAAGACTCGTCACCACCATCCCCGGTCAAGACCACCTTGACATGTTCCCGAGCAAGTTTTGCCAACAAGTAAGTCGGAAGAACAGATGCATCGGCAAAAGGTTCGTCTAAATACCAAACGAGATCTCTAAGCAAATCAGTGGCTCTAGGCTCAACAATAAATTCATGATGCTCTGTGTCGAACTGATCAGCAATCTTACGCGCATATTGTAATTCGTTAAAAGAACTTTCACGGAATCCAATTGAAAAGGTCTTGACGCCCTTTCCAAGGACCTGGGACATAAAACCTACGATAGCACTAGAATCAAGACCTCCACTCAAAAAGGCCCCTACAGGCACATCACTGACTAAACGACTCTGGACACAATCAGCCAACCGACTTTTGGTCTCTTGGCACCAATCCTTCATAGACATAACAGTATTGCCAGAGCCTTCAAAGCAATGGTTCAAGTCCCAATACCGCTCAAGAGATATTTTACCGTTCTGCCAGATCAGCAGATGTCCAGGAGGAACTTTCTTAATCTCATTGAAAATAGTCTGTTGTCCAGGCACATAACCAAAGGTCAAATAGTCGTGCAATGCATCTAGATTTATCTGTTTTTTGATCCTCGGCACAGCAAGCAAGGCCTTGAGCTCCGAAGCGAATGCAAAGCCCTGTGCATCGTGGTAGTAAAAAAGAGGTTTCTTTCCAATCCGGTCTCGCCCCAGTATTAGCTTCCCATCCGCGTGATCCCAGAGAGCAAAGGCAAACATTCCCCGGAGCCTGCTGACAGCATCTTTCCCCCATACACGATAGGCCAGCAGAAGCGATTCAGAGTCGGTCTTACTCTGAAAAGAGAGCCCACGAGCCTCAAGGTCATCCCGAATTTCCTTAAAGTTATATATCTCTCCGTTAAATGTGAGCCAGTTTCCAGATTGTCGATCAGCCATGGGCTGCCTACCGGATTCGGTCAAGTCGATTATACTAAGACGGCGATGGCCCAAAACAACCGAATAGTTTTGACCACTCGATTGCATATGAACCCGTCTATCAACTTGACCCTGATTTTTTAGTAACTCCACAGGCAACAACGCCACTACCCCCCAATCGTCTGGACCTCGATGTTGAAGTAGGTGGGTTGCTCTGATCAATGGATCCAAATCAGGCAACAGGGAATCAATTACACCAAATATGCCACACAAAATTGTCCCTTTCGATGCTAACGTTTGCCACGAACGGCGATTTGATTCGGTAACAATACAATCTCCTTTAATCCACCTTTTTCGAACCACCCACGAACCTCATCATATGTATGACGAGATTGATAACGTGGGGAAAGATTATCGAATGTATCCAAGACTCTCCACTCAGGGTCGGGGTGCATGGATATCTTAAAAATGAGACGCAGTGGGGTGAAAGGACGAAGCTTCAGCACATGATATAGCGGAATAGCTACATGACAAAAACCATACAAGATCTTGACCGGCAAACGCCTTCCAACAGCACGCATGGTGCCATTCCAAAGATTATTTAGCCTATCCATCCAAATTGCCAATCGACCAAATATTGGCATCCAGCGAGGTGAAACTTTAAACGGGGCTTGCAATACGTACGGAAGTTCGCCCGGCTTCGCGGCAAATCTCTCAGGACTATAGCGACACATCGTATCAAGCTTGTACTTTGGATATACCCATACAGCAACGTGGCCACCGTCGTTGAGAAAAGGGAATAGACCGAGGACGGCCTTTTGGCAATCAGATGTATGATGCAACACACCGATACTAAAAATATAGTCGAATGTTTTCTTAGAAAAAGGCAACCGGAACAGATTGGCTTGAATAAAATGAACCTTGCGGCGTGATCCAAAATTCGCTTGGGCTGATTCAATTGCATAACTAAGGTCCAATCCTACCACCTCGGCCCCAAATCGACTAGCCACATCCGCAAATCTGCCCATACCACAACCAACATCCAGAATACGCTTCCCAGCCAACTCTTCTTTGGTGAATCCCGTTGATAATATAAATGTCTCTTCGCTTTCACGACGAAAATCTGAATCCAACTGTGTTTGCCAATGTTTTCGCCATTGAAAACTAAAACTACGAACGTAGTCGTCCGTGGGAACAAACCTGGGAATCCCTCCTTCGATTGGGAAAGTCTCGCCACAGGCACACCCTAACATTCCCTCAAAAATCTCATATTCATCCCCAGACAATATTTTTACATTTAGCCGCTTCTCACATTTCGGACAAACCAGGATTTCGAGCAAGGATAATTTCATAAGACGGATTTTCTTAGACTAACGGTTCACGTTGGGATTGTCAGGAAGGGAAGACTTTTCAAGAGTCACAATGATATTCACTCGCAATTGATCTAAAAAATCCCATCGGTTGACCAGACGTTCGTAGGCAATCCCTAGGCGATAGAACAATTTTGAGAATTCCAGATAGTTCGGGCTAGTTTCGATCATTTGTAGTCTCACCACCCGGAGGCCTGACTGGTCTGCCAGATTCAGAATCCGATTGCGAGAATTGCACCGGTAGAACGTTGGGAAAGTCTCTTCTTCAGCCACACCATAGATGGAATTAAACCAACGATGAAACCAAAATGGACTAAACCGTGAAATCAAACTTACATAATGCCACTGATTGGGCGTAAGCAATACCACTTTGCCCCCCGCACGCAAAATTCTCGCAAACTCCTTAAAAACGGCAAGCGGCTGGGAAAGATGCTCAGCTACGTATCGACACACGATAAGGTCAACGGAGCTGTTTTTTAGAGGTATACAGTCTAAAGTACCCCAGATAGGATAATCCAGGGAAGTATTTCCCCTTAGCTCATCATCGACATCAACACCTATGACCGCCTTGCACTTGCCCTTAAGATTAAGGC
>JAJDBO010000168.1 GCA_029261305.1 Nitrospirales bacterium
ATTAATGCCCTTCGCTTCTGAAAAGACCACCTCTTCACCAGCACTCAACCGCACTCGAACAAACCCGCTTCCACTGGTGAGTCCATACATTCGACCATCCGTGACCACAACCGCGACCTCGTCGGAAATTTTCTCCTGTGCAGCTGCCACAAGGGGCAAAAAGGAGATAACCACACTGACTCCCAGGGCCATCCATTTCCCAACCATCCTCATCGTTGGAATTCCTTGGGGAACCACGGGATAAACTTATTGGTGGTTCGCTGATATTCACGATAATCATCACCGCGACTGATAAGGGCTTGCGCTTCGGCAAAAGGAACCCCGCTCACTTTGAGCAATGCCCAAATCATGAGGACGGGGCCTACCAAAGTCAGCCATGCATTCGATAACCCAATGCTCATCACGACATATGCACACCAATGGACCCCTTCAAAAAAATAATTGGGGTGTCGAGAATACCGCCAAAACCCCTCACGATAGGTTTTTCCTTTGTTGTAAGATTGTTGTCGAAAACGTTTCAATTGATGGTCTGAAATTGTCTCACCCCCGACACCAACGATCCAAATACCAACACCTGCCATTTCCCAAACAGTCCAGACCTCATGAAGATTGGCCATGAGGACTCCCAACGGTATAGAGAACACGGCAATGGCTAGCGCTTGCCCCATGAAATAGACAAACACCCACCATTCCGCTTGGCTCCCTAACTTCTCTCGAAGCAATTGATAGCGCGAATCCTCTGTGGCGTTCACAATTCGCGCATAAAAAATAGAGATACCAAGCCTAAACCCATACCCTGCCCCCAAGACCGCGACTACTATCCGATGACCCACATCACCAGTCGCCATCAACCCCAGGCCGATGGAAACCAATCCGAACCCGACACAAAACCCCACATCCGCCAGGGCCGCATTGCGGTGATACCAACGATAGGTCACCCACAACCCTAGCATCATGGGTGTCGTGACCAACCATGCCCATAGAAAGAGTCCCCAGTCCATTAGTGTTGTTATGAATTCGCCTTTATCTTCAAGATTCAATTTTTCGTTTTGTTATCACTCTACACCAGTCATCATAGTTTTTCTGTACGGCAGACCACAATTGAATGTAGCCTGCCACAGACTCGGTTGACCACTCTGAGGGCCTTCTGTATGTTTATTTTTTGATTCTCAAAAGGAGCGAAATTCTATGAAAGAACAGATAATGCAGGCTTATGAAGAAGTGGCGAGTTCAATGGAACGCTACAATGAAGTATTAAACAAGTACTTAGTTTCTCTTCAGACAGGAGAAGCGAGCGATGCGAAGAAACTTGAGCGTATGACGGCAGGCACTCGAGCCATGCGTGATAGCAGTAGTATTTATCTTTCCTATGCTAAATTCGTGGCCTACGGCATGCCGGAAAGCGAAGATCTCATAGAAGATGAG
Organism: Nitrospirales bacterium; assembly: GCA_029261305.1. The sequence continues at coordinate 1,426 of JAJDBO010000168.1, forward strand.
GATGATTTACAAGCGTAATCAGAAATCGTATCTCATATCTCTAAAAAAAGTGAAGGCAATCATTCGCCACCACCATATTCAAAGGCCAAATTGTTGTTGGATAATTAGGAAAGAGGGGTATTACGTGGTCGGGGCGAGCCGATTTGAACGGCCGACCTCTCGCACCCCAAGCGAGTGCGCTACCGGGCTGCGCTACGCCCCGACACCATAGTGATCGCGGTGTCTCGATCAGGAATCCAGATCTGCGCTACTGGTGAACGCTTACCTCGCCTGACTTCGTACTATGAGAATTTAAAATTCCTAGAATATCCTGAAGTTCGCTTCGCACCTGTTCAACTTTATCAAGAGGAACTTCGGCGGTCGACGGATTTCGGCGACGGCGCCAATACCGTTTGAGCCCCATGATGGTATACCCTTCCTCATAGAGCATTCGCTTAATTTCCAACACTGTCTCGATGGTTTGTCGGTCATACACCCGATGTCGCCCTTGGCTTTTTCGAGGCCGAAGGAAACTAAACTCGGACTCCCAAAATCGAAGGACAGAGGAAGGCAATTTCGTGAGCGCACTCACCTCGCCAATCTTATAAAAAGATTTCTCGCTGAGTTTAAGCTCTATATTCATACCCAAAGATTTCCACCTCACTCAACGTCATTGTCATCGACATCAGTGGCATCGATTGGAGTGTCACAAGGATTCACATATTTTTTGAAAATTTGGCTTGCTCGAAATGTCACCACTCGTCGAGGCGTAATAGCAATTTCCTCACCGGTCCGAGGATTTCTCCCCTTACGTTCGCCCTTACTCCGAACCATAAAATTCCCAAATCCCGCAATTTTGACAGGTTCGCCGTTCTTAAGAACGGCTTTAATGGAATCTAGAACATATTCAACCAAATCCATGGCTTCGGTCTTCGAGACCCCAACCTGCTCACAAATCTCGTTGGCAATATCTGCTTTTCGCATTGAGGGTCCTAAACCATGATGATTTTCACTAGGATCACCAAATTGGTGAACCCTAAAAAATTTTCAAAGAAAGGTATCGGGAGAAGGCGAGTTTGTCAAGGAAAAACCTTTTAAAATCAAGCGTCACCGGCTTTTTGAGAATCCCGATCACGGTTGAGGAGTTTAAATTCAATGGCGTCGGCTAAGGCTTGCCAACTGGCTTCGATGATATTTTCCGAAACTCCTACCGTTCCCCATTTCGTTTTATGATCACCAGATTCGATGAGCACTCGCACTTTTGATTCCGTCCCATGATTGCCAGCGAGGACACGCACTTTGTAATCCAGCAATTTCACTTCCTGCAATTCTGGATAAAATTTTTCTAAGGCCTTACGGAGGGCGTTGTCAATAGCATTGACCGGACCATCACCGACAGCGGCCGTATGTTCAATGACCTCACCCACTTGAACTTTAATCGTCGCTTCAGTGATGGGGACCTTGTCGGCATCACGCTTTTCCACGATCACCCGTAACCCCAGAAGGTTGAATGCTGGACGATGCGTCCCTAGAGCTTCACGAACCATGAGCTCAAATGAGCCCTCAGCACCCTCGAACTGGAATCCATCTCGTTCTCGATCCTTCAGTTGAGCCAACAATTGTTGCACTCGAGGATGATCCCTAGACAGGGTCACCCCATATTCCTCAAGTTTATGGGCCACTCCGCTCCGGCCAGTACTATCGGACACCAGAACACGCTGCCGATTTCCAATCAACTCTGGCCGAACATGCTCATAGGTGAGTGAATTTTTTTGAACCGCGTGAATATGCACTCCACCCTTATGCGCAAATGCCGCATCGCCCACATAAGCCTGTCTTTTATTAGGCAACAGATTCGCTATCTCCGATACATACCGGGAGACATTTCGAAGATGCTGCAAACGGCCTTCACCTAAGACTGACAAATTCATTTTTAATTCGAGGTTGGCCACGACCGAACACAAATTGACATTTCCGCACCGTTCTCCAATGCCATTCATGGTCCCCTGAACCTGACGCGCGCCCATCTGGACTGAGACGAGAGTATTCGCCACCGCCATTTCCGAGTCATTATGGGCATGAATCCCCAAGGGGACTTGGCATATGTCCTGAACCTTTGGCCAGATCGCCTGTATTTCCCAAGGCATGGTCCCACCATTGGTATCACACAAAATGATCCGCTCGGCTCCACCCATAGCCGCACGACGCACGGTTTCAAGCGCATAGGCCGAATCGGCCTTAAACCCATCAAAAAAATGTTCGGCGTCATAGAAGACCGTTTTCCCATGGGCACAAAGAAAGGCCACGGAGTCTTGAATTAATTCCAAATTACTTTCGAGTGTGGTACCTAAGGCATCCGTCACATGTAACGGCCAACTCTTTCCAAAAATGGTTATGAACCGAGTGTCTGCTTCTAAGAGGGCCTTCAGTGTGGGGTCATCCTCTACTGCGTTTCCAGCTTTTCGTGTGGAGCCAAACGCAACGATTTTAGCATGTTGCAAGGGAATCGCCTTGATCTGCTGGAAAAATTCGATATCCCGAGGATTGGCCCCTGGCCATCCGCCCTCGATGAAATGAATACCCAGCTCATCCAACTTTTGGGCAATGCGGATTTTATCATCCACGGAAAAGCTTACATCTTCGGCCTGTGCGCCATCGCGGAGAGTTGTATCGTAGATTTCTAATTGTTCTGTTTGACTAGTCACAATGGTATACCCGGGACAAAAAGCCTGGTCTCCTCTTTCCGCACGTTTCGTTGAGATTCTTACGAGAATCCGATTATCTTCGCTATTGTTTCTAAGTATCGATCAGTTCGTCAACACCCAAGAAGCTGTTGATGGCCAGACTATTCATTCAGAGGCTCATCTAGACCAAACTCTTCATGCAACGCTTTGATGGCGGGATTCAAATCCTGTTCATCCAACATACACGAAATCTTGATCTCAGAGGTGCTAATCATCATGATATTGATACCTTCCCTGTAGAGCGTCTGAAACATCCGGGAGGCCACACCAGAATGAGAACGCATTCCCACCCCAACGATTGATAATTTAGCGACGTCATCCTTCACTTCTATGCTTTGCGCTCCAAGCTCAGCTTTTGCCTTATCCATCAAGGGCCTTGCCCGTGGTAAATCACTGCGAGGCACGGTAAACGATATATCGGCCAGGTCCCCCTGGCTGACATTCTGAATAATCATATCTACTGAAAGGGATGATCCAGCCACCGCACTAAAGAGATCTGCCGCAATTCCAGGGCGGTCAGGTACACCCACAACTGTAATCTTTGCCTGATTGCGATCACCGGTCACTCCTGAAACTAAAGCCCGCTCCATGTCTGCATCTTCATGTGTCACGAGTGTGCCTTCTCCCTCTTGAAAGCTTGATCTCACTTCTACTGGAACACCATATTTCGCCGCGAACTCCACGGATCGAGATTGCAGAACCTTGGCGCCTAAACTGGCGAACTCCAGCATCTCTTCATAGGATAATTTGTGAATTTTTCTGGCTGTTGGCACGATATTAGGATCGGTCGTATAGACCCCATCCACATCGGTAAAAATGATACAGCGATCGGCTTTTAACGAGGCGGCGAGGGCAACGGCGGTAAGATCTGATCCACCGCGACCCAACGTGGTCACCTCAGACCGCTCATTCACTCCCTGAAACCCCGCCACCACAGGAATCACTCCCTCGGCCAGGGCTTGCTGAACAGGAGAGGCCATGATTTTAGAGATTCGTGCCCGGGTATGGGAACTGTTAGTCACGATCCCAACCTGCCGTCCGGTAAAAGAACGGGCATTGATCCCTCGGCCACGCAACTCCATGGCCAACAGTGCGATGGTCACCCTCTCTCCAGAAGAGAGCAACACGTCCAGTTCTCGATCATCTGGTTGTGACGTCATTTCGTGCGCCAGTTTCATTAAGCGATCGGTCTCTCCGCTCATCGCGGAAAGTACCACCACCACCTGATGTCCGGCTCGCACGGTTACTTCTACCCGTTGGGCAACACGATGAATCCGATCGAGGGTCCCGACAGAGGTCCCACCAAATTTTTGAACAAACAGCGCCATTACCTGGGAGACTTTGCCAAAATTCCATTCACGAATCGTGTGGCATCTTTTGGCCCCACAGGAGAACGTAGCGCCTCCACTTCGTTAAATTGGGCATCGGAACTTTTCTCAGGATTGGCTCCCCCTTCATAGAGGACAAACGGCGTCGATGGCGTTTCAGAAGATTCATCTCGACGGCCTCCCCACCGATTACATGCAACCAGGATTCGACAATCACCAGCTTCCTGTGCATGTTTTAGCAGTGGTCCCACCAATTGCTGATCAAATTCCTCCAACCTCGTGACTTTTTCTTTCCGGTATCCTTCCCGGATGTCTGGTTGTTCTTGGACATGAACATACACCAAGGGGACTTGTTCTAAGAGCTTGATAGCCGCTTGCGCATATACGCGAAACGGCCCCTCAGACGAATCGTCCTCCGTGTCAACATTGAGCCCTTTTATGCCAGCACAACGACTGATTCCAAGATGCAAGTCGGAATTGGAGAGCGTGACTCCCGTGAGCCCAAATCGATCTTTAAATGATGGTAATTCTTTAGACTTGCCAGGCCCCCACAGCCACAAACCATTGCCTGGCTTAAGACCCGCTGCTTCTCGTTCCTGGTTCACTGGATGGTCTCGCAGAATGACTCGTGAAGCCTCCATCAATTCCTTCAGCACATTGGCCTTTTCCCCTTGAGGAAGAAAAGAACTGACGCCTTGCCCCACCGCAAAGTGCGGATCGGAACAACTCATCTTCGCGACTCCTCCAACCCACACCATCAAATGGCGGTATCCGGTCCCCGCGTAAAATTGAATGGATTCCGAACCAAGCTGCTCATTCGCCGCCTCAATGAGTTCACGAGCTTCTTCCGTACTAATTCCGCCCGCAGTGTCATCTTCCAAGACCACGTGGGCATCTAGCTTATTGCCCTCCATGTGTCCCGGCTTGGTACTCAACGTCACAAGGTTACAAATAAACCCCACATCCTCTGGACCCAGCGCGACCTCAAGGCCAGCACCGGCTAAGGGTCCTGGACCAGAATAATATTTTTGTGGATCATAGCCCAAGAGTGCCAGGTGAGTAACATCCCCGGTCAAAGCCTGTCCTGTCCCGGGTAACGTCAGTGACCCGAATTCGCCATGAGAGGCTAAAAAATCAAGTGCCGGAGTTGAAGCGACCTGTAAAGGAGTTCGATCGTCCAGCTCTGGACTTTGGAGATCAGCGATACCATCGCCTTGCAGAATAATCGTTTTCATGTTGGGCTTTCGGATAAAGGGCTGTGATAGAGATCGGGTTTTCGATGCAGACCGTCAGTCCTTGTCTGGTTAGGCTCGCAACAATGCTAACACATCCTCCCGTGTGGCTTTGACCGTACGAGGGCGAGGTGAGGTTTCCACGGCAATGTCCGGATCTTTTAATCCATGGCCTGTTAATGTACAGACCACAATGGCACCTTCAGGCAATACCCCAGTCTGACTACACTTGGCGACACCGGCCACAGATGCAGCAGAGGCTGGCTCACAAAAGACGCCTTCTTCTCGAGCTAAGGTACGATACGCGTCCAAAATTTCTTCATCGGTGACCATATCAATCTTTCCTGATGACTCATCAACGGCTTGAAGTGCAAGCTTCCAACTCGCTGGATTTCCAATGCGAATGGCCGTTGCCACGGTTTGAGGATTTTCGACCACTTGTCCGTGAACGATGGGAGCCGCACCTTCTGCTTGGAATCCCATCATTTTGGGCATCTGATGAATTTGCCCCGCCGCGTGGAATTCACGATATCCCTTCCAATAGGCGGAAATGTTTCCGGCATTCCCTACTGGTAAAAAGTGAAACGTTGGGGCATGTCCAAGTTGATCACATACTTCCATGGCCGCCGTCTTTTGACCTTCCAATCGGAAGGGATTCAGGGAGTTCACCAGCTCGTATTCATCTTCAGCGCACAGATCACGAACAATCGCCAACGCCTGATCAAAATTCCCTTCAATTTGCAACACAATGGCTCCATGAACGATAGCTTGAGCTAGTTTACCAAGAGCAATTTTTCCCGCAGGGACAAGCACATACACAGGCAATCCAGCTTTCCCTCCATACGCCGCCGCCGCGGCAGACGTATTCCCGGTGGAGGCACACATAATTGCCCGCACCTGCTTTTCCATGGCTTTGGATACCGCAAGTGTCATGCCACGGTCTTTAAAGGATCCAGTTGGATTCGCCCCTTCCACCTTCAAGTATAACTCTACCTGTGGACAAATCTTCTTTGCCAAACGATCAGCACGAATCAGTGGGGTATTCCCCTCACACAAACTAATGATCGGGGTGCGCTCTGACACCGGAAGAAATTTTCGATATTCTTCAATGATGCCTCGCCATGGAATCATCGGCCCACTCCATACATTGGGAGGAAGTGATTCATCTTATCGAACAACGGCATATGTTTCAGCACACCTGACATCTGTTGCTTCATCGCTCTTCATCCTCTACTCGAATGAGCGTAGTAGGTTGAGAAACGACTGAGGCCATCTGATTAATCTCTTTCAATGCGGTTTGAACGGATCGTTCAGAAGCGCGATGCGTCATAATGATTAACGGAACAGTCTGCCCTTCCTGTCGACCCTGCTGCAGCACCGACATAATACTGATGCCGTGATGACCCAACACCCCTGCAATTTGCGAAAGGACTCCTGGATGATCAACCACCATACACCGCAAATAATACCGAGTCGTGAGTTCTTCCATTGGACGGATACGAATCGGTATGCGCTGGTTTTCCGGGAAGGATGTCGGTGGGACACGGCCACAAGCCTGACGTTGAATATTCCGGGCGATATCTATCACATCACTAACTACAGCACTACCCGTCGGCATAGCGCCCGCTCCCTGTCCATACAGCATGACATCTCCCACGGCATCCCCGACCACATGAATCGCATTATACACCCCGTGGACTTGGGCCAATGGAGAATTTTTGTCAATCAGCGTGGGATGCACACGGGCCTCCACATCATCACCATGAGCCTTGGCAATGCCCAATAATTTCACGGTCATCCCCAACTCCGAGGCATATTGAATATCTAACGCCGTAATCTGTTCAATGCCTTCGGTAAACACCTCTTTGGCATTGACAGGTGTACCATAAGCCAAATTAACCATGATGGCTAATTTGTGAAGTGAATCAATACCTTGAATATCGAACGTGGGGTCGGCTTCCGCATAACCCTTGGCTTGAGCCTGAGCAAGTGCATCTTTGAATTCTTGTTTTTCTCTCAGCATTTGCGTGAGAATGTAATTCGCGGTGCCATTCAAGATCCCGACGATGGATTCACATCGATTAGCGGCTAACCCTTCAGTCAGGGAACGAATGATGGGAATACCACCGCCCACACTCGCCTCAAACGCCACATCCACCCCCGCACGGGCCGCAGCTGCAAACACATCTTCACCATGCACCGCGAGTAACGCTTTGTTCGCGGTCACTACATGTTTGCCCTGAGCGATAGCATCGAGCATGACGCGTTTCGCCGTATCATACCCCCCAATCAGTTCAATAATAATATCGATCGAGGAATCATTGAGCAGTCCTGGTAGATCGGACGTCAGTACGCCATCAGGAATGGCAATGCCTCGATCGGTCGTCACATCCAAGTCCACGATTCGCTTCAGTTCAAGCGGAACGCCGACACGACGAGCAATAAGATCTCGGTTTTCGAATAATATTTTGGCGGTCCCTGTGCCTACAGTTCCCAGCCCTACCAGGCCAATGTTGATTTGCGACTTCATGGTGTTTGAATTTTGAGCGCTGTTTTGATTCCACTCACCGCTTGTCGAATGCGATGTTCGTTTTCCACCAGAGCAAAACGCACATAATCATCTCCTCCATCTCCAAAGCCAATCCCAGGAGACACCGCCACCTTTGCTTCTCGCAACAAAAACTTCGAAAATTCTAAGGAGCCCATTCCGGCATAGGCCGGCGGAATCCGTGCCCAGACAAACATCGTCGCTCGCGGATAATCCACAGACCATCCGACACGGTTGAGTCCAGAGACCAACACATTCCGTCGACGTTCATACCCACTGACAATGGACTTCACGCAATCCTGTGGCCCATTTAACGCAATAATACTTGCGATTTGTACAGGCTGGAACATGCCATAATCAAGATAGCTTTTGATCTTTGTCAGGATGCCAACAATTTCTTTATTCCCCACACAAAAACCAACGCGCCACCCAGGCATGTTGTAACTCTTGGACAAGGAATAAAATTCCACGCCAATTTTTTTGGCCTCGGGCACCTGCAACAAACTAGGAGCACGATATCCGTCAAACACTAAGTCCGCATAGGCCAAATCGTGAATGACATACACATTATGTTCGAGGGCAAAATCTACAACCTTTTTAAAGAACTCAAGATCAACCACGCTCGTGGTTGGATTATGTGGGAAACTCATGATCAAAATGCGTGGACGGGGTTGAGTCTGCCGATAGGCACGCGTGAGATTTTCGAAAAAATCTTCTTCAGGACCGAGGGGCACGCCACGGACTTCCCCACCAGCAATGATCACCCCATACATGTGAATGGGATAGGTCGGAGTTGGAGTCAATACGACATCACCCGGACCGACCATTGCCAACAACAAATGCGACAAACCTTCTTTGACACCTAGCGTCACAATCGCTTCGGATTCAGGATCCAGATCAACATCATATTGCCGTCCATACCAATCACAAATCGCATGGCGTAACTTGGTGATTCCACGAGACGCGGAATACCGGTGATTCTTTCCCTTTCTCGCCGCTTCAACCAGCTTTTCAACGATGTGAGGTGGGGTGGCATGATCTGGATTCCCCATTCCTAAATCGATAATATCCTCACCCTGCTGACGAGCCTCCATTTTCAATGTCTGCACTTGCCCAAACACATACGGTGGAAGCCGCTGAATTCGAAAAAAATTCTCCATGTGTACGCTTTCAACCTTCCTGGATGATATTAGGGTATTTGCCTAATCATAATACCGCATTCAAGGGAATCCGACCATTGTAGTAGAGGGCTTAAAACCAGTCAATCAAAGTCTGTATCTCCGCCATGGTTTGTGCAAAATATACCAATCTTTATCTTATCCAGATTTTGCCTTATCGCAAGAGGTTGATTGCGACCCCCTGGGCAATTTGCCATAATGCCGTTCCCGTCTAGACAGTGATCATCACCGGCTCTCAACGAGAGGATTGCATGGCTAAGTTAGGTGTCAACGTCGATCATGTAGCCACTCTGCGACAAGCACGAGGCGGCCGTGAACCTGATCCCATTGCTGCTGCCATTTTGGCGGATCTTGGTGGCGCGGATGGTATTGTGATCCACCTCCGTGAGGATCGGCGCCACATCCAAGAGCGGGATCTCAAACTTCTTCGAGAGACCGTCCCTAACACTTTAAACTTGGAAATGGCTGTCGAGGAATCGGTGGCGAAAATTGCCATTCAAGTCCGGCCAGATAAAGTGACCCTGGTGCCGGAACGTCGACAAGAACTGACCACCGAAGGCGGGCTTGCAGTCATAGAACATCGCGACCGTATAAAAGCCTTAATCCGCGCCCTTCACGAGGTGCATATCCCCGTCAGTCTGTTCATCGACCCCGACCTGAATCAGATCCGTGCGGCACAAAAAGTTGGGGCAGATGCGATTGAACTTCATACCGGGCGCTATGCCAATAGTCGTGAATCTGCAGAAATCCAAAAAGAATTTGATGCCCTACTTGAAGGCACAAAATTGGCCCATAAACTTGGGCTGGAAGTGAACGCCGGACATGGGCTCACGTACCATAATATTCAACCCCTCATGATGATCCGCGAAATTGTGGAATTTAATATCGGGCACAGCATCATTTCCCGAGCCGTCCTTGTAGGACTGGAACGAGCCGTTCGAGAGATGAAGACCTTAGTGGCCGGGCCGAATTCTCAACATTGATTCGACCAAGTCATCACCTACCAGTTGAATAAATTCGAAAGACGAATGTCGAAAGACGAAGAAAGTCAACGTATTAAAATTCCCCAATTCGAAATTGTGATTTCGGATGTGTGTCGGGTGTCGGATTTCGATATTCGATTCTAATATTGCCATGAAAATTATCACTGCCAGCCAAATGCAGGAACTCGATCGACGAACGATCCATGAAGGCCACATCCCTGGAAAGGTCTTGATGGAACGTGCGGGGGAAGGAGTCGTCGCCGCTTTGGAGCAAAAGTTTGGCCCACCTCGGGGCACTACCGTCACGATCTTCTGTGGGAAAGGAAATAACGGGGGAGACGGCTTGGTGGTCGCTCGACTGCTTCGACGCAAACGATGCAAGGTCCATGTCTGCCTTTTGGCCAAAGCTCAAGACCTCAAAGGCGACGCCAAAAACATGTATCAACGGTTTTCCAAATTAACTGGGGCCCCAAAGGTTCTTGCCAATCCCTCAGTAGAAAAAATCCTTCAATTAATCAACCAAAGCGACCTTCTTGTTGATGCCTTACTTGGCACTGGAATTTCCATGCCCGTGAAAGACCACTATCAGTCAGCCATAGAAGCCATGAATGCCTCGAGCTTACCGACTATTGCGGTGGACATCCCATCCGGTATCAATACGGACACTGGAGCGATTATGGGAACCGCTGTCCAGGCTTGCTTGACGGCCACGTTCGGCCTCCCAAAACTCGGATTATACTTGGGACAAGCAATCGACCATGTTGGCCAAATTCATTATGTCGATATCGGCATTCCTCAGAGCTATATCGAAGACATGAACCTCTCTGTCGAACTGATGACTCAGAGTTCCATCAGGGACCTCTTGCCTAAACGAAAGCCGTCATCTCACAAAGGGACGTTCGGTCATGCGGGAATCATTGCTGGCTCCCCGGGAAAAACGGGGGCAGCCTCCTTAGCCGCCCAAGCAGCCCTTCGTGTAGGAACAGGGCTCGTGACTGTCGCCACGCCGAAAAGCGCCAATGTCAGTCTCGAAGCCAAAACCTTGGAAGTGATGACGATGCCAATGCCTGAGACAGACGAGCATACCTTATCGTTGGCATCCTTACCCATGCTGAAAGAGTTTGCTCACTTGCGAGATGCCCTTGGCATAGGCCCCGGACTCACAACTCAAACAGAAACCATTCATCTCATTCACGACTTGCTTTCTGGGATCGACCATCCCTGTGTCATAGACGCGGACGCAATCAATGCGCTCGCTGGGCATACGGCCCTCCTCCGAAGCTGTCAATCGACACCCATACTTACTCCCCACCCCGGCGAAATGGCGCGGCTGATGGGGCACACGGTCACGCAAAACATCAACGCAAATCGCTTGACCATTGCGAAAGATTTTGCTCAGGCCTACTCTTGTGTTCTCGTCCTCAAAGGGGCTCGAACTATCGTGGCAGGGCCAGACGGGCATGCGGCAATCTGTCCTACCGGAAACCCAGGTATGGCCACCGCAGGAATGGGTGATGTCTTGACGGGCATGATTACTGGGCTGTTGGCACAAGGCTTGTCAGCCATGCAGGCGGCAAAGGCTGGAGTGTTTCTTCATGGACTGGCAGGGGACCTTGCGATCAAAGAATTTGGACAAGCCGGGCTTATTGCACGTGATCTTCTTAATCATAT
>JAJDBO010000169.1 GCA_029261305.1 Nitrospirales bacterium
TAACAGCACAAGCCCAATGACAAAGGTTGAAAAGGTTGTATTTTTCATACGTCCCTCGGGTTAAAATCTCATCTTCTCGTATGATAACACACACTATCCCTGTAACGACTCCATATCAATCACAAACCGATATCGAACATCACCCTTCAGAACCCGTTCATACGCCTCATTCACTTGTTGAATCGGAATCACTTCCACATCAGATGGAATATTTTGCTCCGCGCAAAAGTCGAGCATTTCTTGAGTTTCTCGAATTCCACCGATAAGAGATCCCACCATCCGCCTCCGCTTAAGCACCAAATTAAACGCTAACACGGGCAATGGTTCACTGGGAGCACCGACTAAAATCATTGTCCCGTCTCGCTTCAGTACATCTAAATAGAAATTGTAGTCATGAGCAGCAGAAACGGTATCGATCATAAAATCAAACTTTCCCGACAGCCCGGCCATAGCCCCTTCTTTTTCAGTGGCCACATATTCAGAAGCCCCAAGCCGCTCCGCATCCGATTGCTTGGCATCAGAACGACTGAACACGGTGACCTCAGCGCCCAGGGCCTTTCCAATTTTCACCGCCATGTGCCCAAGACCACCCAACCCGACTACACCCAACCGATGCCCTTTTCCCACTCCCCAATGTTTCAAGGGCGAATAGGTGGTGATACCAGCACACAACAAAGGGGCGGCGCCTTCCAGGGAAAGGGAAAACGGGATGCCCAGCAAAAAGTTTTCATCCACGACGATCTGCTTCGAGTAGCCTCCGTAGGTAGGTGCCCCCTGTTGATCGAGACCGTTATAGGTCAGAATCATTCCAGATTCACAATATTGCTCCAGCCCAGACTGACAAGACCCACAGGTTCGACACGAATCTACGAAACATCCAACACCAACGTTGTCACCCTCTTTATACTTTTTGACATCAGCCCCAACCTGCAAGACCGTCCCCACAATTTCATGCCCAGGCACCATAGGAAAAATGGATCCGCCCCACTCATCACGTGCCTGATGAATATCAGAATGGCAAATCCCGCAATACCGAATGTGGATCAACACATCATGAGAACCAACTGCACGACGATCAAAATTAAACGGCTCTAGTGCTGCTCCAGCTTTCCCGGCAGCATACCCTTGGGTGTTTAGCATTCAGACTCTCCTTATGAAGTGGCACGGATGAGTAACGACATCGAGGTTTCATCGATTCAGCATTCTTTTTATCATGTCATACCCAAATAAGTCTCGTCGACAATACATGCTATCCCCATGAACCAAGAAAGACATGATGTAGTTTTTTGATTTTTCGCGACACCACAGGTTTTTCTTTTGAAGAAAAGGGAGATGTGATTATCCAGGTTGACTCTTTGTGTCAACAGGGCAAACCAGCCTTATTCCACGAGAACCTTTTCTGCACATACCAGGATCGAACTAGTTCGATTATCTCATCTTCACCTTTTTGTGCGTTGCAAAAACATATTACGGTTTGTGCTCCTTTTTCGGTCCTTGAATCTCATCACCACTCAATCATGTTTATTTCCAGGGTCCCACCATCAATCTTCCATAAAGTCTTTCCAGAGAGTGCCGACAAAAAATTGATAGAGACAAAATGACTGCCTGCAAATACCCATACGACACAAAGATCGTAAAGACTTGGTCTGACTTGAACAAGAAGGAGACCCATCATGGTTGATTGGAGCATCATCATACCCGGAGCCTTGGGCGCATTGTTATTTCTTTCGCTCATGGCCAGTTATAACGGGTTAATTCGCATCAAAAATCTCGTTGAAAATAGCTGGAATCAAATCGACGTCCAACTCAAACGACGGCACGACCTCATCCCCAATCTCATGGAATGCGTCAAAGGGTACATGAAGCATGAAGATGGGATCTTCGCCAAAGTTGCACAAGCTCGAAACCTTGCCCAGAACGCGCAAAATCGGTCAGACAAAATGGAAGCCGAAGGGCAACTGACTGGCGCGCTCATGAGTTTCATTTCGGTGGTCGAAGCCTATCCCGAACTGAAAGCGAATCAAAACTTTATGGTGCTTCAAGAAGAACTAAAATCCACAGAGAATAAAATCGGTTTTGCGCGCCAGTACTACAATGACGTGGTCATGGACTACAACAACAAACGCGAATCGTTCCCAACCATGTTCATTGCTTCATTTTGTCATTTTGCAGAAGAAGCCTACTGGCAGATTCAGGCGGTTGATGAACGAATGGTTCCGAAGGTCAGCTTTTCCAACTAACAGCGATGTTTGAACTCACACAAAAGAATCTGAATCGTTCCTTAGCTGTGGCGGGCGCGATGTTCTGGATGCTCCTTCTTATGGGGTATGTCACCGGGGAGATCTTTTTCCCTGGGCATGGTCTCGAAGGAATGGGGTTGGCGTTTGTAGCATTTAGCTTTTTGTGCATCATGACCTACTACGAAGGCAGCACCTTGTTATTACGAGCCGCAGGGGGCAAGGCCATTGAAAAGAAACATTCGCCGGAACTTTTTAATGTCGTTGAAGAAATGGCCATCGCTGCCGGATTGTCGCCGATTCCAAAGGTCTACATCATCAAAAGTGATATTCCCAATGCCTTCGCCACAGGCCGATCTCCAGAAACCGCAGCCATCGCGGTCACCGAAGGGTTGTTTGACACATGCAACCGGGATCAACTCCAAGGCGTGATTGCGCATGAGATTGCTCACATCAAACACCACGACATCTTATACATGACGGTGCTGTCGGTCATGATGGCATCGATCGGTCATATCGGAAGTATTTTCCGTCCCCAGGTATATAGAGATCGCTGGACAGGACGAAGACGAGTCGTGGGTGGTGCGCCTATTCGAATGGCTGCATCGAGACTCCAGACCGCCTTAAAGGCTGGAGGAGCCGGATCTCTCATCATGGTGGTGGGAATTCTGTTACTCTTCGTAGGCCCACTACTGGCGAAGATTCTCTATTTTGCTGGAAGCCGCACGCGAGAATTTCTCGCTGATGCCGCAGCAGCGGTGTACACAAGAAACCCCAGCTCACTCGCCGATGCGTTGGAAGAAATCTCAAGGAAAACGGCGACCTTGCATCACAAGTCTCTACCGGGAATACCCAAAGCCTTGCTTATTGTGGGACCAGCTTTATTTCACACACATCCTCCACTTGAGGAACGTACCGCGATCCTGCGAAAGCTTGCAGGTGAACGACCACTAAGCTATCGGGGTTACGCGGATGCCTATACTGACGTCACAGGAAAATCACCTTCGTTTTTCCCATCCCAAGCCTTGGAAGACTTAACGGTCGGGACCATAGCTCCTGCACAATCCACTTCATCAAAGCAAAAACAAGTCCATCAGAAAAAAGTAGACGATTTTGTCGAAGAAAACATGCCGTGGGTTCCAGGGTATCGGGTACGGCGATCCTCGGACTCAAAAATGATGGAGGACACCACGAAAGTGGCAAACTGTCGCTGCGGCGCCAAAGTTCAAATCCCCCCCCATGTGTCATCAATCCTCGATCTCGCCTGCCCCAATTGTCATCAGCCGGTTTATTCGACTACGTAGCCTCCTACCAGCCAGAATTCACTCTTGCATATAGAATTCCCCCAAAACGCCAGGAGTTTCGGACGAATAGGTCATGGTTTCGGAACAAGTTTCCGCATTAACTCTTGCGAAACCCAGACGGAAAAACATTCATTTCCGGTCATCCCAAAAGCCAACGGATTGAAATTGAATAGGAAATCCGTCACACGAACAGATCCTTGGGAATCTAAAACATTCGTCGAGGGAAACTGCAAAGGAGAAAGAAACTTATTCCGCAATAACTTTGGCTGGCAATATTTGCTCGTTGGGTGGGACGGGTCGAGTCAGAATAAAAGTGAGGACGCTGATTCCGATTAAGGCGACGAGGGCCTTCACTGCTAACGCAACATTCACGAACACCAGCGTCGCCGTAAACATCACTACGATGAGTATGGCCGCTTTGGTTTTCGCGGTTTTGCTGATGCTGCCATGCTGCTCCCAATCTTGAATAAGAAGCCCCATCCGAGGATGAGTAATCAACCACTGGTGCAACCGTTCGGAACTTCGGCTAAAACAATAGGCAGACAATAAGATGAAGGGGGTCGTTGGCAATAGCGGGAGAAAGATTCCGACACACCCCAGGATGAGACTCACCCAGCCGGCAATAAATATTAGAACTCTCAATGGATAGGATTGAATCACACAACACCTTTGACCTTGGGATTTGTCGATAAGAGAACCTTACCTTTCTCTTCGGTCACTTTGGAGTTTTGGTTAATAACAGAGGAACATGAATTTCATCGACTTTCATAAAAATAGTACCAACGGTACAGTATCTCCACTATGAGTCACGATCCCGACCCCATATCTTCCCAAAAGGCTTGGGATAGCTTCTGTGAGTCCCGAGGGGATTATCTCACGGCCTTGGCTATTACCGTGGGCAAAGGAGTCACCCGACGGGACACTGACCATCCGGCCTTTTGCGGGTGCATCGATTGGCATTCTTGTGTTCATGGCCTTTATGCACTGCTGACCGTTTCACGATTAACGGACGATCCTCAATGGGCAGAGATTGCGGAGGCGCGACTTGAACCTGAAACACTTGGTCAGGAGTTGCTCTCTCTTCAGCGCGAGGAAATTAATCAGGAACTTCCGTATGGATTTGCCTGGTTTTTGAAACTGGCGCAAGAACGTGAGCGATGGTCAGGCAAGCAGGACTTACTGCCGTTGGCGACTGAAATCGCGCGACGATTGGAAGCATGGATGTTTTCGCTTTCGGCGGAGGAAATCGCTTATCACGCCCAACATAAGGCGTACGGCAATCTCTCTTGGGCGCTATTCAACCTGTGGGAATGGGTTCAATTTCGAAATGATGCGGAACGACCCGAGAAGCTGGGGCAATTCGCCCGAGAGCGAATCCTTCCCCTTGACCAAACGGTGCCCGTCTCTTTGGATAATCGGACGGATGAATTCTTCCCCGCCTCGCTTCAGCGAACACGCGCGCTCTTGGCGGTGCTGCCGAAAAAGGAAAGCAAAGAATGGCTGGAGGCATTTTTTTATGAGGGGGTTATCCTCCAGCCTGTGGAGCACCCCTCATCTCCACATTCGGCAGGCTTAAACTTCAGTCGAAGTTGGGGCCTATGGGATCTTTATCTTCATACCGGCCAAATCACCTATCGTGATCAATACGTCAATCATATTGTCACACATATGGAATCACCTCAGTACTGGCGCGACGATTATAAAAAGTACAGCCATTGGGTCGCACAGTTTGGTATTTATGCCATTGCGTTGAGTTATGACAACACACTCGACCCACCCTGATTGACCTCACTGCTCCCAATTACACAAATCCCAAGTTCGATACCGGGAAGTTCGACAGATTCGGGAACACGGTATTGATATCCGTTGAGTTCACGCCAAACCAATTGGCTAACGTCGCGCCGTATTGATCCACGCTTGTGGTCGGAATCCAGCGGCCTCGACTATCGGTCGTATCTGGGCCATCTAATTGCAACACGGGGGGCATCCCATAAATGCCACCATTCACAGCTCCACCTAACACAAACTGGTAGCTTCCCCAGGCGTGGTCGGTTCCTGCATTCGGATTGGGTTGAAAGGTCCGACCAAAGTCCGATTGCGTAAATGACGTGACTTCATTTTCCACACCCAGATCCCGCGTCGCTTGGTAGAATGCAGCCATCGCTTCGCTCACTCCTCCCAGGATTCCTGCATGTCGAGGCAATTGATCGGAGTGGGTATCGTATCCACCTGTGGCACAGAAAAATATTTGTCGCCGCATACCCAATGAATTACGCGCTTGAATGAGTTTGGCCACATTTTCTAACTGTCGGCCTAGAGACGATGATGGGAATGCCGTCGACAATGTGCTGGATTCCAAGGCCCCGTCAATCGCTTGTCCAACCTGAATCCCTTCTGAAAACGTGGTATTCGCCATGTTCATCAGCACTGACCCGGAATCCATGTTTAACATTTCCTGGAGAGCCACAGTGCGGGCCTGTCCGGATGTTCCTGAGTCGCCGCTCAAGAGAATACTTCCGCCGCCTGATAACGACACAGGCTGAGTTTGCGCCCCAATCAACAGCGCATTGCTTCCAGACATCGACAACCCAGCAGGGAACGTTGCCGGTTGATTCAATCCTTGAAGCCGATCAATGATGCGCCCTCCCCATCCTGATGCAGAGGGGCCCGATGGACTGACATTTTGCATTTGGCGCTGTTGATCGGAATGAGAAAACAACGACTGCGGACGAGGTTTTAATCGATTTCGGTATTCATCTTTCGTCAGAGGTTCAACCAAGTTGCCGCAATTGGCCACAACCGCTAATTGTGAAGACAACCCCGCTAAATGGGTCATGCTAGGATGGAGCCCATACTCCGTGTCTCGATAAGTACTGTGATCGATATTCCCAATTGATAAAAGACTACCTGGAGCATGAGCAATCGCTCCCCGCACTGCCGCATAATCGGCTTGCGCTTGCCCCGTAATCGGCACCACCGTGTTATCTCCATCATTTCCACCAAACAAAAACACACAGACTAATGCTCGATAATCTCCAGGCGTCTGGGCAAACGCACTCAGGGTACGAAAGGGAAACAGTTGTGACGCCACCCCAAAGGCAGTTCCATAGGCCGATAATTGCAAGACTTTTCTACGAGATAATTCCGCCATGATTTATCCTCTCAGGTGAGGTCTGGCATTCTGATGAATGCCAGACCGAATGTATCTAATGCAGCCATTCTCAATGTTGAACCTGATACTTCGCTGACGTCGCGACCAAATAGACCGCCGTTCGTGCCCGCGTTGTCGGATTATCACTGACAGACACCGCAGTGATAACGCTTTGTCGTTCGGCATCAGATAAGTTTTCATGGAGCAAGGCTCGCTCCACTTCGGCCACAAGCTGTCCCGCATCCGCAGCCACAGCCTCAAACCGAGCCAGATCTACCGTTGTTCCTCCACCCAATCCGTTCGTCACCACGCGGTTCACAAAATTGGCCCGCGCCATCACGTTGGTAAGGGTGTGGATTTGGTATTCCGGTCCGAAGAGATTCGTGCCCGGAATCTTGTACAACGGTGAGAAGAAGTTGAACACGCTGGGAGACGAAAAGAGCCGTTGCCCCATATCCCCTGTCCGCGAAAAGAGCGGATTATCGAGCTGCACATCCGCATTCAAGGCCCGCAACAAAGCCATCGCATACAAGATCGGTTCCCGTAAATGACCGCCATCCGTGACGACGGTTGCGGCTTCGGAATCCATAAGAATCGCGGTCAACACGGCTTGCATATTCCCACGCACACCACTTTGGTCACCATTAAAGACCGTGGCCACGCGTTGAATATATTCTGAACTTGGATTACTGGTCACCAAATGTCGAATCAGTCGTGTCGCCACGAACGGAGCCACGTTTTGATGTTCGAAGATATGAGTCAACGCAGCATCCAGATCTTCCTGCGCGGTTCCACCAGCCGGAATCACGAAGCCATTCATCAACACTTTTTGTTCAGTGTCATGATGTGAATCCACGGCTTCCATCGGACCATCAAAATACGAGGAGTTCCTCCATCGCAGAGTCTCTCCAGGCTTCGTCGGATAGGTCCACCCCGTAAACACTCGGGCGAAATTGATGATGACGTCTTGGTCATAGGTCGGAATAGGCTGACCACTGGCATCCAACACTTCACTTCCATCAAGATTCAGTTCATTCAATCCAACCGAGAACAGTTGGAGTAATTCTCTTGCATAGTTTTCGTTTGGATTGAGCCCGGACCCAGGTTCAGTCTTGTCATTATTTACCATATCCAGATACACGCCCATGGTTGGACTGAGCGTCACATCCCGCATGAGATCAAAGAAATTCCCAAAGGCACCATTCAGCAACATGCGCTGGTAGGGAATCATTTGATCATCGCGACCCACACCATTTGCGGAAACCACAAACAATTGGCTTAAGGCAAACGCCGCTCGTTGTCGCAATTGATCCTGGCCATGGAACACGTTATGGAACCATTGGTCCTGTAGCGGCCCAAGGGAGCTGGAATCATCAACGGGATCAGGATAGGTGGATGGCGTCTCGGCAAACTGCTCAGCCAAGAACGCCGTTTTCCCAATAGATTGCAGGTGAGCAATCGAAGCAGCATTCGGTCCCCATGTGGCTTGTTCCAAGAACCGAATGGCATCGGCGTCTGTAGAACCACCAGGTGTGGATGGGATAAATGTCGCCGTCGTGGCAGTCGCTGCGGTCAGGGTTAAGGTACAACTTCCAATACCACTACACGCACCAGTCCAACCGGAAAAAGATTGTCCCGTATTGGGTATCGCACTTAATGTCACGGAAGTGCCACTTGGAATTGGGTTTATGCAGGTTTCAGCGGCACATGTCAGGCCTACCGGAGTGATCACCACTGACCCATCACCACTGATAGTCACACTCAAATCGACATTTGGTGGCGGTGGTGGTGGGATAAATGCTGCAGTAATCGTCACTGGCGCATTCAATATTACTTTACATCCTTCACTGCCAGTACACCCACCGGTCCATTCGCTGAACACTTGGTCCTCACCTGGA
>JAJDBO010000170.1 GCA_029261305.1 Nitrospirales bacterium
TCCGATATAATGCAAACACATCTTGGACACACCGGCATATTCTTTTCCCGCAAACAACGGCTTCTTATCTTTCCAAATACTTTGGTGCGTATGCATCCCGGTCCCATTGTCGCCAAATAATGGTTTTGGCATAAAAGTCGCGGTTTTGTTGTGGCGTCGAGCCACGTTTTTGACAATGTATTTATACATCATCATTTTGTCGGCCATGCTCACCAAGGTATCAAAGCGCAAGTCGATTTCCGCTTGCCCACCAGTGGCAACTTCATGGTGATGTTTTTCAACATGCATGCCGGCCTTTTCCATTTCCCGAACCATTTCCGAACGAATATCTTGTTGGGCATCGGTTGGCGAAACAGGGAAATACCCTTCTTTATGGCGTGGACGTGCGCCCAAATTATGCCCTTCACGACCTGAATTCCAAATACCTTCATCCGAGTCGATAAAATAGTATCCGGAATGACTGTTTTGATCATAACTAGCATGATCAAAAATAAAAAACTCCGCTTCTGGCCCCCAAAATGACACATCACCAATTTTGGTGCTTTTCAAATATTGTTCAGCCCGCAGGGCAACACCTCGAGGATCGCGTTCATATAGTTCACGAGAAATAGGTTCCTGCACATCACAGATCATGCTAAGCGTAGGAATTTCCATAAACGGATCCATCCTGGCGGTATTCGGATCAGGCACAACGAGCATGTCGCTATTCTCAATCATCTTCCAGCCACGAATAGACGATCCATCAAATCCAGAGCCCTCCTTAAATAAGTCCAGAGTAAGCTCGGATGTGGGAATTGAAAAATGCTGCCACGCTCCCACCAAATCGACAAATTTCAGATCGACCATTTCAACTTTGTTCTTTTTTGCAAAATCCAGAACCTCACGGGCTGTCATTCTTTACCTCCTTCACCAAAATGTTTTGTAGATTTCAGAAATATTCTATAGCTGTATTGCATGTCCTTGAAAATCGGTGTATCGAAAAACCTGGCACCGTATCGTTAGGAGTAAGCCCGTTCATCATGTTGACTGAGGTCAAGTCCAACCGTCTCATCCTCAGACGACACACGAAGGCCAATCGTCATATCAACAATCTTGAGAATAATGTACGTCCCCACGACGGAGAATATAAGTGTCACAATCCCCAAACCCGCTTGAATGGCAAATTGACCAGCATTTCCAAAGAATAATCCTTGGGCTCCAATCGAAGCAAACAACCCTGTGGCCAGGATTCCCGTAAAACCGCCAACTCCGTGAATCCCAACAACATCGAGTGAATCATCATATCCCAACCGTGTTTTCCAAATCACCGCAATATAACAGATAACTCCCGCAGCCAGTCCTACGAATAATGCAGAAAGTGGGCCAAGAAATCCAGCACCTGGTGTAATCGTCGCTAATCCGGAAATCACTCCGCTCGCGACCCCCAACACTGTGGGTTTCCCCTGATTAATCCACTCTGCGATCATCCAGCTCAATCCCCCAGCACAGGCGGCAATATGAGTGGCCACAAAGGCAGAGGCTGCGATATCATTGGCTCCCAACGCACTCCCCGCGTTAAACCCAAACCACCCAAACCATAAGAGACCAGTCCCTAACACCGTCATCGGCAAATTATGAGGAGGCATGGGTTCAGACCCAAGACCTTTACGTTTGCCCACGAGAATTGCACAGATCAAGGCACCGAATCCTGAACTAATATGAACAACGGCTCCTCCAGCAAAATCCAGAAATCCCAACTGGGCCATCCACCCACCACCCCAGACCCAATGGGCAAGAGGTGAATAAATAAAGGTCGACCAGAGAACAGCAAATGCCAACACAGCCGTAAATTTCATTCGTTCGGCAAAACTTCCAGTGATTAAGGCGACAGTAATCGCGGCGAACATCATCTGAAAAACCATAAACACCAAATGAGGAATCCCCGTCCCTGGAAAAGCTTCCGGGCCAACCCCCATCAATCCCAAATGGTCTAATCCTCCGATAATACCGCCGACGGATGGACCAAAGGCTAACGTGTATCCCCATAGAACCCAGACGATGCTGATGATACATAAAATAATCGCCGTATGCATGATGGTGCCAAGCACATTTTTGCTTCGCACAAGTCCCCCATAAAACAACGCCAAACCTGGGAGGGTCATACAAAGGACAAGGGCTGAAGAAACCAGAATCCACGCGGTATCTCCAGAATCAATGGCATTTGAGGTCCCATCCTGGGCCCACACAGTTGAAATATTCAGGCTTCCTACCACAATCAATAGGAGTAGCCAGATGGTGCACTGTTTGGCTCGTTTCACAAGTTCACCTCGAGTTAAGATTGTCACTGAAAAATTTACCGGCCCTACCAGAAAGAGCATCTCGGGAACCGACTCTCAGACTGCACCTTCTCCCGATTCACCAGTCCGAATTCGAATCACCGTGTTGACTTCGGAGACGAATATTTTTCCATCGCCAATGCTTCCAGTTTTCGCAGCACGTGCAATGGTTTCAAGAACTTTTTGCTCAAGATTATCTGGAATCGCCAGTTCCAATTTAATTTTTGGCACAAAATCAATTTGATACTCTGTGCCTCTATAGGTTTCCTTATGGCCTTTTTGACGTCCAAACCCCTTGACTTCCGTAACGGTCATGCCCTGCACGCCCAACTCAATCAATGCATCTTTGACTTCATCAAGTTTGAAGGGCTTGATAATGGCTTGAATCAATTTCATGACTATACCCTCTCTCGTAATTTAGGTGGGATAGCGAAAGGACCCGAGAGTATCGGAGATCCCGGATCCTTTGCTCCTCTTGTTAGAAAGCAGAACGATTCAATATTTATGCATACGCCCGTTCGTGGTGTTCGCTCAGATCAAGCCCAATGACTTCTTCTTCCTTGTTCACTCGAAGCCCAATGGTCATATCAAGAATCTTTAAAATGATAAACGTCCCCACAAAAGAAAATATCCAAGTGGCACCCACGCCCACGAATTGAATCACAACTTGTCCGGGATTCCCGAAAAATAAACCGGTGCCTCCACCAACACTAGCAAATAGCCCCGTGGCAATGGCACCCCAAGTCCCTCCAATGCCATGGATCCCAAGCACATCGAGCGCATCGTCATATCCCAACTTACTTTTCCACATCACTGCGGCATAACAAAGAACGCCACCGCCTAATCCCACCCATATGGCGGAAATGGGCCCGACGAAACCAGCCGCTGGGGTAATCGCAACTAATCCCGCCACGGCACCACTCGCGGCACCAAGAACCGTGGGCTTCCCTCGGTAGATACGCTCGACAGCCACCCACCCAAGTGCACCTGCAGCGGTGGCTATATGTGTTGCGACGAAGGCACTCGCTGCAACCCCATCCGCGGCTAAGGCACTGCCAGCATTAAATCCAAACCATCCAACCCAAAGGAGAGACGCGCCAACAATGGTAAAAGGAAGATTGTGAGGGGAAAGGTTTTCCGATCCATAGCCATGTCGTTTCCCAAGCACCAACGCAGCAGCTAAGGCTGCGACACCGGAACTTATATGCACCACCGTACCGCCGGCAAAATCTAACTCCCCTAATTCTCCAAGCCATCCACCACCCCAGACCCAGTGAGCCAAAGGTGCGTAAATGAACGTGGCCCAGAGAACGGCAAACAGCGCAAATGCACTAAATTTCATGCGCTCAGCAATTGCTCCGCTAATCAATGCGACGGTGATCCCAGCAAACATCAATTGGAACACCATAAATGCAAGGTGTGGGATGGCGGTTCCTGAGAACGCCTCAGTCCCAACACCGCTCAGGCCAAAGAATTCGAAACTTCCCATAATTCCGCTGACATCCGACCCAAAGGCTATGGTGTATCCCCATAGCACCCAGACAATGCTCACAATGCAGACAGAAATAAAACTATGCATCATTGTGCTAAGAACATTTTTATTCCGAACCATACCGCCATAAAACAACGCTAACCCCGGAACCGTCATCAGTAGCACCAGGAGCGAAGAAGTTAACACCCATGCTGTATCCCCGGCGCTAATCGGAGCCGCTCCAACAGAATCATCTGCAAAGGCAGTCACTCCAAAAACACTAGGTATTATCGCCAAGAATAAAATACTTACCAATTTAGATGAGGATATCTGGTTTCCGTTCATAATCTCCCTCCTTCTACGCTTCCCTAAAAGAGGAAAATGGCTTCGGCCGCTAAGGTTTGTTGATTATCACTGGGGCTCACCCCATCTTGAAAAGTTTTTTGATCGGACTTGTCGTGCCGAAATTCTACACGGGTGATCATTGAAGGCACGGGTTTATATTGAAGCGTCAAGGTTGTTTCCCAAAGAGTTTGTGGGACCGCGACACCACCAAAACAGGCCAAAGCATTTCCGCCACCACCTGCGCAACTTCGGGTACCTCCTGCATCTTCAAATATTTCTCCACGAATCCGCGCACCCCATTTTTCAGTAAAATCATAAATAAAGTACCCGGCGACACCGTTCCATCGAGAATTGGCGGTTCCCGCACCAGTTGCATTGGCCTGATTCGCATAGTAGGCCTCGACAACCACCTCAGCTTGATCAGTCACTTGAACATCTAAAATTCCCCCAAATTGAAGCTGATCTCCATTACTGATCCCTCTAATGCCTTCTGGCCCCCAGAATCCAAACAATGAAATTGCGACATTTTCTAAAGGAGTAACTAACAAAAGCGCTTCGATGGATTTACCACTGTTTCCATCTACTTGTGCACCACCAAAAGAATTGATGACGCTCATAGCAAACGATACATCGTCAGAAAAATCATAAGATCCTCTAACACCGGTCACAGTAAATGGTTCACCCATACCAAACATAAATGAACGGGAGAAATTTGGGTTAACGTAACTTTCAATCACTTCATACCCGATCAGAGTATTCATACGTCCGCCCTGAATCGTTATTCCATTGCCGACTGGGGCGATGAACTGGATATAGGCTTCCTGAAAATCAAAATCATCTGCTGGTGACCCACCCGTAAACTTGGCATCCTCGCCAAAATTCAATTTCAAACGAAAACCAACCCGATCTTCCAAATTTCCAGTTGTCTTCGTTTCCTTCTCCAATACCAATTGCGTGTTATTGGGTCTGAACGAGTTTGAGTCTCCATCAAAACTCCTCATGTTTGTCACGCCAGTACTTGGATTATTTAAGTTCTGCGTATAAGAAAAATCCACGAACCCATACAAAGAGAGCCCTAACTTTTTTGCAATGGAGTTTTCATCTTCTTCCGCCATGGCCACGGGCATGATGGGCGGCATCATAATGACGCCCATTGCCAAGATTGTGGTCGTAAGCGTCATCCATATTTTTTTACACACCGAAAGACTCATCAATTTCATTTCACGCTCCTTTTGAAAAAAACATCTTGTTTTCTAAGGTGGTCATTGCTGGGTTACTTTTCGACAACTGGGTCCCACCGCACTTCATTGTGCCAATTAAGATATTTCCTCTTCGCTCATTGGACTTTGCAAACGTTGAACGACATTTTGCCTACACGTAAACCCTTAGGATATTTATCGCACATTTAACATAAATTGCTGGTTTTATCCAAGCAAAAAAAAGTCCTCAACCCAATTCTAAAGTGGGTGAGGACTACATCGTCCAACAAGTTTTTTTTTACGAACCGAAACTTCACTGTTTCGGTACAGAAACTTTTATAAACAGGAAATGATTCTAAGTCAAGAAATAATTTCTTTTTGTGAGATTGTTGAAAAAAACATCGGGGAATGATTAGGTAGGCTATGGGTTCGATTTCTCAATCAAATGCCTCGGTCCCAATCCAAGAGATCCCTGCTAACCCCCTTGGGGGTAACACCCTCGTTGTTGACCAATCAGACGTAGACTGCTATCCCCGCCCCAGTGCTGCAATAAAAGATGCCAAACCTCAAGATCAAGTGTTTATTCGTCCTGGGATATACGAAGATCGCCTATTCGTGGCC
>JAJDBO010000018.1 GCA_029261305.1 Nitrospirales bacterium
GCCAGGGTTCAATGTCTGAGTGGGTTCGTTGGGATCGTATTGGAAAGATAATCGATTAAGCTCTGCTAGTGAGGCCTTTTCTAGTGCCATCTTCATCAAGGACACGCACAATTCGTAAACCTAAAACTGAGGCTCCGTCCTCACCCGCGATTTCTCCCTCGTCTCTCGAGCGCTTTCTCCGCCGATTTCATCGTGGCCAGGTATTAGTCATTGGAGATTTAATGCTCGATCATTATATTTGGGGCGCGGTGAGTCGGATTTCTCCAGAAGCCCCAGTCCCCATTGTGCATGTTGAACGTGAGTCGTTGCGATTGGGTGGTGCCGCCAATGTCTACAACAATGTGCTGTCCTTGGGAGGAAAAGCTGAAGTCTGCGGAGTCATTGGAGATGATGATACAGGTAAATCCATATTGAAAGAGCTAGGAATGCCCCGTCGCCACCCTGGAATTATCGTTGATACTTCACGCCCAACGACGAAGAAGGCTCGTATTGTTGCCCATAGCCAACAAGTGGTTCGTTACGATGTTGAACATCGCCAGGATATTTCTCAGCCAGTCACTCGACGAATTTTAAAACAGATTGAATCGCGTATAAATTCCATTTCCTGCATCGTGATATCCGATTATTCCAAAGGGGTGATTACGGCTTCCTTGATGGCACAGGTTGGAAAGTTAGCCAGAAGCCGAAATATTCCCATTATTATTGACCCCAAAGTTGACCACTTTCTCTATTATTCTGGTGCAACCGTCATTACCCCAAACCATATGGAAGCCCAGCAGGCAGCTGGCCGAATAGGGCAGGATCATCAAACCATTCATGAAATCGGTCATTCCTTAAGACAAAAGCTAGGATGTGAAGCGGTTTTGGTGACACGAGGGGAACAGGGGATGAGTCTTTGTGAAAGTAATGGATCCAGTTGGCATATTCCCACCATGGCTCGACAAGTCTACGATGTGACCGGCGCTGGAGATACCGTGGTGAGTACCCTGGCGTTAGCCATGAGTGTGGGAGCTTCAATCGCTGAAGCTTCTATCATGGCCAATTATGCTGCAGGGGTGGTGGTCGGGCAGGTTGGCACTGCATCAATCGCCAAAGTTCAATTAAAAGAGGCCATTCAGCACGCTCATGAGTAATCCTTCCCTTGCCATCGTGATTCCGGCTCGGTATGAGTCCTCCCGCTTTCCCGGGAAGCCGTTGGCCCAGCTTGCTGGGAAACCCCTGATTCAACATGTCTATGAACAGGCGATTCGTGTGCCCAATGTCGATCATGTCATTGTGGCCACTGATGATAGTCGCATTCAGCGGACCGTGGCAGGATTCGGAGGTGTGGCACAGATGGTCACTGTTCCATGTCGGACAGGAACGGATAGAGTCGCTGAGGTGAGTCGTACCCTTTCGAGTAAAGTCATCATCAATTTACAAGCTGATGAAATATTACTCAGTCCAGATATTTTGAATGACCTTATCAATCCTTTCCTTAAAAATCCTGGCCCTATGGGGACATTAAGGAGAAAAATTGAAACACATGATGACTTTCTTCAACCATCAGTGGTGAAGGTAGTGACAGATACGAAGGGGAGAGCTCTTTATTTTTCTCGTGCCTCAATTCCCCATACACGAGACCAGCTAATACAGGGTCAGACTACCCCCTTTGCCTCGATTCACTTAGGAGTGTATATTTTCCAACGAGCGACATTATTCCAGTTTTCGGAGCTGCCTATGGGCATACTGGAAGATACTGAAAAGCTGGAACAATTGCGTGCCTTAGAACACGACATACCCATCACCGTGTGGGAAACCACGCGGCCGTCGCTTCGAATCGATACCCCAGAGGATCTTATGGAAGCTAATCGATCCTGGGACCGTCTCATGGTAGAGTCAGGGTAAAAGTCAGGGAGACATTGTCGGCATGAGTAAATTTATTTTTGTAACAGGTGGCGTGGTCTCATCGTTGGGGAAGGGGTTGTCGTCGGCGTCGATTGGTCGGTTACTAGAAAGCCGCGGGCTCAAAATCTCCTTTCTAAAGCTTGACCCTTACATCAACGTTGATCCTGGCACCATGAACCCCTTCCAGCATGGTGAAGTCTATGTCACTGATGATGGCGCGGAAACGGACCTGGATTTAGGCCATTATGAGCGGTTTACCTCGCTGACCCTTTCCCAGGAAAATAATTGCACCACAGGGCGGATTTATGATTCTGTCATCAAAAAAGAGCGGCGGGGAGATTACCTGGGCGGTACCGTCCAAGTCGTACCTCATATCACGGATGAGATTAAACAAACTATTTTAAATGTTGCCCATGGTACTGATGTCGTCATCGTTGAAATTGGGGGAACGGTCGGGGATATAGAAAGCCTTCCATTTTTAGAAGCTATACGACAAATGCCCTATGATGTGGGCCGCGAAAATGTTTTGTATATTCATGTCACCCTTGTGCCATATATTGAAACTGCCGGTGAGTTAAAAACCAAACCTACCCAACATTCCGTCCAAAAGCTTCGTGAAATTGGTATCCAACCGAATATCCTTCTTTGCCGAACTGATCGGTTCTTGGCTCCCTCGATGAAGGACAAGATTTCCCTGTTCTGCAATGTGGACAAAGATGCCGTCATTACAGCCAAGGACGTCGAGACAATCTATGAAGTGCCGATCGTGTTCAGAAAAGAAGGGTTGGATGAACTCATTGTGCGTTCCTTGCGTTTAGAATGTGGGCCGCCCAATCTTCGTGAATGGGACGCTATGGTCCAAAAACTCAAGCGCCCAACCCATGAAGTCACGATAAGCATGGTTGGGAAATACATGGGGTCGAAAGAATCCTATAAAAGTTTGTCCGAGGCTCTCGTCCACGGCGGCATTGCGAACGATACCGGGGTGAATATCCAATGGATTGAATCCGAAGATGTGGAACGCAATGGGCCAGATCAATTTCTGAGTGATTCTGATGGGATATTAATTCCTGGCGGGTTTGGCCTTCGAGGAGTCGAGGGCAAGGTAGACACCATTCGCTATGCCCGTGAAAAAGGGATTCCCTTTCTTGGTTTGTGCTTAGGAATGCAATGTGCGGTGATTGAATATGCCCGATCAAATCTAGGCCTTGATATGGCCAACAGTTCGGAGTTTGACCAAAAGAATCCTTATCCGGTCATTGACCTCCTCCCCGAACAGCGGACAGTTGAAGAGAAAGGCGGTTCAATGCGTTTGGGGGCTTATCCTTGTAAAATTATCGAGGGTACCCTAGCACATCGAATTTATGGCTCCACTGAGGTTCATGAACGACACCGGCATCGCTACGAATTCAATAACGATTTTCGTGATAAATTGACTTCCAAGGGTCTTATTGTGAGTGGCACCTCACCAGATGGACGACTCGTTGAAATTATTGAATTGAAACATCATCCTTGGTTCTTAGGCACTCAGTTTCATCCCGAATATCATTCCCGGCCTCATCAACCACATCCGGTATTTACCGCTTATATTGGTGCAGCACTCAAACGTAAGTTTGGACGCTAACACCAAGACTCTATTCGAACACGAGAGAACATATGATGAAGGAGATTGACCTCGGTGGGTTTCATGGTGGGGGAGTTCATCCTCATTTTCTCATTGCTGGCCCATGTGTCATCGAAAGTGAATCACTCGTTTTAGATACGGCCTTTCAAATAGCTGAAATTGCCAAGCAGGTTGGATTTCCTTTTATTTTCAAAAGTTCTTATGACAAAGCTAATAGGAGTTCGATTCATTCATTTCGAGGGCTAGGGATTGATGAAGGTTTAACTATTCTTCAAAAAGTTAAAGAAAAAGTTCAAGTCCCAGTTTTGACAGACGTGCATAGCGTTGATGAAGCCACACAGGCAGGGAAAATTGTCGATATCCTTCAAATTCCAGCCTTCTTATGCCGACAAACAGATTTACTGATTGCTGCCGCAAAAACTGGACGTGTGGTCAATGTCAAAAAAGGTCAATTTCTTTCTCCTTGGGATATGAAAAATGTAGTTCATAAATTGGAGGAAAGCGGAACAAAGAAAATTGTGCTGACCGAACGGGGGGCATCTTTTGGCTACAATAACCTTGTTGTGGATATGCGCTCGCTTCCGGTAATGAGAGATTTAGGGTATCCAGTAGTATTTGATGCCACTCACAGTGTCCAACTCCCTGGTGGTGGAGGCACAAAATCTTCAGGTCAGCGTGAATTTATTGCTCCTTTAGCTCGAGCGGCCGCAGCGACTGGATGTGACGGGTTTTTTATGGAGGTTCATCCTAATCCAGAGGAAGCACTATCCGACGGACCCAATATGGTTCCTCTCAATAAACTTAAAGCGTTGCTTCAACAGTTGCTTAAAGTTTGCCAATTAGTAGGCAAAGCTGATGAGAACATTTTAACAAGATAACTCTATGCCAAATGCAACCCGCTAAAATCGTTAAACTCCCAATTCCGCCAAATCGCCTCCCTTCAGAAGAGGAAGGGGAGGATGCCATTAATTTGCCAAATGTCTTGACCGTGTTGCGCATTTTAATGGTCCCAATTTATGTGGTGTTATTTTTAGAACCTACAGTGACACGATCAATCGCAGCAGCTACAGTCTTTGGATTGGCGGCACTCACTGACTTACTCGATGGACATTTAGCCAGACGTCGAGGACAAGTCACAAAAGTTGGTCGATTGTTAGATCCCATTGCCGATAAATTCCTGGTTATTTCTGGGTTGGTTCTACTAGTCCAATTTCAAAGGATTGAAGCCTGGTTGGCTATTGCCTTTATTGTCAGGGATTTGGGGATTACTGGGATTCGAGCTGTTGCTGCATCAAAAGGACTCATTATTGCCGCCGGGCAATTTGGGAAATATAAAGTTGTCCTTCAAATAGTCGGCATCATTTTATTGACCCTTCAGGGCGCCTTAGCCATTCCGATGATAAATTTCCATCTGCTTGGCATTGGTCTATTATATGCCGCGCTCCTGTTCTCGGTGATTTCCGCAGTGCAATATTTATGGGAATTTTGGCAAGCCCTTGTTAACAAAGAAATCCTTAAATAATCCTCGCTAAAACCTTTATGGCCTTCGACCTAAACGGCCTTATCTTCTCCCTCTGCGCCTATCTTATTGGTTCCATTCCCTTTGGTTTAGTAGTCTCACGTCTTTGTGGTTTCCAAGATCCAAGACAAGCCGGGAGTGGAAACATTGGCTTCACAAATGTCTTAAGACTTTCTGGAAAAAAGGTTGGTATTCTGACTCTAATAGGAGACTTGGGGAAAGGATGGGTTATTGGGTGGTTGTCGGTAACCTTTTTTTCTCAGAACACTTGGGGACTTGTTGGGGTATTAGCTGTTGTCGCTGGACATATATTCCCAGTTTTCCTCAAATTCCGTGGGGGAAAAGGCGTAGCCACAGGGCTCGGAGCAATACTCGGACTCCATTTTGGAATTGGACTTATACTTGTTCTTATATGGTTGGGGACGGTGGGAATTTTCAAATATTCTTCCGGCGGAGCATTGTTGTCTTTTGGACTATTTCCAGTAATGAGTTGGCTTGTCGTTGGAAAAGGTGATTTTTTTATTTTCTCCGTCATTTTAAGCGGATTGATTATTCTTACACATAAGGCAAATATTGAACGCCTGCTGAATGGTACTGAATCCCGTATTGGGTCTAATTCGGGATAAAGACTTTTGGCCATTTTTCAAACAGTCTTTGTCATTTGAGTAGCTGAATCTGGTGATTCCTTTAAAGATGGATTTTATATCTGCCTCACACCATTTCTGCTTACCAAAGACCGGGAAGTGCGCAGGTTTTCAAGCCCGCTGACCAAAACACCACCTCTTACTTACAGCTAGGGAGAGCACGGTATGTGCTCCAACGGCCAATTGATGAAAACCTCGGCCGGTGTCAGCCCCAGATTTTGCTGCGTGCAGGTCTCACCTGGAGGTGGCAGATCCGACGGGGTAAATAGGCTACTAACGATCGCATTGAATGACGGATTCTGTTTAACAAAGCGCCCGCAGTTGGTGTAGTTGCCGTAAAAGTCAGACGGAGTTTTCTCCACCAGAACAAAATTGTCGAACCTCGCAGGGTTGGATTGATTAGGTGGCGAGAACACAGCCTGCTCGGGCCAAGTCTTAAACGGGAAACTCAATGTGCTCGGGAGGCCCTTGTAGGTGTCAGGACTCGGTACCGCTTCGAAGCTCAACACTCGGTACAACCCACCGGCCATGAGGCCGCGATAGAACTCTCGCTGCAAACTGATGTCAAGCACCGTCAGCGCCTGGGCCAGATTGCTAAAGTCCCAACCAGGCTGAATCAAAGGCTCATAGTTTTTCCCAACCGCCTGGAGCTTTGGCCAGTCCGAAGCAATCAACTGGTACTGCTGACCGAGCGCCTGCCAGATTTGCGTGAACTGAAAACTGACTGCTGCACTCAAATCTGCGGTTTCCGTGAAGATTTGGCCACCTGGCCCACCATCGGGAAGCAAGGTGGTCGACGTGGCTAGTGTCAGTGTGCCACCGAAAACACCCAAAAGTGGCGCTGCCTCTGGCGCAATTGCACCGCCGATTTCCACGAGCGATGCCAGCACTCCGAGGACGTCGATGAATATTTTCGCTTGCGGGGGAGGCTTAAGACTCTTCTCAATCATGGACTCGACGCAAGTTGCGTATATTGGTATCTTGCTCGCGCCACGGCTGTTCACTAGCGCAATTTTTCCTTCCGGTCCAAAGTTGTCCACCATGTGGGTCATATAGCGGATCTCCAACTGTACTTGCTCAAGAACCTTGTGGAATTCCTGTTCCGAGCAACCACAGCCCGTTTCCCCTGGATACTTTGACGGGAGTAAGCCACTCCAGCTTCCTACCTCGGCTTTTCCGGCAACCGGGTAGCGCGAGCGCAGATCCGTAGCCTCCGAGGATCCACAACCCGCAGTGGCACAGCTGCTGATGTATTCGTAAGCTTTGATCTGGCCGGGCGTGGCCTTCTGATCTTTTGTGCCGAACGGCCAGTAGCCGAGTGGGGTCTTGTACGCCACCGACAAGAGTTCGTATGCCGTGCTGCCGGTTGGATCCCAACCAGCAGGCACGTAGAGACCCCGTCGATTGCGCACGAGCGCGCCGGTAATGCCTTCTGGTGATGCCGGCGTTGTTAGAGAGCTGATTTCTGCGGCCCGGAAAGGTGGCAGCCCCCAACTCTCTGGAGGATCGAACGGGGAACCAACGAGTGCGTAATACCCATTCTGTCTAACGAGCGCTGGTACCACCGTCCAGTTTCCGCCAAAGCCCTTTAGTGCAGAATTAAGGTTCGAATAACACCTGTAAAAATTGCATTCGGTATCGCCCAAAGCGGTCGACAAGGGCCTCTCCCCAATCGAAGATAGGAAGACAAGTGGGTTTAGTGTTTTTTCATCAAGCAGATAATTTATCATCCTCCTGATCGAAGATTCGGCTCTGAGAGGAAAGGATTCTGTTTGATTCGTCCAAAAAGTTTGATTCCCAATAAGGTCAAGCGAGGTGCTGTTGAGAAAAACCACTTGAAAACCGCCTGTAGCGCCCTGAGGCCCAGGCGTCGAGATAAAGGTCTGGCTGCCAACTCGAATCATGCTTGTAAGTGTACTGGCGTCAGACTTAATGGAAAACGTCACAGCATCCTGTGCCACGAATGTTTGATTGATTCCGCCACTATCGAGCGTGAAAGCGCCTGTGATATTGGCATCACTACCCACATTAATGACATTCGTAAGTTCCTGCGCTTGACCGGTTTTAAAACCCTTGACCCCAATAAGAGAATAATTATTACTCTCCCTCAATAAAGTTACTGCCCCTGTTCCACCTAGTGGCTTTATAATATCATTGAAAAACGTTGCAGCTGCTATTGGATTCCCTACTATCCCCAAATTTTGCAGACTGGAAAGAATGATAATTTCATTGCCGGCCTGACGCTCCTTGATGAAAACCACCAAGTCAAGCAGCTCCTCCGGAATTATAGTGCGGAATGAAACATTGGTTTTAAGAGTTAGTGAGGCACGGTCAAGCACTAAAACCTGGAACCCGGTTGCTGGACCAGTGAAGGGTTTGGCCTGGTAAGTGGTATTTCCAACCTGTATGGCGTAATCAGTCGGTAGGGTGCCATTACCGGTGACGATACGAGTCTGGACCGGTGTCAGGCTAGCAATCTTTGACGATACTGTAAGGTTTTCAGCCAAAACCGTTTCGCATAGTCCGCTACAAGCAAAGAGGCTAAAAAAAATCAAAGCACCAACTAACCTGTGGCCAGTAGCCTTGGTGATACTGCGAGTCGTCAGATGTATTGGAGAACTCCGAAGGGGGTGTGAGGCGACCCATAAGTTGCGGAGCGTCGAGAAACCAAGGGTTTTACAGAGGACTGATTTGTTTCTATTTAACATTATGAACCTTCCCATAATTCCTCAGGAAAATGAACTGGAGCTTTAGGAACTGAATGGGTATTTCTCGGGTGCAGTATATCCAACCAAGGCCAATTAACACAGAATTAAGTTGGGCATCAAAATTCCTGGGCTCTTGAATTCGTTAAGGTTTCGTAGTAATGAATGAAGGAAAGCCCTTTTCGGGAATTGGGATTTAAAGGATTTCTTAATATTTAACATAATACTTGTTATGCGACATATTATTTATTTATACTTTCCTTGTTTAGGGCCTTCCGCCCTTGTATGGTGACTTTATGTTTCCCATTTTTTCTTCTTTTCTCTTTCTAAAAAATCCAACATTTCGGGGATCAATATTTTGTGGTTTGGCTGCTCTATTATGCCTAAGCCAGATCATTGTCGTTTCTGAATCCTATGCCTCTGGATCTTCAGCTCTTTCATCTTCCCGAGGTATGCGAGTATTGGAAGATATACAAACGGCCATTTCAACACTAGCTGAACATGTGACTCCTACTGTTGTGAATGTTTCACCAATTCGTACTTTGGGTCAATCGAGAAATTTGCCTCAACAATCTAGACCTAAAGCGCCTGGGTCTGGATCTGGCGTCATTATTCACGAGGATGGTTATATCGTGACGAATAATCATGTGATTGGTGGAGGCATTGAGGCAGAAATCCGCCTTTCGGATCGAACAGTTCTCATTGCGGAGGTTATTGGTCGTGATCCTGATACGGATCTCGCCCTACTCAGAGTTCAAGTGGATCGAAAGTTACCCGTGGCCAAATTCGGTGATTCGAAGACGGTGAAAGTGGGCCATTGGGTGTTAGCCATTGGGAATCCATTTGGGTTGGACCAAACGTTAACTTTGGGAGTTGTGAGCGGTGTTGGCCGGGAAAATATGAATCTCTCTCGATACGAAAACTTTATTCAGACTGATGCGTCGATCAATCCTGGGAATTCTGGTGGCCCATTATTTAATCTAAAAGGTGAAGTTATAGGAATCAATACGGCGATCATTAACTTTGCTCAGGGCATTGGATTTGCGATCCCCTCCAACATGGCTAACCAAGTGGTTACTCAGTTGAAGACTGGCGGAAAAGTCATTCGAGGATGGTTAGGGGTTGGCATCCAACCCCTAACCCCAAAACTCGGTGAAAAGTTTGGAGTCAAAGATGGAAAAGGCATTTTGGTGAATGAAGTGTTTGAGGGAAACCCGGCTGATGTCGCGGGCATCAAACCTGGGGATATTATCACCAGGATTGGTGGAGAACGTTTAGAGTCCCCCAACCAATTATCTCGAGTGGTGGCTAGTTTTGGTCCTGGAGAGGAAGTTCAAGTACACATTATTCGTGATGGACAATCGCTGACGTTACCGGTCTTTCTTGGAATAAAAAAAGAGAAGCCCATAGTGACCTCCTTACCACCCATGCAAAATGGAATCGATTTAGGGATCGATGTCTCTCCGATCACCGATGACTTGGCTGAAAGTTTTAAAATTGAAGATCGGGAAGGGATTCTCGTCACGAAGGTCGGCCGCCAAAGCATTGCCTATTCGGAGGGGGTCCGTGAAGGCGATGTCATTAAAGAGGTGAATCGTGTGGAAGTGCCCACACTCTCACATTTTCGCGATGCTCTTGAAGCAATTCGTCCAGGAGAAACCGTGCTCCTTCGCATTCTTCGGGAAGGACGTGCGTTTTTTGTCGTGTTAAAACCCGAAAGCTAGATTAGGCCTAATAAGTAAAGCGTAATCCACAAAGTGTGAATGTCTTCTAGTTTTTTATCTTCTCTTTCCCCTCATGCAAAAGGTACCACTCATTCCCATTACCCAGCCATAGCCTGTTTCATAGCCTTGTGTTCTTCAATCACTTTGGTCATGACGTCTCGTGGGGCAGGTTCGTAGCCAGAAAACTCCATCACATACGATCCCTTGCCAGCGGTAATCGATGTAAGCGCAGGAGCATATTTTAGTATCTCCGCCAGCGGAACCATGGCCTTGACCACTTGGTTATGGCCTTTGACGTCCATTCCCAATATTCGTCCCCGCCGACTGTTTAAATCTCCAATCACCGCGCCCACCATATCATCTGGCGCCAAAACCTCAACTAACATTATAGGTTCAAGAAGTATCGGATGAGCCGATTCCATAGCCTTTTTAAAACCCATGGATCCTGCCATTTTAAAGGCCATTTCTGAAGAATCTACAGGATGATGTGATCCATCATAGACGGATACCTTGATGTCCACGACAGGGTATCCTGCTAAAATACCTTCATGCATTGCCTCGACAACTCCTTTTTCAACTGCAGGGATGAAGTTTCGAGGGATGGCCCCGCCCACGATCTTATTGACAAATTCAAATCCGCTCCCTTTCGGCAAGAGATCAAGTTGTAACCAGCAATCCCCATATTGGCCATGGCCGCCCGTTTGTTTTTTGTATTTTCCCTGGGCCTGGGCCATTCCTTGAATCGTTTCTCGATAGGCCACTTTTGGGAGATGAAGATTGACATCCACTCCATATTTCCGGTGAAGTTTTTCCAAGGCCATTTCAATATGGGTCTGGCCTACCCCGCTCAGTAACATTTCCTTAGTTTCATCATTTCGAATAAATTCTAGAGAGGGATCTTCCTCGACGAGTTTATGAAGCCCCAAACTGACCTTATCAATATCGGCTTTAGCCTTGGTCTCCAACGCAAAAGACATGACGGGTCGCGTAAATTTAACACCGGGCAGAATTAAGGGATGTTTATCAGCACAAAGGGTATCACCTGTTTGAGTGTCTTTGAGTTTGCCAATAGCCACAATTTCCCCAGCGGAAACTTTCCAGACCTGGGTCGCTTTTTTGCCAAGCAAGTGGTAGAGGTGCCCGCCTTTTTCCTTGGCATTTCGAAACGAGTTGAAAAAATGTGCATCCGCCTCAAGTGCCCCAGAGTGAACTTTCAGATATGTCAGACGTCCCATAAATGGATCAATCGCCGTTTTAAACACATATGCCGAAAATGGAGATTCATCGGTCATGGTGACCGCTTCATTTTCTCCAGTTTGTGCGTTCTGACCAGTCAGGGGAAAGGCCTCCGCCCGTTCATGGGGGGATGGCAGTAATTGGATGATGGCTTCCAGAAGAAGTGTGGTGCCAATATTTTTTGTGGCTGCTCCACATACCACAGGAACACACGAACGATTACGAGTGGCTAAAGCCAACCCTTGAAGGATTTCTTCAGTTGAGAGATCCCCCTCCCCTAGATATTTTTCCAATAACTCATCACTACCCTCCGC
>JAJDBO010000171.1 GCA_029261305.1 Nitrospirales bacterium
GTTCATCGGACTAAAAAGATCCTGGATTTATTAAGAAACTCTGGAATCGATGGGAAAAAAGTTCGTGTGGTGTTTAATCGCTATTCCGATGAAGAACAAGAGGTCCTCCGAGAAACGGAAGAGACGCTTAAAATTGACTCATCCTTTGTGATTCCGAACGATTATCTCACCGCAAGTGATTCGATCAATAACGGGACGCCAATGATTCTTTCTGCTCCACGTACGACCATTGCCAAGGCATTTCATGATCTGGTGAAGCTGCTGGGGTTTGGTTCTCAGGACCTAAAGGAACAAGCTAATTGGATGGGTCGTTTGCGAGGAATGATGAATGGGCGAGGGGCATCCAAGCCTGCTCAGGTTTCCTAAGACTTCTCTCCATTAAAAGGTTTGTATCTCCATGTTTAGTCCAAATTGGGATGAGACAGCTGTTGGGGTGGCTGATTATGGCGACCTTAAACATCGTTTGCATCGATTAGTCATCGAAGCGTTGGATCTTTCCGTCGTTTCTAAGCTTGATCCAGAACTTCTGAAAAGTGAATTAAGTACCCTCGTCGAACATCTCCTTGAACAGGAATCCGCTCCGCTCAATATCCGTGAGCGGGAACAACTCATCTCGGAAATTCAAAATGAGGTGATGGGGTTGGGGCCCCTTGAACCACTCGTTCAAGATCCTACGATCAATGATATTTTGGTCAATCGTTGCGATCAAATTTATGTCGAACGTGCTGGAAAGCTTGAATTAACTGACGCACGGTTTCGCGATGAATCCCACCTGAGAAAGGTGATTGAAAAAATCGTCTCGGCTATCGGCCGTCGGATTGATGAGTCCTCCCCCATGTGTGATTGCCGGTTAATGGATGGATCTC
Organism: Nitrospirales bacterium; assembly: GCA_029261305.1. The sequence goes on from JAJDBO010000171.1 coordinate 867, forward strand.
GGGTCAATGCCATTATTCCACCATTAGCTCTTGACGGCTCCTCCATTTCAATTCGGAAATTTAGCAAAGACAAACTCCAGATTCAGGACCTGGTGAATAAGCGGTCCTTGACCCCTGAGATTGCAGAATTACTTCAAGGGGTTGTTGAGGCGAGGCTGAATGTCATTATTGCCGGGGGAACTGGAACTGGAAAAACTACGATTTTAAACATCTTGTCGGGATTTATCCCGGACGATGAGCGAATTATAACGATTGAAGATGCTGCGGAGCTTCAGCTTCGACAAGCGCATGTGGTACGCCTGGAAACACGGCCACCCAATGTTGAAGGAAAAGGTGAGGTCAATCAACGTGACTTGGTAAAAAACTGTTTGCGAATGCGACCTGACCGTATTGTGATGGGGGAATGCCGTGGTCCGGAAACCTTAGATATGCTCCAAGCCATGAATACTGGTCATGATGGTTCCTTAACAACAATTCATGCGAATACTCCACGGGATGCTTTGACCCGTATTGAAACCTTGGTGGCCTTAGCCGGTTTGAACATTAGTTCAAAAGGACTTCGCCATTATATCAGTTCGGCCGTGGATGTCATTTTGCAAATGACCCGATTGTCGGACGGATCAAGGAAAGTGACGAGTCTACAGGAAATTACCGGCATGGAAGGTGAAATCATCACGCTTCAGGAAATTTTTACGTTTGAGCAAACTGGTTTATCAGATGACCGCCAAGTGCGAGGGAAATTTATGTCAACGGGGGTTCGACCAAAATTTACGGAAAAATTCAGAGCCTTGGGAATTGAGTTATCCCAGGATGTTTTTGATCCTTCGAAAGTGTATGAGGTGTAATACACCCGAAGAATTGGCATGTTAGGGGATTCGATATGGAAAGCCAGGAAATCTTGCAATAGAAGGCCAAGATACATTTCATGACCATCTTAATGAGCATCTGCATATTCTTGTCAGTCATTCTTTTTCTTGAGGGGGGAGTCTATGCGTACCATGCGTACCTGAATCCTAAGACCAAGGCCATGAAACGACGTTTGCGCGGTTCTGTCGGGTTTTCTGCTACCACCCAGACACATGAACAAGTTGAAGTCATGCGGAAGCGAAGTTCCAATAGCATGCCCTGGATGGAGAGGTTGGTCGCAAAATTTTCAAAATTTGATTCCCTTGAAAAAACCCTTCAGCAAGCCAATAGTAGCATGCCACTCGGGGTATTTTTGTTTCTGTCGTTGGCATTAGCTGTGACAGGATTTGCCATTACGGCGTTCTACAATGCCGAACTGTATGTGATGTTAATCGCCACGGTACTGAGTGGGTTTTTGCCATTTCTTCATATGAGACGACAACGTGCCAAACGTTTCAAGGATTTCCAACGACAACTTCCCGATGCCTTAGATTTAGTATCCCGATCACTTCGAGCAGGACATGCCTTTAGTGTTGGCATGAAAATGGTGGGGGATGAATTTCCCGATCCCATTGGGCCTGAATTTAATCGTGCGGTGGAAGAAATTTCTTTTGGAATCGATGTCGCCGAAGCCTTGAAAAATCTATCGACTCGAATTGAATGTGTGGACCTGAGATTTTTCATCACCTCGTTAATTGTTCAACGGGAAACAGGGGGAAATCTTGCGGAAATTCTTGAGTCGATTAGTCGACTGATTCGTCAACGATTTGAATTATTAGGAAAGGTGGCGGCATTATCGGCTGAAGGAAAATTATCTGGAATCGTTCTGGTGTTGTTGCCCTTCGGGATTGGCATCCTGCTCTGGTTTCTCAATCCGGCCTATATGAATCTGCTGATCACTGACCCCATGGGGAAAAACATGTTGATGATTAGTGGAGTCTTAATGGTCGTCGGGTCGTTTATGATGAAAAAAATGATTTCATTTAGAGTGTAAGGTTTCTATGGATCAAGCTCTTGTCATTGCCTCAATGGTGTTTTTGATGACCGTCCTAACCATGGTGGGCATCTATTCTCTTGTTCGCTCTCGCCAAACTGCGAAAGATTGGGGTGAGCGAATTAGGGGAAAAACGCAGACATTAGAATCCTCCTCGGAAGCTGATAAAGGGTTGGCCTACCTCAGCAGGGTATTCCTCAAACTTCTTGAGCGGTTAGGGCAAGCCAATAAACCCAAAGATCTCGCAGAAACCTCGCATCTTCGAAAAACACTTGTCACCGCTGGGTATCGTGGTCCACGAGCTCCAATGATTTTCATGGGCAGTAAACTATTTTTGGGAATACTGTTTGGCGCATTGTTTTTTATGTTTGGGGATCAAGCTGCTAAAGGGCTGTCAGCCAAAGGTCTGACAGCTAATGTGTTTTCCATGGTCATGGTCGCTTCAGCCCTGGGTGGGTTTTATACGCCCCAACTGTGGCTATCACTGGCCATTTCCGGTCGAAAGGAAAAATTGCTTAATGGGTTTCCCGATGCACTTGATCTCATGGTGGTGTGCGTCGAGGCGGGTCTCGGTCTAGATCAAGCTATTTCCCGAGTAGGTGGAGAAATACAAATCGGACATAAAGACCTTGGGGAGGAGTTCCAATTAGTGAGCTTGGAGTTACGCGCAGGATTCGCCCGCGAACAAGCCTTACGAAATTTGAGTGAACGAACTGATATTGATGAGATACGAAGTTTGATTGCCTTGTTGATTCAAACCGATCGGTTTGGAACGAGTGTGGGGCAAGCCTTACGGGTACATTCAGATTCCATGCGAATGAATCGACGGTTGCGGGCAGAAGAGATGGCCGCAAAGCTTCCAGTTAAACTGATGCTTCCTCTAATCGTGTTTATCTTTCCAAGTTTAATGGTCGTAATTATTGGTCCAGGAGCCATTAAATTAATTCGAAATTTTCTCCCCGCCATGTCGGGAAGTTAATGGATCGAGAAGTCAGATATCGGGAGTGTGAGGTGGTAATCGTTTAAGGCAAAGGGAGTATTATGAAGATCGCTCAAATATCAAATTTTATTCTAGTCGCAGGCTGTTGCGGTGTCTTGTTGCCCGGATGTGAAACTTTTGAGGTAAGTCCCCAAAAATTTTCCACTCCTGATGAGCATTACCAACAGACGTTAGAATCACAAAAAGCAGGGGTAGAGTTGAATGAAGCCGCAAAAAAACTTCCTGAGGCAACCGCGGAAGAACATGGCAAGCTGGGAGATGCCCATCTTCAACAAGGGCAATTAGGTTTAGCAATTAGTCAATATCTTCAAGGGCTTGATAAGGAACCCACGCAAACCGCCACTCGGTATAAATTGGCCATGTTACTGTTAAAACATGGGAAGCCAGATGCTAGCCGAAAGCAATTTGAAATAATTCTCGAGCAAGATGACAAATTCGCATTAGCCTACGAGGGGTTGGGCCAAGCGTTTCTTGTGTTGGGTGATCGCCTAGGTGCAGATCAATCGTTTCGTAAGGCCCTCGCCCTTGATCAAAAACTTTGGCGCTCCCATACATATTTAGGCATTATGGCAGACCAACGCCATCTACATTTATCAGCAATGGAAGCGTATAGAACCGCCTTAGCCATTCAGCCTAGAGAAGGAATGGTCTTGAATAACTTGGGAATGGCTCAATATATGAATCGACAATATCGGCAAGCGGCAAGAACCTTTCAGGAGGCCATTCAGACAGGAACGGAATCACCAAAAATTGCTAATAATTTAGGCTTGGCCCTTTCAAAACTTGGGGAATTCCCCCAGGCATTCGATGCCTTTAAAAAGGGATCGGACCCAGCCAAGGCCTACAATAATGTCGGGATTGCTTTATTAGAAGCTAGGCAGCCGCAGCGGGCCATATCGTGCTTCGAAAAAGCCATTGAAATACAACCAACCTTCTATGAGAAAGCCAACGAAAATTTGGACCAAGCCAAACGGTTGGCCAAGCAAGGTCATCCAAAATCATCTGAGACTCTGACTCCTTGCCTGTAATTGAATTCGGAAAGGGAAAATCCTGGGTGCGACTTGTTATGGATACTCGTGAAGAAAATGTTAGAGGCTGATCGTCACACTACAACCCTTTCCAACATGTTGAGACCTTCTTTTTTTACCGTTTCTCAGTAATTGAAAATCTAGGATAAGAAATCGCCTCGCTTCGGCAACGCGGGCAACGGCTTGGTCTTTTAAGCCGAGTCCTATTCCGAAATTCATACCCGCAATCAATACACGTCGATTCTTCCATCACAAACTGTTGGGACGGGCTTCGCGCCAAGGAACGGATAATATGGGTGAGATGGTCTTCCACTTGTCGTTCTGAAAGATGTGCCTGACCGGATAGCTCATGAGCGGTATACAACTGCTGGGTTAACAAGAGAACAAGGTGCTGACGAGCGGTGATTCGGGGAGAAGGCATCTGTTCTTAATTGGTGAGTGGCTTCAATAGGGTTACGTTCAACCTGTCTGGATTATTTCTGCAAAATTGCTTCTCGCCTGGACTCGAGCATTTTGCTTTCTTCCTCGCGATTCATCAGCTTCAATAACAAGGCGTACTCCTTTAGGCTTGCGGCAATCTTTGGATTATCGATGCCAAAGGATTTTTCTCGTATCTTGAGCGCCTGTTTCATCAACGGTTCTGCTCTGTTGTACTCCTGTCTCTCCCGATAAATTTGAGCCAAACTCGTGAGCCCGGCGGCCATGTCCGGATGTTCTGCTCCTACGGATTTGGCCCATATCGGTAAGGCCCTCCAGAAATAGGGTTCTGCTTTTGTCAGGTTGTCTTGTTGACGATAGACCTCACCAAGAGAATACAACACCGAGGCAAGTCGACGATCAGAACCCCCCCACATTTCTGCACGTGGCAACGCTTTCAATAAGAGACCCTCAGCATAGTCAAACTCCTTTTTTTTTATGGCTTGCTGGGCTTCCCGCAATGAAGAGTCCCACGGGGATTCGCTGTTGCATCCAAGGAAAAGGAACAATGAAAACCCCAAAAAGAAAATGAATCCATAATGTCTCATAGTTCGTCCATAGTAAAAAACTTGTGCTGTGCTAGCCAAGCATAAAACAAATAGATCTTTGTCGTATCAACGGTTTTTCCTTTTCCCTGGACATTTCCCCTTGTCCAATGTAGCCTTATTTAATTCAACAGGATCACCATTATGCCGTTGAAAATGAACACAATTTTGAGAATGTGAGGGGCTGGTTCGTGAGTTTTCTTTCCAAAATTGAAAAATTTCTACGTCGAGACTTATGGCTTCCTGAACTCGAAACTCTACGTGGGTGGGCATCCTTCTATATTCGAACACTTCGCCTGGTCGTCGTTGCATTTTCTGATTTTCGCGATGGTGCGTTAACCATTCGAGCCACAAGCTTGGTTTCCACAACCCTGTTGTCGTTGGTTCCATTTTTAGCAGTCACCTTTTCTGTGCTCAAGGCTTTCGGGATTCATGAACAAGTGGAGCCTTTCTTGGCCCAGGGCCTTGAGCCCTTGGGAGAAAAGGGGGCCGAACTCACTGCCAAAATTATTGAATTCGTGAACAATCTTAAGGTCGGAGCCCTAGGTGCCGTGGGGGTAGCCGGACTCTTTTATACCACCTATTCACTTATTGATAAAATTGAAGAAGCCCTCAATCATATTTGGCGTGTCCGTCAAGCCCGTCCATTGGCTCGGAAATTTACGGACTACTTGAGTGTGATTCTCGTTGGGCCCGTCCTCGTATTTACGGCATTTGCCACTACAGCCTCGGCCCAAAGTCACTGGTTGGTGCAATCGATTCTACAGATTGAACCACTGGGGATGGCGGTCGTATGGGCGACAACCCTTATGCCGTTTATCGTGATTTGTGTCGGGTTTGGTTTTCTCTACAAATTTGTACCACATACCGATGTTAAAATTTCTTCCGCATTGATGGGAGGTGTGACCGCAGGTATTTTATGGCAAATCGCGGGAATGATGTTCGCCACGTTTGTCGCAGGAACCGCCAAATATAGTGCGATATACTCTAGTTTTGCCATTCTCATTTTATTCCTTATGTGGGTGTATGTGGGATGGCTCATTGTTTTGGTTGGAGCACAGGTCGCCTATTATCATCAGAATCCGGCGGCATATCTCACGCGGTTGCGGTGGAAACACAATACTGCCGCGTTTCGTGAACATTTAGCCTTAACAATGTTAGTGCATATGACGCGTCGATATTTAGGACAGGAGCCACCCTATCAGGAACCGGAATTGGCCATGAAGCTGGGAGTGCCGCTTTCGGCCCAAGAAGAAATCGTTGAAGACTTTATTGATCACGGGTTGGTCTATCGCACAATAGACCCCAGAAGCCTTATGCTGGGAAAGCCCCCTGAACAGGTCACCGTGTTGGAAATTCTTCAATTAGTTTGCCATCGGGAATATCCTCCAGTTACGGGTGATTCTAATACGAGTGATCCGGTAGGGGCTCTTTTACGCGTGAGAGATCAGGCGATTCTTGAGACCTTAAACGGAATGACATTGAAAATGTTAGCGGAAGAAGAGCCTGCAGCGCTCGCCATTCCAAAATCCTCAACACTCTTAGTTGACCAGCCCATATCGTAGACTGATCCGTGGTATTGCCTCATCTTTATTGGAGATAGACGATGAAACTCAGCCCTCTGACAGTTGGCCCAAATATCAGGGGGGCCTCTGGTAACACCATACGGTTGTGGGGTAGGGGAGAGTATCAAACGAGGTCCAAACAATCACAAGAACTAAAACGTTGCGTTGGTGGGGCTAGGATTCGAAAAAAAGGTGAGAAGTCCTTCAGCCAACCAACGTTCTTTAAGATGAATCCTAACTTTGATATGACAGGGGTAGTCGTCTTTTCGGAATTGGAGTCAGAGACTACCTATGAATATCAAATGGACTGGTGTTTTTCTCGGCCAAATCTTCATATCAATAAACCAAACGTGAATGTGAAATGGGACGCGGCCAGCCAAGGAGCGGTGACCACAGCTTCCACCAAACCCACTCAGTCTCGATCCTTCATCTTCGGGTCTTGCCCTAATTTGCTGCTGTTATTTGGACGAGCCTGGTACGACAATCGAGGAGATAAGACCTTCCGGTCGATGCTGAATCAGATCGAAACCGGAGATGCCTGTGATGCCGTCCTCATGATTGGGGATCAGATTTACGCGGATGATTTGAATTATCTCAAAAGGGATGACACCCTCGACCAGTTTAACACCCGTTACCGTTTAGCCTTTTCCCAACCACATATTCGTCAGCCTATGGCCAACGTACCGACCTATATGACCTTTGATGACCATGAGATTGAAGATAATTGGCCTGCCAAAGCGGAACCCAAAGATTTGGTGACCAAATATCCCGCAGCTATTCATTCCTACATGACCTATCAAATGAGTGGAAATCCTTTGTTTACGGTCAATGCGCAGAACAAGTTAGAGGGCGTTCCGGAAAAGTTGTGGTATTTATTCACGGATGGATGTTGCGAGGTGTTTGTCACTGATACACGGACAGAACGTAATTTGAAATCTGAACCGAATGAGCTTGTGAGTCGAGAACAATTACAGGCGTTAAAAGAATGGCTGAACGATGGTTCAGGAAAAGTGACGCTGGTCGCGTCGGCCATTCCATTATTCCCTGATCACACATCCGAAAGCCCGGATAAATGGGGGGGCTTCCTTGAACAGCGGGGGGAGGTGCTCAATCATATCCGTGACCATCATATTCCACGCGTGGTTTTTCTTTCTGGTGACATCCATTGTTCCATGACGGCGGAGTTAGTGAGTCTATCGGATCAAAACGTTAAAGTGATCTCGATTATTTCCTCGGCATTTTTCTGGCCCTATAGCCATCCCAAGCCAAGCATGTTCAATCTTGATGGGGCACTTCCCACTGCTGGTAGTGGAGATTACACTCTTGCAAATGTTGGTCCCATGGATGCAACCGACAACTTCACTCGTCTTCGTATTGACCTCAAAGGAATCATCGCCGAAGTGTATGCTCGAAAAGGGGAGCACATTCGACCCAGGAAACATTCGTTTTAATTCCAAGTTTTAAAAACAATTGGCTCCAATCTTATGAACGTACCCAAAAAGATATGTGTCGGACTATTGCAGCTTAGCTGCTCGTCCGATCCCCGAGAAAACCTTGATCGGGCGGTATCCAAAATTGAGACCGCAGTTCAAGACGGAGCCACGGTCGTCTGTCTTCCAGAGCTGTTTACCTCCCAATATTTTTGTCAAACAGAAGATCCCGCGTTGTTCGATTTGGCTGAGCCTGTTCCGGGCCCTTCCACTGTGGCTCTTAGGATGGTCGCCAAACAGCATAGGGTCGTCATCATTGTTCCGCTTTTCGAACGGCGAACGGCTGGGATCTATCATAATTCGATCGTGGTGTTGGATAGTGATGGGTCCATTGCTGGACTCTATCGTAAGATGCACATTCCCGATGATCCAGCCTACTACGAAAAGTTTTATTTCACCCCTGGGGATAAAGGGTTTCAGGCCATTCAGACGAGTGTTGGCAAAGTTGGTACATTGATTTGTTGGGATCAATGGTATCCCGAAGCCGCGCGGTTGACGACACTTCAAGGGGCTGAGATGTTGTTCTATCCTACGGCCATTGGTTGGCATCCATTAGAAAAATCGCAAGAAGGGCAGTCGCAACGTGAGGCATGGCAGACTATTCAGCGAAGTCATGCAATCGCGAATGGTGTGTTTGTGATGTCCGTGAATCGTGTTGGGCATGAGAAGCCAGCCGAGGGGGGGGACGGCATAGAATTTTGGGGAAGCTCGTTTATATGTGATCCATTTGGAGTGGTTATTGCCGAAGCATCGATTGATAACGAAGAAACCGTCATTGCTGATATTGATCTGGCCCGAGTCGAAGAAGTCCGACGTCATTGGCCCTTTCTCCGCGATCGCCGAGTTGATGCCTATGGTGGTATCACCAAACGTTTTTTAGACGAGGACGATTCTGGTGAATGTTAAGGTGCCAGGGAAAAAAGCAGAGCTACGTTTCCCGTCATCCAGTTGCCGAATGCCTGCAGAGTGGGAGCCACATGAAGCGACCTGGTTGGGATGGCCTCATAATGCCACTGATTGGCCTGGTAAGTTAGCCACTATTCATTGGGTCTATGCAGAGATTGTTCGTAAGTTGGCTGAGGGTGAAATTGTCCGGATCCTTGTCAATTGGAAATCACATGAAGAACGTGCCAAGCGGTTTCTTCTTCGTGCTGGCGTAAATTTAAAACAAATTCAATTCTTTCAAGTTCAAACTAATCGCGGATGGACCCGTGATTTTGGTCCAATCTTTGTTACAAAAGAAAAGTCCCGTCCTCAACGAGCCATTGCTCGATTTCGATTCAATGCCTGGGCTCGCTACCCAGATTGGAAAAAAGATGATCAGATTCCTGAGCGTCTAGCCAAACGCCTCAACCATCCCATTTTTCCGGTCAAGTTTAAAGGAAGTGATGTGGTTCTTGAGGGTGGAAGTATTGAGGTCAATGGTGCTGGCACATTGTTGACGACTGAAGAATGTTTACTTGATCCCAATATCCAGGTGAGGAATCCTGGCCTGAATCGCAAGGATTATGAAACCGTCTTCGGCCAAACATTAGGCGTGACCAATACAGTATGGTTGAATAAGGGCATTGCGGGGGATGATACGCATGGGCATGTCGATGATCTCTGTCGATTTGTGAATCCACACATTGCCGTGCTTTGCCAAGAACGAAATATTCACGACAAAAACTATCGGCCCTTGGCTGAAAATCGAGAACGACTGGAGAGCGCCCGGTTGGAAGATGGATCAAAAATTGAAATGATCCCATTGCCCATGCCCAGTCCATTAATGTTTGATGGACGTCGATTGCCTGCAAGTTATGCTAATTTTTACATTGGCAATGCGGCCGTGTTGGTTCCGACCTTTAATGATCCCCATGATCGGGTGGCTATCGGAATTTTGAGCGAACTCTTTCGCGATCGCCCCGTGGTCGGCATTCATGCCGTGGATTTAGTGTGGGGTTTCGGCACGATTCATTGTCTCACACAACAACAACCTTCCATTCGGCTCTCCTAGCCCCTGTATCATCTTCATGGCTTCCCCCAAAACATTGAATTTGCCTTCACCCCTTCGCTTGGGATGGATTGGAACGGGTGTCATGGGTGCAGCGATATGTGGACACCTCCTGAAGAAGTCCTACCCCACCATAGTTTATTCTCGGACACGTCAAAAAGCTGAAGCCTTGTTAGCGCAAGGGGCTCAATGGGCAGTCTCACCAGCAGAAGTCATGGCGCAAGCTAATATCGTGTTCACCATGGTTGGGTTTCCCCAAGACGTGGGTGAAGTCTACTTTGGTGAATCTGGTCTTCTTCAGTCCATTCGCCCCAACACCGTGCTTGTAGATATGACGACATCGCCCCCGAGTTTGGCCGTCGAAATTTCTGAGGTCTGCCAGACCAAGGGTGGACATTTTATTGATGCTCCGGTTTCCGGGGGAGATGTTGGAGCTCAACAAGCCACCTTATCTATCATGATGGGTGGGGATGCCGGTGTTGTTCTCGCACTGCGTCCATTGTTTGAAACCATGGGAAAAACCATTATTCATCAAGGTCAATCTGGCGCTGGACAACATGCCAAGCTATGCAACCAAATCACCATTGCCGGAACGATGATTGGCGTCTGCGAGTCTTTATTATATGGCTATCGGGCGGGATTGGATTTGGAGACTATGCTCCAGTCCATTCGGGGAGGGGCTGCGGCCTGTTGGACTTTAGATAATTTGGCCCCACGTATCTTGCAGCGCAATTTTGATCCTGGCTTCTTTGTCGAGCACTTTGTGAAGGACATGGGTATTGCGTTAGATGAGGCCAAACGAATGGGGCTGGTGCTTCCTGGCCTAGCTCTCGTGCATCAGTTGTACTTGGCCGTGCAATCACATGGGCATGGTCGAGCAGGAACTCATGCGCTCATGTTGGCCCTTGAGGAATTATCGAATATTCAAAGAACAGAAAAATCGTAAGGCAAGAAGCGTGTTTTGAAAACTCAATTTTACCTCTCAGAGATTACGTCTCACGGTTCACGATAAACATTCATATGGCTACTTTCGATGATCTTCAACATATCCTTCATCGTATTGATGGGCGAGGCTATAAAGCCTACAAGGATCTTGTTGGGGAGTTTGTTCATACTCATTTAACGCTTCATATCGATCATGTGCAGGGTGACCCCTTTGCAAGTCCTTCAAAAATCCGCGTTCGTGTCCCATCAACCTTTGCCAATATTCCTTCCGATCTATTTTCCACTACTATTCGGCGCATTGCGATTCAAGATTATTTGATCCGAGCCATTCACGCGGCCATTCATCAGATATGCCACGGACCCCGTGGTATGGGGAAAAGCGGACTTATTTCCATAGATGTTGGTGGACAAGAAGTCCTGGAACGAACTGCCATGGTGGTGAGCGAACCGTGGATTGAAGCACGAATGGAAGTCGGACTGCCTGCTCAAGGGCGAACCATTCTTGGACGCCAAGCCGAGGCCATGTTGTGTGATGAGATACCCCGAATCGTCAAACAGAGTATGACCTGGGATGCCCTGGACCAAACTCGAGCTCGTGAATTCGTGAACTGCGTAGAAAACCAAGAGGCCATTGGAGAACAACTTCAAGGATTAGGTTTAGTTGCCTTTGTGGCTGATGGTTCACAGCTTGCCCGAGTGAGCGGTGCCTCCGATCAACCGTTGACGGGAGATCGTGCGTATCCCTTCCAATCCTCAGCATCTCTTCGTGTGAATATTCCAATCCCTCATGAATGTCTACAACAGGGCACCCTGACCAAAGAATTGACAGGTCTAGGCATACCAAAGGGTGTCACGCTAATTGTTGGAGGAGGTTATCACGGAAAGTCCACCTTGCTTCGAGCGATAGAGCGTGGTGTCTATCCGCATATCCCGAATGATGGACGAGAGTACGTGGTCACATTGAATACGGCGGTCAAAGTCCGTGCCGAAGATGGACGCCGTATAGAACAGATTGATATGAGTGGGTTTATTATCAACCTTCCGTTTGGGCAAGACACCACACACTTTTCAACCGACAATGCCAGTGGTAGTACCAGTCAAGCTGCGAGTATTCTTGAAGCGATGGAAATTGGCGCGGAGGCGTTGTTGTTGGATGAAGATACGTCAGCAACTAACTTTCTTGTTCGTGACGCGCGGATGCAAGCCCTCGTACATAAAACTCATGAACCCATCACACCATTAATTGACCGAATCTATGAACTGTTTGAAGAGCATGGGGTTTCGACCATTTTGGTCATGGGTGGATGTGGAGATTATTTTGATGTTGCCGATACCGTCATCATGATGCGAGAGTTTCAACCAGTTACCGTAACTGAAGAGGCCAATCAGATTGCGCAAGCACATCCCACGCAACGTAATCTGGAAGTACCACAATCTTTCGAGCACATTCCTTCAAGAACGATCCTTCGTGAAACAATTGACATTTCTTTGGGGCCACGCGATATCAAGATTGATGCGAAATCTCTCACTCTTTTGATGTTTGGCCAAGAATGGTTGGATCTTGTTGGCGTGGAGCAATTGGTAGACATCAGTCAAACGCGTGCCATTGGGTATGCAATACGTTTCCTTGCCCGTCACATGAGAAATGGTCAAATGAGTATAAAAGAGGCCGTCGTTTTTATAGACGAATTTTTCACTCGGGAAGGACTGGACCGACTTGATCCCTACTATCAATCAGAGCGACATCCTGGCAACTTTGCACGGCCCAGACTCTATGAAATCGCTGCCACGATTAACCGTTTGAGAAGCATTAGTCTTAATCAAGATTAACTACACCTCATCCTCGGAGGCAACACATAAAAAGAATAGCAGAACACCAAGACGTTTTTTTTGTGGTAAGCCCAATGGGGGTTCTGTGCGTAAGGGTTTATCAGACAATGATATCGTGGCGGGTCTTAATACAGTAATCGTCGGTTCTTCATCCTCGAAGAATTGAGAAATAAACCGTTCAGATCCTTGGAGATTATAGGATCCAACTTTTGCCCATCCCTTCTCCTCTCCTAAGCCTGAAAGACCGAATGTTGCTGTGAAGACCGTAATGCCGATTACTTTGCTTATGAAGGATGTCCGTTGATTTCTCATGGGAGTCTCCTCATCCCTGTAACGTGACAAAGTCACGATACAGGGTGGGTTGCTTCACGAGGGGGCACCGGGGGAGGTGGCGCCTCGTGCAAAATATGGGCCGATGTCATCATGGACCTACCAAGTGAAAAAATTCATGCACGAACTTGAATAGGTCTATGTCGAAAATCGGAACTTGGCAGTGGAGCTTGGCCTGGAGAGGAGGAGTCCTGGGAACAAGAATCTTTTGTGTCAGCAGCCAGACGAACCCTTGGATTTTTATCCAACTTAGGTCTCTTGGCTTTGCGTCCTGCCCTCTCAAGCAGTTTGCCCTTTTGCCTTACCTTTCCATTATCGGCCTCTTGGTAAAAAACCTTCCAAGAGGTTCAATTTTATGTTGCTGAGCATGGTTGCTGGATTATGTTGGATGTTTCTGAACTAGGGAATGGTAGTCAATGTGTAGATTGTATTCCAAGGAGGGAATTATTTGGGGATTGGGAAATCACATGACAGATTGATTCAACGATACTCGGAGATGGAGGGGGAAAGGGTTGGGAGGGGAAATGATAGGGGAAGCCAGCAATCGTGAATACAAGGAAAGACGGGTTATAACGCTACCCAATCCGCGAGGACTTCTTCAACTGGAACCCCTTCCTGTTCCGCATCAAGAACCTGAGTAATCTGAATGGAATTTTCTTCAGGCAGTCGGGTAGAAAAATTTATCGGCATGGGGTCTTTATAGGGGCGATGCTCCGGATCTTGAATGACCAAGACCACCGGTTGAAGGAGTTGCCCTGGTGTGACTGCGGTGACGATTCCTCGTTCCCCAGTACTCAATTCTACAAGACTATAGATGGGATAAATTCCAATTTGGCTGATGAGATGTGAAACGAGATTAATATCGACTTCCGTGCGTTGTCCTTGTTGATATAATTCTCCAAGTGCATCTTTGACCGGTAACGGTTTTTGTAATCCTTGCCCTGTTAAGAGTTCGTCATATACATCAACAACGCGAAGGATCTGACCGATCTTCCCCCAATCAT
>JAJDBO010000172.1 GCA_029261305.1 Nitrospirales bacterium
CGCCACTTCACTCTCGCGACCGATATTGCGGTATACTTTTGTGACCCAAAGAGTCCGTGGCAGCGAGGATCCAATGAGAATACGAACCGGCTGCTCAGGCAATACCTTCCAAAGGGAACCGACTTGTCCAGGCATACGCAAACACAGCTGAATAAAGTGGCGCGGCAGTTGAACGCACGCCCGAGAAAAACATTGGAATACGAAACTCCAGCAGAGAAATTGCAGGCATGTGTTGCAGCGACCAGTTGAACTCACAGTCGTTAGCGGACACCCACGATTGTCGCAAAACGGTTATTTCCTAGCAATCAATAATAAAATGACGGAATTCTTTTTGATGGAACGTCCCACACCCCAACTGCGTTTTTACAGCGAGCGGAATACGGCCATGAGATCGCTGATAGTCAACGATTTCATTTTTAGCGTTTCTCGTTCTTTGACAAGTTGGACGTTCAAGCCAGCGTCATTAGGCTGCGCGACACAATCGGCCCCCAATTGCAAAATCCTTTCAGACTCCACGACCACCTTATCTTTCACCACTCGATTCGTCGAAAGCAATTCGGCAGCTTTCGCCCGTGTTGTCTTTAAATGTTCTTGAAATTCTGAATCTGGAAACGCGTCTTTCGCCGATTGATCATGGCACCGGTCGAGGTATTGATTGAGCAAGACATAGAGTCGCAGAACAGTCTCTGTAATCTGCATACATTGGGCATTGTTATCTTGAGTAGGCATAAATGCTCCTTTTGTGGTGACAATGGTGGGTATCTGGCATGAGAGGGTTTCCAAACAAGCTTCCAAGAAGAGTACTCCAATTTTTGATGCCAAGATAGAGAAGAGATGGGAGAACTATACCAACTGAAGGCTATGCAATACGGTAGGTTTTAATTTTATTATAGAGTGTAGCCCGACTAATCTTTAAAGACTTTGCCGCCAAGACTTTGTTTCCGTTGGCTTCGCTCAGCGCCTTCAAAATTATGTCTTTTTCCGCTTTCGTCTGCGCTAACTTTCCCGTTTCCCAAAGATTGGAGGTGGCGGGTATTGAAGCAGGTGCCTCCTCCACATCAGATAATTCTATCCGGGAATCACGGGCCGTCACGACCAACCGTTCGATCGTATGTTCTAATTCGCGCACATTCCCATCCCAGGTTCGTTGGATGAGACTCTGCAATGCCTCAGGATCCATCCGTACACCGGATATTTGGTGCTTGTGACATGCTCGCTGAATAAAACAGTCGATGAGTAAAGGAATATCTTCTCGCCGATCTCTCAGCGAGGGCAACGAAATAGGAAGAACCGCTAACCGATAAAACAAATCCGTACGAAACGTTTTGGCCTTGATTAATTCTTCCAGCGGAATATTCGAGGCCGAAATAATTCGCACATCAACTTTTGTGGTGTGGCTACTACCCACGGGTTTCACTTCCCCCTCTTGAAGCACACGCAAAAGTTTGGCTTGAAAGCTGGCACTCGTATTCGCAATCTCATCCAAAAAGATGGTTCCCCCCTCAGCTTCCTCAAACAAACCCTTTCGATCAGAGACCGCCCCAGTAAAGGCCCCTCGTTTGTGGCCAAACAATTCACTTTCCAACAACGTTTCGGGTAACGCTCCGCAATCAATGACAATAAAGGGAGCATCCTGCCGAGAGCCGAGTTGATGGATGGTTTTTGCGACAAGCTCTTTTCCCGTGCCACTTGCCCCTTGCAGTAACACCGTGGCACGACTCGCTGCGAACAAGCGGATGGTATCAAGCACTGGCTGCATCGCCGGACTCCTCCCCACGATGGCATCTATGGGACTCGTATCAAGAGTTTCTTGTGTAGACAGGGGAGGAGAATTCGGGAAGACCTGATCCAAGACCACCGTCTCTCTTCCATTCTTTCCCATCATCAGAACACAACGAATTTGTTCCTGGATACCAATCAATGGAAGAGATTTAGGAAATGGGCAAGAGGGAGCTTCTGAATCGGTGAGTCCACCATGATCACCCCCATGGCACGACACTCCCAATTCCAATACGTTTTTCCCAGGACAGGCCTCGCAAGGCTGAGAGGATTGTTTGATCGATCCCCCATCCTCTTGGACTTGTTCCAACAACGGGCAGTCACTGACCAACCGCTGGGCAGATGCATTGGCATATACTAAGTCCTGAGTAGGGGATAACACCATCACAGGTTCCGAGAGTTGATCCGCAAGGCACGCCAGGGTTTCTATTCGCGCAGTGAGAATAGGGTCATGCTGAGGAATATTGAGGAACGATCCGGCCATCGTATGTATTCGTTAGAAAAACGATCCCTTATTATTGAGGGTTGATAGGAACATGATGGCAACGCACATGAGGACAAACCTCCGTCACTAACGCTTTTAAATCTGCCATTCGAACAGGTTTATCAAAATACCCATCGACGCCAACAGCTTTAGCTTGACTTTGAGTGTGTGAATCACCAAAGGCGGTGACCACGATCACCCGGCATTCGGGAACAGCAATTTTTAGCCGTATGATAAAATCGAAGCCACCAGATCTCATATTAAGATCGGTGACCACTAAACTGGGCGGTCTCACCTGTAATTGGGAAAAGGCCTCTATGCCGTCTTCTGCTTGAACCACACAACACCCACATTCACTGAGTTCATCCACCAAAAGGCTTCTCATAGCTTCATCATCATCAACTACCATGATGATGCAGCACCCGAACTCGCCTTCATTGGCACCAAAAGTTTTTCCGGTTTCGTCGCGATCTGGAAGCATAGACATAACACTAAATTGCCCAAAGACGTTTACTTGAATTCTGCAATACCAATGCCTAATTCAAAAATTATTCCTTTTCCTCAAAAGTATGAATTTTGGCGGCAAATTTGTGGGAAATACCCTAAAAATAGGATATGCAATTCCCCAAAATGACGAGAAAATCTACAAGATTCACGGTGAATCTGTGGCAGATTGCGCCATGAAGTCAAAATGTTTTTGCTGAACACATACTGTTGTTTTTGAAGGTTGTTGATCCAGAAGATGACGGCATTATTTCTATGTCATTCTCCTTCCCCATGAAAAGCCGGATTATTTTGGGAATTGGAAAAACTCTTTCCTCCCACTTCCCATTTAATCAAAAAAATTTCTTCAAAGGATTCCAGGAAATCCATGTTTCAATGACCCCAAAAAAGTTGGCCTTAATCTTGCGTTGCTGAAAGTCTAGGGATTCCCCATTTCCCGTTCGAAAAAATATTTTTGCATTTCAGGAATCGAGGCCACAATGCAAATACACCCATTCAGACATTTCAGAGAAAAGAGAAAGGGGGGTGTCATGACACACCATGGTCGATATTTCGGAATCTTGCTGGTCTTTCTTTTCTGGTCTTTTGGAATGGCACCTATGCCAGCCGAAGTCCAGGAATTTGGCAGGACGGTCTATGATCAAAATTGCCGTGTATGTCACGGGATCAAAGGCCAAGGAGATGGAGTAAAAGCAGAATCCTTAACCATCAAACCAGCAAATTTTCATTCATCCGAATCTCGAATGAAAACCGACGGCGAGCTCCTGTCAAAAGTAGTCTGGGGAGGAGTGTATAGCCCGATGCATGGGTGGGGGACTCGGCTGAGTCGAAAAGAACTCCATTCCGTGATTCGGTACATTCGTCTTCTTGCGCCCTACGAGAGACACACACATTGAAACCATCATGAATGAACATTGCCATCCTCATTTCAAATGGCGCCAGAGCGTTTGATAACCACTGGAAGAATGGAGCCGAGCACAGATGAAAGATAAAGTAGCCAAACCCGCACCCCTATGGATTGATATCAGCCATATTGACATGCCTCGGAACAGCTGGATTTGGTGGGTCATTGAAGGAACACTTGATAACCCAGCGGCGGGGAGTCGATCATATAATTCGCTTCATGCACTACAAGCCCATGTTGAAGAGCGGGGATATAAGGCTCCAACGGCCGCACACATCAATGACGTCGTGCTCCAAGCAAGAGTTGATGGGAAAGATGAAGCAAGGCTGGAAATAGCACCTCCAAAAATCAAAACCTAACGTTCCATACGCATGAAACCTATTAAAAAACTTCCCCTGCACGCATTGATCATCTCCTACCTAATGATTGCCCCCTTTGTGGCGGGCCTCTACGGGTCTGGAATCTTTGCGCAATCAATCCCAGGCACTCCGCAATATGGACAAACGCTCTTTGAGGAGCACTGCATGGAATGTCATGGTCGAACCGGTGATGGCACCGGCCCGATTGGGTACTATCTAGCCGTTGAACCAGCAGATTTCTTATCGATTGAATCACGAATGAAACCCGACTCAGAATTATTCGGCATTATCAAAGACGGCATTCGTTCAGATGAAATGCATGGATGGGAAGGAGAGTTGAATGACCAGGATATTCACGATGCCTTAAGCTACATCCGGACTCTGGCACCGCCATTTCCACAAAGAGAATGACTCATGTATGAAGGGTTTCCGCCCCGCGAAATGACCAGCGCCAAACAGATCATCGAACGATGAGAACCGAACAGGGGGCATGCGTCAGGATTTTTTGAGAGACGCTACCGAGAAGAAATCGTTTAATGCCTTTTAAACCCCGGGCTCCCACCACCACCATCTGGACTTCATGATGCCGGATTGATTCCAGAATAGCCGCAGGCGGATCTCCCTCTTGCCAATCGGTTTGAACCTCGTAGGGTCCCTCTCGAAACTCTTCTGCCACACCATGGAGAAACCTTTCACCTTTGGCCTTGGCAGCGGAACCAGGCAGAGACAAAGACGCGCTCTCAAGGGTCGCCTCTTTCCCTCCAGTCGGATACGGAGGAGCCCAGACGGTCAGGATGGTAACTTGGAGTGGACTCTTAAAGGGGCTCCTGGACAGGAAGGCTGCGGCTTTATTGGAGATTTCGGAACCATCCACTGCAAGGAGAATACGATCGAGGCAAGGAACCGCTCCTTTGCATATCAACACCGAACAGGGAGCATAGGTCGCTACTTTTTGTGAGACGCCTCCCAGAAGAAATGCCGATGTGGCAGTCATTCCTCGGTGGCCTAATACGATAAGATCCGCCTGGTTCTCTTCGGCAGTCTGAATGATACTTTCAGCCGGATCACCACTATCAGCGATGAGTTGGGTCTCTGAGGTGTAGGGTGCCAACCCATCTCGCATTTCGTGCAATACATGTTGAGAAAGCTTGGAGATTTCCTGCCGATAGGCTTCAAAGTCGTTTTCAGAAGAATCCGCCGCGAGGTAGGTATGCCGCAATGACCCAATATCGACCACATGAAGTATATGGAGTCGTGGGGGCGTGGCAAAATGGGTGACCATTTCAGCCGCATGTTTCGAATAGGAAGAAG
>JAJDBO010000173.1 GCA_029261305.1 Nitrospirales bacterium
GCTGCGGGCGATCCCGTGGGTCCTGTGCTGGACCCAGACCCGACTGCTGGTCCACGCATGGCTCGGCACCGGCGACGCCTGGCGGCAGTGGCAGGAGGGGTCCGGATCCGAGACGACCCCGAAGGATGCTCTGCACGAGGCCTGCCGGAAGGACCCGTTGTTCCGCTCTTACACCCGACTGCTCTCCTTCACCATGGCCAAGACCGAGCCGGCGCTGTGGAGACGCTACCGGCGAGCCCTCGCCGACAACGTGCCGGGGGAACTGATCGAGGAGCTCACCGCCGACTACGAGGCGGCCCTGGACCTCGCCCTGCAAGCGCGAGGCTCCGACACGCTCTTGCCCGACCGGCCGTGGCTGCAGGAGTCGATCCGCTACCGTGCGCCGATGATCCACCCGCTGAACCTGCTCCAGGTCGAGCTTCTCGCCAAGGCCCACTGGAACGAAGCGGAAGTGCAGCTGTTCCGCGAGACGGTGACGGGTATCGCGGCTGGAATGCTGACCACGGGGTGATCGCTACAGGGCAGACCCCCGTCAGAATCGCTCGTGGGGCGCCCTCCGCCTTCGACGCAGGCGAGGCGAGGTCGCGCACGTGGGCGTCGATGGTCAGGCGCTTCGCAAGTTGTGACCATCCTGTTACCACCGGCGCAGGGCTTTTCAGGCCCGACGGCAGTCGGTGTAGATTACTGATAATAATGGGCTTATAACGTGGTAAGGCTGACCGGTGTCCACATAGGTGTCCACTCCAGCGGTGGGAAGGTCGTATCTGATTAGACCGTTCACTCTGTGTCCTACCCCCGGACCACGCTCCAACGCGTGTACCGGCCGCGCGACGCGTTCGACTGGTCGCCGCAGCGGAATCACTGCCATCGTCATCTCGACGCGGTGGCCCAGGAGATGGTTGACCTTGACCCGCCTATGGAAAGCTCCGCATTAAGACGGGAAGGTCAGGGTTCCCGACCGCTCGGCGACCGTAGGGTGTATAAACGTAGCCATCGAGCCAGGCAATCCACAAGCTCGGATGGGAGGTAAGAGGTGAGACGACCCTCCAATCGGAACGTAGCAACACCCGTGGGCGAGAGGCGACCGACCGGCTACGCTCTGCGCGTCGGCTCCATGGCCCTGATCGCGACCATGGCCTGCGGCGTCCAGACCCTCGACCCGGTCCCGTTCGAGCCCGGCGACTACGTCCTTGAGCGGGACCCGGGGTTCCCACCCGGGCTGGCCAGCGCGGCGGTCACCCTTACCGGCCTCGAGGCAGCTGCTCGCGTGCTATACGCGGCCGCATGGCAGGCGGCCGAGGTAGCCGGCGTCGACCTTGCCCTGGAGGCGGAGCGGACGGCACGGGCAGCGGCAGAGGCTCTGGATGACGGCGATCTCGCGACCGCCCTTGCCGCTCTCGAAACGCTTACCGAGCTCGCCGCAACGGACTCCCCGGCCGGGTCAGAGAGACCGTGGGCGAGCCTGCGAAGCGCCGTCGAATTGTCCGCCTCGCTACTCGCACTGCCCGAGGTCCCGGTCGTCTACCTGGGCGACAGACTGCCCGACGGTGGCCGCCTCCAATTGACCCCGGAGGATGGAGCCGCGACCGGCCTCGTCTTCGTCGACGGCGGATCGCCCCGACTCAAGGAGGGCGAGGAGGACAAAGTCCGCTACCGGCCATGGCTGAGGGCAGCCCGCCCGGGGGGAGGGGGCGTCGTCGACGGTCAATGCGGCAAGCTCATCGACCTCGAGCTGGTGGATGGTAACGAGTACAGCGGCCTGTCGGTCTGGCTTCGGTACTACTACGACCCGGCAGTGTGCAAGAAGGTGACTTGGGTCCAGCTGGTCAAACGCACGACGACCATCGCAGGAAAGGCGTCGCCCGCGCACAGCAAGGACTGGTCCATCGACGTGGTACCGCCGGGCGACGTGCCCCCGGCCGATCGCGACGAGTGGAAGACAGCGAATCCCGAGTACCAGAAGCAGAAGGACCTCCCCCACCCGAAGGGCAAGGGGAGGGCGCTCAAGGACGACCCCGGGCTGGCCAAGCGGCCGGGTGGGCCGCGGATTGTCACTACCTACCAATTCAAGTCGTTCGTGATCTGTTGTGACCCCTTTGCGGTGATCGCCCGCGTCGAGTGGGGTTTCACCCTGGAAACGGGAGGCGGGCAGCCGACGCAGGTAACCGAGATGACTACGGACCCGGACGACGCGGGACGATCGTTCCCGGACTACACCGATCCGGGTGCCGACGACACGCAGCTCAACGATCTGCTCGGGGACTGGCTGGCAGACCCTGATCGCCAGTGCGGATAGACAGAGGAGCACCCATGACCGCGAACCGACTTATTCTCGCCGCCACCCCGCTCCTGCTCCTCCTCTCCGCTTGCGGCGGAGGGGAGAATGAGGAGCCACCCAGACCACCGGCCCCCGCGGCCGTCGTCGCCGGCGAGGTCGAGGAGTTCAATTGCTTCTCCTTCGACTTCACGAACGGCACCGAGTTGGACGTCGTCGATCTGCATTTCACCATGCCGACCGGAGTCGAGGCGAAGTTCCCTGGCGGCCCTGACGGGTGGGGGGCAAATCAGGAGCCGGGGGAGCTCGAGTTTCGCACCCCTCCGCCGCCGCCGCCACACGAACCGGGGACCACCCAACCACCGCCTCCGGAGCCGAACCCGATCGGCCCAGGCCAGGAAATGGAAGGCTTCGTTTTCTACCTTCCCGAGGGTCGTTTCCCAGACAACACTGTCGACTTCTCCCACCCTGACGGGACGAGAACCGAGGATGTCGAGATCCGACAGGGAGGAGACGCGACGGACACGGTCTCACCGAGCGACACGCTTTATTGCACCGAGATCACCGTGACACCTCCTCCAGGCAGCGATGTTCGCGTTATCGAGCTGACACGAAGCGGGGGAATCTCGCCCGCGTTCGAGGAGGTCGAGCTGCCCGACAACCTGGCCAACAACGAAGGAGCCAGCAACGCCGACAGCCTCAGCATTCTGGTACGTGGGACTTCGCCCCTTGGTGGGCCAGTGACCTTCCAGATCTACACTAAGAAGAGGAGGGTTACCATCGACTGGACTCTGAAGGACGGCCAGAATCAGCCCATTCCCGGCGCGAACGGCGAGGTTCAGTTAGGGGAGTGACGGTACTGTCAAGGTAGCGAAGCGACGATGGCCTGTTGCAGAACACGTCGCCGAACGAACCGTCCTCCATCTGGACTTGCCGCCCCACGTGTCCGAGCCCGTCGGACGAAGTGCCGACCTGACCGATCTCGGCAGCCAGGTAATCGTCGTTGTTCACTTCCTACCGGCCGAGGAGTCCTCGCCGGGAGCCAGCAAGGAGGCGTACGAGCGGTCACATCCCGCGCTCGTAAACGTGCCCGAGCAGGGGGGCCGGAGCGAACTCGAAGCGGTCTCGGTCAGCCGTGGGCCTAACCTACGGAACGCCCTTTTACGGCAAGAGAATTAATGGTGGGCTCGGGCGGAATTGAACCACCGACGCAGGGCTTTTCAGGCCCTCGCTCTACCGACTGAGCTACGAGCCCACCTTGAAGACGCTGTCGCTTGTGCGGGAGGGGTTTCTTAAGCGACGTTGAAACACGCGGCCCCCGAATGCGACCTGGCACTTATAGCCCGATCGATAGGACCAGTCAAACCTCTGTTTTTGATATAGTAGCGCCCGGTCAAGGGTCGGCCGACACGATTCCTAACGCACTTGAACGGGGTATTCC
>JAJDBO010000174.1 GCA_029261305.1 Nitrospirales bacterium
ACGTCGAAGTTTCTTGTGTTTATGCTTGCGCATCTTTTTTCGACGTTTCTTTACAACACTCGACATTCAAACTCCTTTACTTCCTCATGGGAGGAAGGTGGTTGCCGGCACCAAGTTGATTCTATAAAGAGGATAAATTACCTCACGCCCTGAGACGGACGGTAAGTTTTGAGAGGTATCATAGGGTATTTGGTTATGTCAAGAAAATATACGAGACTGTGAATGAAATGAATGAAGGGTGATCCGTAAAGGAGGCGGCTGGCACTTTCATGTATTTTGCTGCCTCACACCTTAGTAATTACCCCAGGCGGTCATTTTTCTTGACCGACCCCGGATAGGCCCCGCTATAATGCCCCATGCGTTCTTCAGCATCGTTTTCTTCCATCGTGCTTTGGGGCGTCCTCTTTTCCCTGCTTGCCATCTCGCCTGGGTGCAAATCAAAAGTCGCACAATATCCAGAAGATCATGCCCGATTCGAACGAATTGTGAAGGCCGGGGAGGACCTGCGGAAAGCCTATCAGGAAAAAGACGCCGATGCGTTGCGAGAATTAATGTTGCCCTTGGATGGCCTTGAGCGCCTTCAATTAGAAATCCAAAAAGATTTTGCCGCCTATACCGACATTGAACTGGAATTTACGATAGAGCGAATGGCCATCAATGGTGGCCGAGCGACGGTCAATGTTCGGTGGGAAGGAACCTGGAAGCGGGAGTCTCAAGACGTGGGAATCGCTGGACAGGGCCACGGGGTGTTGGTGTGGAGTGGCAAGCAAGTCATTTTGTTAGCCGACATTGATGGGGATTTGCCGTTTGGGATGTCCACTCGCGAGTCATTATCGTAAGTAAATTTTGATACCTATCTCGTTATCCCTCTCTCGTTAACTTTCCGAAAAATCAACCTTATGAAAAAATCTGCAACACCATATCATTGGGGGCCGGAAGCGGATTTCCTTGTGATCGGAAGTGGGATCGCAGGATTACGAGCGGCAGTTGAACTCAGTCAGCACGGGCATGTGCTCATTATTACCAAGGGCAGTCGACGGCAAAGTAATTCCATGTATGCCCAAGGGGGGGTGGCCGTTGCGCTGAGTGAAGAAGATGATGTCAATCTGCATTTCGACGATACTATTAAAGCCGGGCATCAATTAGGTCGGGAAGACGCGGCGCGCGCGCTAGTCGAAGAAGGCCCCTCACGGATTCAAGAACTCATTGCATGGGGCACCCAATTTGACAAGGTAGATGGCAAGTTCGCCTTTGCCAAAGAAGGCGCGCATAGCCGTGACCGAGTCCTCCGGGCACAGGGTGACGCTACAGGAAATGAGATGATCCGTGTGTTGCTAGAACGTGCAAGGATGCAGGAGAACATTCAATGGTTTGATCATCACTTTACGATGGACTTGCTCGTTGTCGATGGCCATTGTTGTGGGGCGATTGTGGTCAATGAGGCCACGGGGCATCTCCAAGTGTTACCAGCCAGGGCCGTCATTCTGACGACTGGGGGGGCCGGGCAGGTCTATGCCCGAACCACCAACCCGCTGAATGCTACCGGCGATGGGTTTGCCATGGCGTATCGAGCCGGAGCCATATTGGAGGATATGGAGTTTGTCCAATTTCATCCAACTTCACTCTATCTCCAATCGAGTCCACCGTTTTTACTTTCAGAAACCATGCGGGGAGAAGGCGGACTGCTCAGAAATCGAAAAGGTGAGTTGTTTATGTTGGGCTATCATCCGGCAGCGGAGCTGGCGCCGAGAGATATTGTGGCACGTGCCATATGGTCAGAAATGTCAGACTCGCGCTCTCGCCATGTCTATTTGGATGTGACGCATTTAGGTAGTGCCTTTATCAAAAAACGGTTTCCGACAATTTATCAAACATGTTTGCGTGCGGACATTGATATCACCGAGGAATGGATTCCCATATCACCAAGTGCTCATTATTTTATGGGTGGGATCAAGGCCGGCATTGATGGTCAAACGAGTCTTCCTGGGTTATTAGTTGCGGGGGAAGCCGCGTGCAATGGGGTGCATGGAGCCAACAGGTTGGCAAGCAACTCGTTGTTAGAGGGTCTGGTGTTTGGTGTTCGCGCAGCGCAAACCGCGACAAAAATTTCTCCCACCATCACCCCCAACGATACCCAGCGAATTGTGTCGCAATTGGATGCAGGACCCAGGCAGGCACTTGAGGACTCGGAAAAGCTGCGCAATTCGTTGAGACGGTTAATGTGGGCCCAGGTTGGACTTGTCCGAACAGGGGACTCTCTCATTCGAGCCCTTGCAAAGATTTCCGCATGGGAACCCCAAGTGCAAGGATTTCTTCAAACTCGCTCAGATATAGAAGTGAAAAACATGTTGCAAGTAGCCAGGTGCATTACGGAAGCTGCGCTTTGGCGAGAGAATAGTTTAGGCGCACATTACCGGGAAGATTTTCCGGGGTTCAAAGGGTCGGCATGGAAAATCCACAGCCAGATCCAATGTCCCGAATCCGAACGTCGGACGCCAATCCAACATTTAAAAATTGTGTAAGGGCAAAGACCTGCCCCGCTTCCTTGCGATTGACTCATCCCGACCCTCTTTAGCCAATTCCAATCTGATTTTTTATTCCAGATTTTAAGATGCAGGGTTTCGCCCCTGCAGACGAGTCACTTTTGTTTCGGTAAAAGGACCCAAAACCATTTTTGCGTGTGCGCGGCCTTCCAGAGAATTGCGAAAAAGCTCGCAATTTTCTTCCAGGTCCCTCCGCCTCCGTCCCGAATAAGATGGCGAAGGAACTCGCTCCGAGGTGCAAAACCACCTCTCCACTCAAACAGCTTCGCCAAAAAGCCGATTCGGGACTCCACCGCCGCCGCTCCCAACGCAGTTAAATGCAAATCCCGGGAGGAAAACTATTAAGAGTATTAGAGGGAGAAGATTCCACTGAAAAGAAGTCCCTGAAGTGCGGTAGAAAGTGATCTGAGGTTGAAAATAGTGTCGAGGTGCCTCGCCCGTTACCTATCCTCTTTACGGCGATGAACTACGAGTAGATAATAATGGCTTATGCAAACACT
>JAJDBO010000175.1 GCA_029261305.1 Nitrospirales bacterium
TGCTCAAGATATCGAAGCCTTGGTTCAAAAGACTGGAGTTCGTCCAGGCCTTGCCGTGGTTCTTGTCGGGGATGATCCAGCTTCGGCTGTCTATGTTCGAAATAAAAAGAAGGCTTGTGATACCGCGGGTTTGTATGTGGATGACCATACGCTTCCTTCAACGGCGACGCAGGATCAGCTACTCACACTGATTGCTCAGTTGAATGCCGACCCCAAAATCCATGGCATCTTGGTCCAGCTTCCCTTGCCTCCCCAAATCGATAGCCAAACGGTATTGAATGCCGTGTCCCCTGATAAGGATGCCGACGGGTTTCATCCTTATAATATTGGTCGGTTGGTTACCGGTGATCCTCAGTTTGTGCCCTGCACCCCCAAGGGCGTCATTCGCATGATTGAGTCTACTGGCCAAACCATTGAGGGGAAACGCGCGGTGGTGTTAGGCCGAAGTAATATCGTTGGCAAGCCGGTGGCCATGTTATTGATGCATCGCCATGCTACGGTCACGGTTTGTCATTCGCGAACCAAGAATTTAGCTGGCATGTGCCGTGAAGCGGATATTCTGGTGGCGGCCATCGGAAAGGCAGAGTTTGTTAAAGCTGATATGGTCAAGCCTGGAGCGGTGGTCATTGATGTGGGTATCAATCGATTGGATGATGGCCGCTTAGTAGGCGATGTGGATTTCGAACCGGTGAAGGACAAGGCCGGTTGGCTTTCCCCGGTACCAGGTGGTGTGGGCCCGATGACAATTGCGATGTTGTTGGCCAATACGGTGGAAGCTGCTACACGAGTTGCGAAAGGGTAACCGCCAAAAAGTTTCGGTATCAGACTGGTTGGGCATGAGCAGTGTGACATGAGTGACGAACGGCATACATTGCGGCGAGCATTGGAGCAGGGGGAGTTCGCGATCACTGTAGAAGTGAATCCTCCCAAAGGCACGAATGTTTCGAACTTACTTGAAGCTTCCAAGGCCTTGGTGGGACAGGTGCATGGAATCAATGTGACCGATAACACGGCTGCGGTGATGCAGGCGAGTTCGGTCGCGGTTTCGAGGCTGCTGTATGAGCAGGGACATGATCCAGTGTTGCAGGTGACCTGTCGAGACCGAAACCGGATCGGGATTCAGTCGGACTTATTGGGGGCGCATGTACTAGGAATTCGAAACGTGTTGTGCTTGACCGGGGATAGTCCCAAAGTCGGCGATCATAAAGACGCCAAACCGGTGTATGATATGGATTCCGTTCAAGTCATGCGGACGATCGGCTTATTGAACGAGGGGCGAGACCTGGCGGATAAGTCCCTGGATGGCGCGACGGATTTTTTTGTTGGGGCGGCGGCGGCACCAGGGATTGATTCAGATGATATCATGCATCAGAAGCTGAGTGCGAAGGTTAAAGCTGGTGCACAATTTTTTCAAACGCAAGCTGTGTATGATGCCAAATCATTTCAAGCCTTTATATCGGAAATGCAGCGATATCCTTGTAAAGTTCTGGCTGGGGTGTTGGTCCTTCGATCGGCGAAAATGGCAGAATATATGAACGCCAATATTCCTGGGATCGAGGTCCCCGAAGAACTTATGGCTGAATTGAAGAACGCTGGGGAGGCTCATCAGGCGGATGTCGGCGTGGATATAGCTGTGCAAATCATCAAGGCTGTTCGCCCGTACTGTGATGGGGTGCATCTTATGCCTGGCCGACTTGGTGATCGTGTTCCTGAGATTATTCGAAAGGCGGATTTGAACTGATGACTGTTCCGGAATTCCAACGCCAAAAATCCAAAGGGAAAAAACTGGTCGTGGTGACGGCCTATGATGCCATGTTTACACGCATTGTGGAACAATCGGGCATTGAAGCCATTTTAGTGGGGGATTCTCTTGGTGTGGTCGTCCAGGGCAACTCGGATACGCTGTCCGTGACCATGGATGACATGGTGTACCACACGCGATTAGTCGCAGGTGCACGGGAGCGGGCTTTGGTTATTGCTGACATGCCATTTATGTCCTATCAGGTCAGTGTGGAAGATGCTGTGCGGAATGCGGGTCGCCTTATTCAATCTGGCGCAGATGCAGTGAAGCTTGAGGGGGGAATCTCCATGATTGATCGCATGCAGGCGCTGACGCGAGTCGGCATTCCGGTGATGGGACATATCGGGATGACGCCCCAGTCGGTGAATCAGTATGGAGGGTACAAGGTGCAAGGCCGAGAGGAAGCTCAAGCTGAGGGTTTGCTCGCCGATGCTCGGGCCTTGGAATCTGCGGGTGTCTTTTCCCTAGTCCTTGAAGCCATTCCGTCGAAGCTTGCAAACGCCATCACCGAAGCGGTTTCTATTCCCACGATTGGCATTGGCGCTGGACCAGACTGTGATGGCCAGGTGTTAGTGCTTTATGATCTACTTGGATTGTTCGACGAGTTTTCTCCAAAGTTTGTCAAACCGTATGCGCATTTAAAAGCTGATGCCCTGCAAGCCCTCCGACGGTTTAAAGAAGAAGTGGAATGTCAAAAATTTCCGTCTGACCTCGAAAGCTATCAGTAAACTCCCACGTGGTTCAGCTTTCCCTTGCAGATTGCGGCCTATATACCTTTTTCCTTTTTGAAAGATTTCGCTTTGCAAGGGAAAATGAGGCTGAAGATATTTCCCCAGAGCAGATTTATGGTGTCGTTCTATTGACAAATCACTATGTGGAGCCTAACATCCGTCCCCGGTTGGCTCTGACTTGATGTGAGTCGGGGCCTTTTTTGTGACATTTTCTTGGTCACGACACAAAGGCTTGGTTTAGTTTTGGCAGCGTTCTGAAATTTTTTAAGCTAGGCATTGATTGTATATCCATCTTGAAAAACTAGAGTGTTGAAATGTCAAATTTAGTCGTCATTGGATCGCAATGGGGTGATGAGGGAAAAGGCAAAATTGTCGATATCCTTTCACGAGACGCCGATTTAGTTGTTCGTTTTCAGGGTGGTTCGAATGCCGGCCATACGGTGGTGACCCGAAAGGGTACTTATATATTTCATCTAATTCCGTCAGGCATTTTGTCTCGTGGAAAGTTGTGTATCCTAGGTAGTGGTGTGGTGATTGACCCTGGAGCGTTGATTGGCGAATTAGATCATCTCCAAAACCAGGGCATCAAAATCGGGCGGAATTTTATCGTGAGCCAACGAGCTCATGTCATCATGCCCTATCACAAAGCCATCGATAAAGCGGCTGAAAAGGCCAAGGGTGCCCGACGCATTGGTACTACAGGAAAGGGTATCGGTCCTGCCTATGTGGACAAAATGGCCCGCATTGGAATTCGGATGGGTGACCTCCTCAATCCAGAGACCTTTCAGCGTAAAGTCGAAGATAACCTGGTCGAGATAAATAGTTTTCTACGGCATGTATATAAGGCCAGAGGCTTCAACGCGGGTCGAATCGTCGAAGAATATGAAAAATATGCCGACCGGTTGCGTCCTCATGTTGCCGACGATTCATTGCTTATTCACAAGTCCATGGAAAATGGTCGACATGTATTGTTTGAAGGCGCACAGGGTACACATCTTGATGTGGATTTTGGAACCTATCCATTTGTGACTTCCTCAAGTTCTTGTGCCGGCGGGGCGTGTATTGGCACTGGTATTGGTCCAACAAAAATCGACGCAGTCCTTGGGGTGACGAAAGCGTATTCTACACGCGTGGGCAGTGGACCTTTTCCCACCGAATTGTCCGATGCAGTAGGCGAAGGATTGCAATCGCGTGGCCAGGAATTTGGGGCCACCACAGGTCGCGCTCGTCGTTGTGGGTGGCTTGATGCCGTGGTGCTGCGGTATGCGGTGCGGGTGAATGGATGTACATCATTGGCTGTGACCAAATTAGATGTGTTGGATGGCTCGCGCCAATTAAAAATAGCCGTTGGATATCGACATCAGGGTAAACTTTATCGAGACATGCCAGCAGATCTTCAGGTTCTTTCAGAATGTGAACCAGTGTATGAGACCTTGCCCGCGTGGACAGGATCAACCACAGGTGCCACGTCCTATAAAGATCTTCCTCGAGAAGCAAAACGCTATTTAGGTCGGATTCAGGAATTAACTAGTTGTCCGATTGACATTGTGTCCACAGGTTCACATCGTGAGCATACCATCATTTTGAAAAACCCAATGACGAATATTCGTCCTCGAAACAAAATCTCTAAGGTCAGCGCGTAAAAGCCAATCCCTGCGAGTTTGACAAGGCGTATGCTGGTTGGCTAGCATCGCCCCTCGGTGAGCCGCTAGCTCAGTTGGTAGAGCATCGCCCTTTTAAGGCGAGGGTCGAGCGTTCGAGCCGCTCGCGGCTCACCATTTTTTCTTCCTTCCTGTCTTTCATAATTACCAATTGTTCCAACACCTCTCTTTTTTCCTTACTAAGTTTGTTTTTTACAAAGGGGAAGGCTTGGTCTGATTCCTAAATGGCCGGTTAATTTTAAAAGAGGTGCGAGCTAAAGAGGAGAAGGATGAATGGAACTTCTTTAGAAATAAGGGCCAAAGATATTTTACCCTAAAAAATTTTTAACGACTGCAAGGTAGCGCCAAGTAGTGGTTAGCTCTTGCACCAATTTGGTTTTCCCTCTTTCTCTGAGGCTGGCAACGCTAGCTTTTGAGCTAACAGTAGCTTCGACACATTTTCCCCGTTGGCCATTATTCTGGCGATCAGATTAAAGTTTTCTCCACGTTCCAAGTCGTACAGCTCAATTTCTCTGGAATTTTCTAATACCGTATTAATGAAATTTCTGGCCTTCACTGCCAGGTCTTTTTCTTTGGTGCATTGCCCAAGGATTTCTGGGGTTTCGATTCCAGCAATTCGTACTAAAATTACATCACCAAAGATATTTGGCAGATTAGGAATTGATACGAAACAGGAATGGGCATGATAGCACCGGTGGAAGGTGACATTGTGAAAGTGGAGATCCACAGCGGCAACGGGTGATGCGATGGTTCCCCATGAAATTCCAAGCCATAGGATAAGACGATAGAGATTCATCATTAAAACCATGCGTCTGTTGAAGGTGGTGTGACCGAATGAGCCTGACCAGCGGGGAGAGTCTAACATAAAGAAATACGGACAAAAAGAAGAAAACAGACATGAATTCTTAAGAATATGGTGTCAGGCCTCAACAGATTTTAGATGAACTTCTTACCCTGATGGGTCAAGTTTTCACAATTTCAATCCGAATAGGGGGAAGCTCTTGGCCTCTGAAGATTGTTGCCTCAATCGAAGTAATTTTTCAGTGAAGCAACAGTGTAACAGGGCCACCGACGATGGCCTCGTCCTTAACCAACTTCTTAACGCAGAGGGGCTTATGCGCAACCGGATTTCGTGTTCTGCTCAAAAATTAAGTCAACTTGAACCGGAAATGGTGGAATCTGTGGTTGGCGGGCATGTGTATAAACTTGGAACTCAATATCTCGCTGAGAATCGGGTGAGGGTTTTAGACGCTCATGAAGGACAAATCAACTCAGAGGTTGACGGTACGTATGGGGTGTATTCACAAACCATTCGATTAAAGAGTGGGACGTTAACGACGAAATGCTCGTGCCCTGCATCTGAACAACCATTTTGTCGACATTGTGTTGCAGTGTTGTTGAAAAACTTTCATTCACAATCCCCTGAAGAAGTGGTGGTGGAACCTGTGCCAGAATCAGTACCCGAAGCCGTGAAAGAAGCAGCCACAGAAATTGCCAGTTACAAATCTGCAGATACCCCGAAGGTGACTGCGAACAGTGTCGATTTTAAATTTCACGAAATCGGCGCATTCGTTGATTGGATTCAAGGCGCCATGGAGGCAATGGCAAAAGATGCTCCCTTACCTAGCTTGCCGGATTTGCCACCTGGAGCTGTTCGCAGCTGGACAGAAGTTATTCAAGACCTTCGTGTCCGCTATCAGGGATGTGACAAAGAGCGAATTGAAATCAAAGCCGAATTAGGTGATTGCAAAAATCATATCGCGACTCTGACGCAAGACTTGGAAAAGTCTACGAATGAAGCGAAAGAATACAAAGTGAAATATGCAGAAATTCGGAGTGAATTAGACCGGTGCCAGGAAATGCTCGAAGGTCACGCGGTGGTGGTGAAAGAACGTGATCGGTATGCAGATCAAATGAATGGTTTGCGCGGAGAACTCTTGCGGAAAGGCGCCGAACTCGACAGTTTAGCCGATTCGCTCAAACAAGTGTCCAGCGCTCTACAAGCTGCTACGCCTCCTCCTCGATAGGTTTCTAGTTGTTCGTCGCTTAGCGAATTATTAAATGGGAGCAATGAGCGACGAGGAGCCTACGGTTCCCCTACCACTCCTCTACTACAGAGAGATTAGACTCCATCCACAACTCAAGACGATCAGCAATTTGCTCAAAGGCCTTGGCCGCTGGGGAGGTGGGATTGTGATCAACTACAGGTAGATATTGCCGGATTGAGTGCTCGACGGCGACATCCTGCGGAATCTGTCCCAGGAGATGTAATTCAGTGCCAATATATTGCTGAACCATTTGTTGGAGATGGAGGGTATTGACCTTGGAGGCTCTTCCCATGCGGTTCAAAATAAGGCAAGGGGCAAAAGATTCTAAAGCCGTTTTGGCAATTGAAGCGCCGGCTTCATTGGTGTGCCCGACGGCATCCAATACTTCCTGTATACTTTGAAACTCTCGATTCGAAAGGGCGGTGGCAACTGGATCTCTGGCTAAAAAGGCCGAGAGCACTTTTCGAATGGCGGCAAGTTTAATAAATCGATAGAGATCAAGGACCGAGGTTGGGTCAGGAGTGGCCACAGTGAGGTGCCCATTTGCGAATAAAAAGAAATCCAATGTATGAAAATGGGTGCCAGCCCCAACGTCTACCAAGACGATGTCCCCTTCCAATTTTCGCAAATGATTGAGCAATCGTTTTTTCTTTGGATGGGGGAGGTTGGAAGTGAGGAGCGTTTCCCCAGTTCCGGAAATTAAGGATAAATTCGTGTGGACGGATAAAGGCTGAACGGCTCCTTGGAGTGTTTTTATCTTACGATTTAAAAAGTCAGTAAGGGTAACCTGAGGGTGGAAATTCCCAAAGAGCACATGGAGATTGGCTCCCCCAGTGTCTAAATCAACTAGGGTAACTCGATACCCTCGTTTAGCTAGCAAAAGCCCCAAATTACTGGAGACCATGCTTTTGCCTGCCCCTCCCTTTCCAGAAGCCACGGATAAAATAATGGGCATGGGTAAGTCGACTAGCCTTTCACGCTAAAATCATAATTCTCGTTTTTCGAAACTGTTCTGAAAGCCATGAAGATGTTTCGGGGGTTTACTTATGTTAAAGATGGATTTAATTGGCCAAGTGTAGCATATCCCTGAAATTGGGCCTATCAAAAATCCCGCTGGTGCAATAATTGAGACTACCTGGCGAGGTAGATTATTTTTGAGGATGTGAATTGGTCTTTCCAGACCAGGTGGAATTTTTTTCACCTTCACTAAAGAGTCATGGTGTAATGGTTGGTCATACGACGGCCTACTTAAATTAAAGCCCTTGCCTTTGGATTGGGGAAGTGGTAGTGTTTTCAGTCTGGGAAGTGGGCGTGAGCCCACTTTTTTTTGCTTTTTCATCCCCCTCCGAGACTCCACTCATTAAGGTCTGGGATTGGATACCAAAGATTTGGGGACACGGGTTAGGCTAATTGCTGACCCTATTGCACGGGCCTTGGAACTTGACTTGCTTGAAGTCATTTGTCAAGGCAAAGGTACAGGTTTGGTCATTTACTTAACCCTTGATAAAGACGGGGGTGTGAGCATTCGCGACTGTGAACAATTTCATAAGTCCTTGAGGCGGGCCTTGGACGTGATTGAACCAGAGCCTTTTCCGTATAGGCTTGAAGTGTCATCCCCAGGAGTCGATCGGCCGCTAAAGAATATTAAGGATTATCAACGGGTGCTGGGTAAAGTGTTGCAAGTGAAGATTCAGGATTCTGAAGGTCAACCACAGAAGTTCGTTGGGCGTTTATCTGCTCTTAATCAGGATGGTCTTAGGCTAACAGTGATTTCTGGAAAACAAAAAAAAATGAGTGAAGTTGACTTCCTCTGGGATTCGATTACAGAAGCGAAACAGCAGGTGGAGTTATAATCCGCGCGTGATTGGAATGTGCCGATTTTCATAAGTCAGATGAAGGTGTCAGTTACGAAGGGGAGTTGTTATGAAGCGTGAAATTATGGCGGTAATAGAGCAGGTTGGCCGAGAAAAAGGGATTGATAAGGACCGTGTGCTAGCCGCTGTTGAATCTGCCCTTCTGACTGCCGCAAAAAAGAAATATGGCAATAATGAAAATATTCAAGTGCAATTAGATCCTGATTCCGGAGAGATCTCGATTGTGTCCCTCAAGACGATCTCGGATCCGGTGACTGATGTGAAAACCCAAATTTCCATTGAAGAAGCTCGTGAAATTGATGCTGAAGCCGAGGTGGGCGACGAAATGGGATCACTCTTGGAAATGGAAGATTTTGGACGAATCGCAGCGCAGGCAGCCAAACAAGTCATTTGCCAAAAAGTTCGCGAAGCCGAATGGGAAGCTGTCGAGCGAGAATATTCAAAAAAAGAAGGTGATCTGGTTCATGGGATAATCCTTGGGCAAGAACGTCGGAATTATTTGGTTGAAATTGGGAAAACAGAAGCACTCCTTCCAATTCACGAACAAATTCCCAGGGAAGCTCATCGCCGAGGTGATCGTGTTCGAGCTATGCTCTTAGAAGTCAGACGTACACCCAAAGATGTTCAGGTGATTTTGTCGCGAGCCCACCCTCAATTTGTGGTTAAATTATTCCAGTTGGAAGTGCCAGAAGTGATGGAGAAGATCGTGGAGATCAAGGGTGTCGTTCGTGAGCCTGGTGATCGGACGAAGATTGCGGTGTTTTCTAAGGACAAAGCTGTTGATCCAGTAGGAGCATGTGTTGGCATTAAAGGATCCCGGGTCCAGGCGATAGTGAGGGAGCTTAAAGGGGAAAAGATCGATATCGTTCCCTGGACGACTGATCCCCGGGTCTTTATTGGCGAAGCCTTAAACCCGGCGTCGATTGAAAAAGTTGGAATTGATGATCAGAAAAAAGCCGCATTGGTTGTTGTCGCTGATTCACAACTTTCCTTGGCGATTGGGAAAAACGGGCAAAATGTCCGTCTCGCTGCTAAACTGACCGGATGGAAGATTGATATTATTAGTGGCAGCGAATATGAAAAAGAAAAGCTTGAGCGGGAAAAAGAGATCAAGGCTGCGCTAGCTGAAGAAACAGAAGCTCAGCGAGAACAAGCTGGAGAAGAAATTGTCACCTCTCCTGCGGAGCCCGAAGGTGCTCAAGTTGCTACCGAGGGTGCCGAAGAAGTTTCGCCCCAAGATTCATTAGAAAAACCAACTGAAACAACGGAAACTCTATCCTAACAGCTATGTAGGTGCTATGAGAGTCTATGAATTAGCCAAGCAATTGGGAATCGAAAGTAAAGTTCTGATCCCAGAACTCGGTCGGCTAGGCATTGCTGTGTCTTCTCATAGTAATACCCTTACTGAAGAAGAAACGCAGAAGGCCTTGACGGCGTTTGGAAGTACGCAAGTGAGCGGTTCATTTTCCGAGGGTGGGAAGTCGGGAAGTGCGAAAAAACTTCTCAAAAAATCTACCACCAGGACTGGAAAAGGTTGTGAAACCGCATCTGAACCAGAGGTTCCTGCCAAACCTGAGAAAAAGCATATCCTTATTAAACGAAAGCGTGAAGAAGTTGAAGAGCCATCCCCTGCAATCGAAGTGACGGAGGGAAGTGCGCAAGAGTCAGTTGCTCCTGTTGTTGAGGCCGAGGGGGTTAAGGAGATTCAGTTGCCGCCTGAAATGGCCGCTGTGGCAGAGGCCTTGGAGTCACCTCATCCAACCCCTGAAGATTCTTTGCAGGATATTCCAAATCCAGTGGCGACTCCTTCAGAGGCTGACCCGGCTCGTGTACAGAAACGAGAAGAGCCTGGAGAAGGAAAGGCTGCTACGGAGGAAAAGTCCAAAAAAGCAAAAAAACCCGGGAAAGGGAAAAATGAAGATTTGTTTGCCGCCAAGTATGAAGATGCCGCTCGGTGGCAGGATTTACGACCCCTCCCCACGTTAAGGAGGGAGGAGCGATCCCGACATGTGCCATCTTCCACCTCGACGGAGGTGACAAAGCCACGCAAGAAAACAGTCAAGCTGACTTCCGGGATTACTGTTAAGGAATATGCCGAGCACCTTGGCCAACGATCCGGAGACATTATCAAAAAGTTGATGGAAATGGGTGTCATGTTGAATATGAATCAGCCAATGGATCTCGATGCCGGATTGTTAATTGCTGAAGGCCTTGGCATCCACGTTGAAGTGACGGTGGAAAGAGAGGGGGAAGCGCTTTTAGAAGAAGTGCTCGAATCCACCGAGAATCTTGAACTTGTGGGGCGTGCGCCGGTGGTTACCATCATGGGGCACGTTGATCATGGGAAAACCTCCCTCCTTGATGCTATTCGGCAGACGAAAGTAACAGACCACGAATCCGGGGGCATTACCCAACATATCGGTGCGTATTCAGTTCCTGTTGGTGAGAAGTGGGTGACGTTTCTTGATACTCCCGGCCATGAAGCGTTTACGGCTATGCGGGCGCGAGGTGCTCAGGCCACTGACATCGTGATCTTGGTGGTTGCTGCGGATGACGGGGTGATGCCGCAAACGGTTGAAGCTGCTCATCACGCGCAAGCCGCTAACGTTCCCATTATTGTTGCTGTCAATAAGATCGATAAGCCTGGAGCAAATCCCGACCGAGTGAAGCAAGGCCTTTCGGAGCATGGGTTACTTCCTGAATCCTGGGGTGGCCAAACTATTTTTGTGGATGTGTCTGCCAAGGAAAAGCAAGGTCTTGACACGCTGCTGGATATGATCTTGTTACAAGCAGAAGTCATGGAGTTAAAGGCTGATATTGCTCAACTTCCGAAGGGTATCGTGCTTGAAGCGAAGTTGGACCGCGGTCGTGGTCCCGTCGCCACGGTGTTGGTCCAGAGTGGGATTCTGAAGGTTGGGGCACCTTATGTCGTGGGCACAACCAGTGGCCGTGTTCGGGCGATGTTGTCCCATGATGGGAAAAAGATGAAGGAGGCAGGGCCTTCCACGCCAGTGGAGGTCATTGGATTGTTGGCATTGCCTGCGGCGGGCGATAAGTTCGTGGTCGTGAAGGATGAGCGAATGGCCAGGGAAGTTGCGGAAGATCGGATGCATAAACAGCGATCTGCAGAACTTGGCACTGGCACCACACGGATGACCTTGGATGATTTATATTCCCAAGGGAAGGAATTAGATAAAAAGGAATTGGCCATTTTAATAAAGACTGATACCCAAGGTTCAGCGGGTGCCTTGCGTGAATCCGTTCAGAAAATTCAATCAGATTTGGTAACCCTTCAAATCATACATGCTGGCGTGGGGGGAATTACTGAGTCGGATGTGCTCTTAGCCTCCGCGTCCAAAGCCATTATTATTGGGTTTCACGTGAGACCAGAGCCTAAAGCCTCTGCCTTGGCTGAGCGCGAAGGGGTAGAGATTCGCATGCATACCATCATTTATAATGCCCTCGCTGATGTTAGGGCGGCGGCCGAGGGCATCCTTGAGCCGAATTTAGTGGAACGGGTGTTAGGACGGGCC
Organism: Nitrospirales bacterium; assembly: GCA_029261305.1. The sequence goes on from JAJDBO010000175.1 coordinate 11,649, forward strand.
GAAGTTCGGGAAGTCTTTAGTATTCCCAAAATTGGCACGATCGCAGGGTGTTATGTGAATGATGGCCATATGGCCCGCTCGAGTGAAGGGGTTCGGGTCCTTCGAGATCATGTGGTGGTGTATGAAGGCAAACTCGGATCATTGCGTCGGTTTAAAGACGATGTTCGGGAAGTACAGCAAGGATATGAGTGCGGAATTGGCGTCGAAAACTTTAATGACTTGAAGTTGGGCGATATTATTGAGGCCTATGTGTTCGACAAAGAAACCGCGAAGTTATAACTGGCAGACTTTTATGAAGGCCCCCAGTAGAGTCTTGAGCCAAACGTATGATAGTTGGGGTATGTCAGGTTCGCTTGCATTTGCCAGATGGTCATTCCCTCAAGGCTAAACGTCAAGTCCTCTCGAGCCTTAAGACCCGGTTATGTCAGACCTATAATGTTTCGGTCGCCGAAGTTGACGATCATGATCTTTGGCAGCGGGCGACCCTGGGGATTGCGTGTGTCGCTAATGAAGCACGTCATGTGAATGGGGTACTAGATAAAGCTTTGAATGTTATTCGAGCCAACCCCCGTGTGGAGTTATTGGAGTCGCAGATCGAACTTTTGTAATGCCTATGATGACGCAAACGGATCAGTCGTGTATGTCGAAGCCAAATTATAAAAGAGCCGAGCGTGTCGCTGACCAACTTCGCATTGAAGTGGCAGATATTCTTGCGAAAAAATCAAAAGATCCCCGACTTCAGTTTGTGACGGTGACCAATGTGGAAGTCACCAATGATCTTCGAATCGCCAGGGTTTATGTCTCGATCCTGGGTTCTCAGGAGGATGAGCCGGGCATCTTAAAGGCGTTGAATAGCGCGGCTGGATTTGTTCGCTCTGAGATCGGGCGTCGTTTAGAGCTACGCTACACCCCTGAGGTAAAGTTTTGGTCTGATACGAAAGGGCCTCGTGCTGAAAGGATTTTAAAAATCCTTGATACCTTGCCTAGCAGTGATATCCTTGATAATGCTGATTCCGCCACGATTAGTGGGTCTCAGGAACCGGAGGCTCAATAAGCGGTGAGAAAGGAATCGTGCAGCGTTTTGGCACCTCCAGGCATTGATGGGATCTTGAATATTTCCAAACCGGCTGAGTGGACCTCTCATGACGTGGTCGACAAACTTAGGCGGACCCTTGGGATTCGAAAGGTGGGTCATGCTGGGACTTTAGATCCCATGGCCACTGGAGTGCTCCCAGTATTGTTGGGAAAGGGTACTCGGGTTTCGGAATATTTAGTGGAGTGGGATAAGGAATACGAAGCCGTCCTTCGCTTGGGTCAGGATACTGATACGCAGGATGCGACTGGAGTAGTGACACAGGAACGGTCAATCTCCGGCATAAAAGAAGAGGATATTCGAATTGCCGCGACTCGGTTTTCGGGCAACCTCCTTCAGGTTCCACCAATGTATTCCGCCCTCAAGGTTGATGGGCGACCTTTGTATAAAATGGCAAGAGCTGGAAAAACGATTGAGCGGACTCCTCGCCCAATTACCATTCATCAATTTGAAATTTTGAATGTGAATATTCCAGATGTGACTTTTAGGGTCACGTGCTCCAAGGGAACCTATGTACGCACCTTGTGTGCAGATATCGGAGAAGTTCTTGGGACGGGTGGGCATTTACGCCAACTATGCCGGACGCGAGTAGGTCCCTTCCGTATTGAAGATGCGAAGTCTCTATTAGAAATCGAAAGCGAGGCTTTGTGGCAAGACGATAGCCAGACTCTGTGGAGCCTGGACGCTGTGCTCAGCCATTTGCCTGAAGTGACGATTGTGTCTGAGATGGTGGGTCGGGCTTTAAACGGTGCCCCAATCCCTGGTTCTGCAGTTTCTGGAGAGATTAACGAATTCTGGCAGGCGGGAGCAGGCGAGAAAATTATACGGGTCAAAGATCCTGTCGGACAACTATTAGGATTGGGGAAGTTTGAAAAAAGAGACCAAGTTTCGTCAGAATTGGATCAGTCCTTGGTCTTGGTCAAGGTGTTTGGATAATTAAGTTCGTACAAGAAATGTTAGAAATACGAGTTCAATAATTTTCAGTAAGGAGGAGTGAGACATGGCGCTCGCAACGACAGTTAAATCAGATATCGTCAAACAGTATCAGCTACATGAGGGAGATACCGGTTCTTCAGAGGTGCAAATTGCCTTACTGACGAATCGTATCAATTACCTTACTGATCATTTTCGGTCCCATAAAAAGGACCATCATTCGCGGCATGGGTTATTGCGAATGGTGAGTCGGCGACGACGGTTGTTGGATTACCTCCATCGTGTGGATGCCGATAAGTATCGTTTGCTCATAGGTCAATTGGGATTGAGAAAATAATAGATCATTTGGAAAAGCTCGCAGGGCTTGTTGGGGTGAGGAAGGAGAGAATTTCATGGTGCATTCTGTAGAAATCGAAATCGCTGGTCGTACATTAAAGCTCGAAACTGGGCATATGGCCAAACAAGCGGATGGATCCATCTTAGCTTCGTATGGTGATACGGTAGTATTAGCGACGGCGGTGGCTTCACGGACAATGAAGCCTGACACGGATTTCCTTCCTCTCACGGTCAATTATCAGGAAAAGGCCTATTCCGCCGGAAAGATTCCAGGGGGATTTTTTAAGCGCGAAGGCGCGCCGTCAGAGAAAGAAACCCTGACGAGTCGGCTCATTGATCGTCCGATTCGTCCGCTTTTTCCGAAAGGGTATTTTTATGAAACCCAGGTTGTGGTGTCCGTCTTATCCGTTGATCAAACCATGACCTCGGATACTATTGGAATCACCGCAGGTTCTGCAGCGTTGGCGATTTCTGACATTCCTTTCAATGGTCCGCTCGCTGGCATACGAATTGGCCGGGTTGATGGGGCTCTAGTGGTTAATCCCGACAGAGACACCCTCGCCAATAGTGAGTTGGATTTAGTCGTGGCAGGGACGGCGGATGCCATCATGATGGTGGAGGCTGGAGCCAATGGATTGTCTGAGGCCGTGATGCTTGAGGCTCTGGAACTTGCACATGGGGAAATCAAAAAGATTGTCGCGAAAGTGAATGAGCTGAAAGAGATGGTGGGGCGTCAGAAACGAGTTATTGCCGTGGAGTCGGTGGGTGAGGAGTTACGAGCCCAGGTGAAGGAATTGGCCTCTGCTCCGATTCGTGAAGCCGTGTTCATTCCCAATAAAACTGCACGCCAAGAGCGACTCGATGAGATTTTGCGAGAAGCCATCACAAAACTTGGTGGGGACGACCCTGCATGCCATCGCCAAATAAAAGAAGTGTACCATGACTTAGAATATGATGAAGTTCGCGATATGATTTTGGAGAAAAAAGTCCGTGCCGATGGACGTGGGCCGGCGGATATCCGTCCGATTACAAGCGAGACAGGAATTTTACCCCGAACTCATGGGTCTGCACTCTTTACACGAGGCGAAACCCAAGCTCTGGCGGTAGTAACTTTGGGAACTTCCGATGATGAACAGCGTATCGATGCTCTTGAAGGCGAATATTTTCGAACCTTTATGCTCCATTATAATTTTCCGCCATTTAGTGTCGGTGAGGCGAGGCCTATGCGATCGCCTGGTCGTCGAGAAATCGGGCATGGAAAACTTGCTTGGCGTGCTCT
>JAJDBO010000176.1 GCA_029261305.1 Nitrospirales bacterium
TGGCCGCGGTGTTGGGGATCGTGAAATCTCACAATGGCGCAATTTCCGTAGACAGCACCCTAGGAGTCGGCACGACCTTCTCTGTGTGGCTGCCACTCGTTTCATCGACTCCGGATCTCGGGGAAGCGATCGCGCCGACTACCAAAGTGGTGCCGGAGGGCACCCGGATTCTTGTTGCGGACGATCACGCGAGTGTACGGATGGTGTTGGTCGCCATGCTCCAAAGTGCTGGCTACTCTGTCGTCGAAGTCGAAGATGGACAAGAGGCGGTAGACGTATTACGGCGGGACCCCGACGCATTCGATTGTGTCCTGCTGGACCACAACATGCCGAAGATGGATGGTGAAGAAGTCTTGGTGGAGCTCCAGAAAATTCGAAGCGACGTTCGAGTCGTGTTGAACAGCGGGTTCACCGAGGATGAGATGTTGGCGAGATTCCAAGGCGCGGGTCTAGCGGGCGTTCTCCACAAGCCTGCACCCAGAAGCGTCTTGCTTGACAAGATCGAGAAGGCTCTGGCGTGTTCTTAGCCAAAGTGTTTCTGCACTTTGGGAAGACTAGAAATTTGTTTCGGTAATTTTCCCTTTCCCCTCGCCCCTGAAGGGGTCCTTCTTTTCAGTTACCTCAATCATTTTAAATTAAATGCGTTTGGTTTATTGATGCTAAGCAGGCTCCATAACCTTAACTCACCGCTATGGTGTTTGTGGTACACTATCTGTAAAAGGTCTTTCCCTTTTTCCATTCGATTGCTCTAGGTTTTTCTCATGTTCCTTATGCAGCGATCCATTCGCATGGCCCTCCTGTTCACGCTATTGCTATTCCTCATTCCTTTGATTTCACTCGGTGATCCAAGTTTTATCTTATGGGTAAAAGGATCTTCACACTTCATCAAAGAAGCATGGCACATTCATGGGACCTATGACATGCTCGATACATGTCATGAAGCCAGGAGAGCAGCCTTCAAAGAGGCATTGGTCTCTATAGAAAGCCAAAAAGCTCATGCGCCTGACATGAAACTCACCATCGATCATGAAGAAACTCAGTACGTAGCGACTGAACCCATTGGGGGAGTCTACAACGTCACAACTCTGTCCTTCCATTGTATTCGGGGTTCTGAAGATCCTTAAAAATGAGTATTTCCCTGCCCCGTCGAGGAGTCATGTTGAAGTGGCCTTCGTAGTCCCAATTCCGCAGATGGATTTGACATCACAATTGGTGATCTCCAATATTCCATTTCTTCATACGAAAACTAACATCTGATGAACTTCAAACCGCCTTCGTGCGCGGCGGAGCCGCAGCCCCGAATCGGCTTTTCGGCGAGGGCTGTTTGAACGGAGTGAGTTCCCTCGCCATCTTATTCGGGGCGGAGGCGGAGGAACCCCAGAGGGGACGTGCACGGGCGAGAATGGTTTTGGTCCCTTTTGCCGAAACAAAAGGGACTCGTCTGCAGGGGCGAAACCCCGCTAAGATAAACCTGGATTCCCGATTAAAGATGTCGGGAAGGACGGAAAAGGGAACTACGGAATCTAACTCCCCGCCACCGTTGTTTGATCTTTCTCACCAACCGACTGATCGCGATCCTTCTTTGAGAAAAAGTCCCAGGCTTGATCGGGGATGGACAGACGACGTTCTTCTTCCACGGCCGAACGGTAATGCGTTTTGGCTCTCGCGTAATCACCGATGCGGTGATAAAAGTCACCAGCTTTCAGATGAGTGTCCACTGTGACCGGCTCTTCAGCCTGCGCTGCACGCACTTTCCCTTGCCATTGTCGATACTCCCATTTGGCATGGCTCCAGAGTGATTTAATTTCGGGATTGTCTGGGAACGCCTCGCGTGCCTGCTCCGCCTGTGCCGCAGCTTTGGTGAATTGGAATTGATCCAAATACAGTCGAATCGACAGTAAGGCTTCTGACAATCCAATTCGTGGCTCAGGTTTTTTCTTCACATAACTTTCTACACAGTAATTGGCTTTGTCATACATTTGCAGACTCATGAACCCTTCGGCGATATCTATCCAAGTGGGAGAACCTTCTGGTTGGGGGAGACGGGTTTCCAGCTCTCGCCATTGTTCGAGCCTACGCGAAAATTCTTGGAGTTTTTCACCCAACGGTGGTGCGGTTCGAGACAAGCCACCGTAATAACGAAGGCCTCGTTCGATTTGCATGACATGTTTGTCCTTGGGATCGGTAAGCGTTTCAAGGGTCTGTGTGTCTTCAGCTAATTGTCGTTCGAGATCGATGTTCATCCAATGGAGCAATTCCCGTACTTTTTGATATCGTGGGATGAGATTCGTTAACCGTTCGACTTTCCTACCCAACTGCTGAAATTCTTTATCCACAATCTGAACGCGTTGCCAGCGCTCTTTCATCTTTGTCAGCAAGACACACACATGGTGACTCGTGCGCTGCACGCGAAACAGATCTCTGGATCGCATACGTACTTCTTGCAGCAAAGGCATCCAATCAATGCCCGCCGATTGAGCACGCGTCTCACCCAATTCTTCAATCACCCTAATGCCCGGGCCTTGGCAAAATTCGGCCACCGCATCGCCGAGCAAATAGAGTTCGGCTCCCTCAAGGGAGAGTCCCCCTTCATTGGCGTGAAGCACTTTACCAGGGAACTGCCGAATCTTTTTTTCCAAGATGGCCTTATAATTCAGAAACGTTGGATTGGTTTTGACCGCCTTCCCAAAAATATCCTGAGCTGGTTGGCCATTGGCCACGTTGACGGCATCTTCCTCTTCATTCAAATACCCACCACTTTTCACGTGCATACCTTCATCGGAATAACAGTAATCCTGGCCAACCAAAATGATCGTCTCACAACCCATCCAATGCGCGAGATTAAACCCAACGTGTACTTGGCACATACACTCAGTATCGATAGCACCTTTGGGTGACCAAAACTCTTGAAGCCATTGGTACACAGGCATGGCCGCATCCAACGTGTATTTCGGACCGGGAAAATGTTTGGGAATATGCGGCGTCACGGCTGGATGAAACACCAAGGCAACTTCGGAAGGGATTTCGAACCCCTGAAATTTTTGATAGGTCGCTTTTTGAGGATCGACACTCACGACGAAGTCCGGAACAATACCGCGAAGCAACAGATACCCAAGAGCTGTATCGGCGGCAATGATCACCGACCTTCCTTTTGCGCCACGCAACTGATGGACGTTCTTTTCTAGCGATGGCCCGGCTGCCACAAGAATTGCCGGCATCCCGGCAAATCGATTTTTCAATGTGGCAACACCCTGGGCCAATAATATCTCCGGCGTATTATTCAACACGCTATCGATAAATATCGGACCCCGTCGCACCAGAGCATTACGAGCCGCTTTGACGATACTGGGGATTCGATCTAGTTCTTGCTCAGCCGCTTCACCATAGGCCTCTGGGGCTAATCGAAAGGCTGGTTCATAACTGATGACCCGTAATGTACCATTGGTCTGTTCCACAAACTTCGTACACCAGTGACGAAGCTTCCCCTCACGACCCACAACCAATTTCACTCGGGGAGAAGACAAAATTTCAGTCAGATCAACTTCCCGCAACGCCGTCAGAAAAATTGCTGGGTCGGCTTCATACACAATAAGTCGGGAAAGACTGTCCATTCGGCGCACCACTGCCAACGCGAAATAGCCCAACTCCAAACCTAACGACACCGTCACGCCCTGAAGCGCTGGTCCCATTTGTTCAACAGTACCCTCGGCGACACTTAATGGGTCCTGAGGATCATGCAATTCGACAATGTCTCCAGCCGAATTCCTAACAACCAATCGGGGGGTTCCCGTCTCGGTGAGATCGACCTGAATATGATCTGTGGCTATAGTTTGCTTGGTCAGCTCCACCAGTTCGGGGTGATGCGTAGTCAAAGCGTCAACGTTCTTCTGATAGATGGTCATAAGCCTCAGATCCTTTCGTTAGGATTTTGTGATGAGAAATCCAATATCCATTATTACGTATTTCCAATTAATTTAAATTTGAGCACGTCAACCTCGGCCGCTTCCCTGTCACCAATTCACAGAGAACCCCTGTTAAAATATATTCAACAGTTGTGCCAACTTGTACCTCCATCGGATGAGGATCCATCTCTCTGATTCTGCTACAGTTTTGACGCCAAGCCTTTGTCCATCTATTCCATTTCTTCCGTGTGGAAACCCCTTCACTGGGCAAAGGCTTCCCAGTTTCTGGCTGAAGTCCAAAGGACTTCGCACCCACTCATTTCCTTGACAAGCCGAACGGGCCGATGCTACGTCCTGAACATGTTGCAATCCGTAGAAAAGACCGTGGGAGCGCCTGAAGGGAAGACCGTTTCTCAGTGGTCTGGTGCTCCGCGAGAACAAGCTGTTCAACGGATGTTCTCCGCCATCGCCCCCTCATATGATCTGAATAATTCTCTCCTGAGCTTTGGCCTCCATCATCGCTGGAAACAACTCACCGCCAGCTATGTTCCAGAGGCGGTTGGAGGACGTGCCTTAGATATTGGTGCTGGCACAGGTGATCTGGCCATTTTGCTGGACCAACGACTGGGCGCCCAAGGTCAAGTCACCGCCATGGATTTAAATTTTGAAATGCTCAAGGTAGGAGCAAAGAAAATCGCTGCGCGCGGATTGGATACACGCATTCAGTGCCTAAGAGGAAATGCGGAATCGCTTGTGTTTCCTAACGATTCTTTCGAAGCAGTCACGGCAGGATTTTGTATTCGAAATGTGGGAAATCGCCCGAAAGCGTTTACAGAAATCTATCGCGTCCTCAAGCCTGGTGGACGATTTGTTTGTTTAGAATTTTCACGACCAGTATCCGCCCTCCTTCGCAAAGCCTACGATTGGTATTCCTTCCACATGCTCCCAAAAATCGGGAAGTGGGTGGCCAAGGATCACACTGATGTCTACAACTATCTCCCTGAATCGATTCGGACATTCCCTGATCAGGAACGCCTGTCGTCCATGCTTCAGGACGCTGGATTTTCGCACGTCGACTACCGCAACCTTAGTGGTGGAATTGTCGCCATTCACATCGCGGTTAAATAACGCCTATGGACTCCGTCCTTTACGTCTTTCTCCCCTGCAAAAAGGTCTACCCCACGGGGATCACCTATCTTGCCGATTTTATTCATCG
>JAJDBO010000177.1 GCA_029261305.1 Nitrospirales bacterium
GGCTAATCCAGAAAAATATCTTCCCGCCTATGGGGGGTGGTGTGCCTATGGCATGGCAATCGGAAAGAAATTTGTAACCGATCCAGAAGCATGGAAAATTGTCAACGGTAAACTCTATCTAAACTTGGATAAGGATATTCAGAAGAAATGGTTCGAAGATATCCCTGGCTATATCAAAACCGCGGATAAAAACTGGGCCAAGTTCCGAGAAACGCCTCCGTCTGACTTGTAATAAACGGGCAGGGTCCGTGGGTCTTCAACCTGCGGACCCATACCTCACATTATGATGGTACAACATACATCTTTTATGAAGCCAATTCATTCAACCACTGCCAAGGAGGATCAGAGATGACAGAACAACGACCACCCCTTCCACCCTTCACCCAGCAGACCGCGGAAGAAAAGGTTCGTCTGGCCGAAAATGCCTGGAATACTCGCGATCCCGAAAAAATATCTCTTGCCTACACGCCTGATAGTATTTGGCGAAACCGCGATGAATTTTTCCAGGGGAGACAGCAGATCCAAAAATTTCTAACCAGAAAATGGCAGAAAGAAAAGGCCTATCGATTAATCAAGGAACTGTGGGCTTTCCATGACAACCATATTGCGGTCCGCTTTCAGTATGAATGGCGCGATGATTCTAATCAGTGGTATCGTGCGTATGGTAATGAACAATGGGAGTTCAATGAAGACGGGCTCATGCGTCGTCGTGAGGCCAGTATCAACGATGTGCGTATATCCGTGGATATGCGAAAATTCCTATGGGATGCAGGTCCACGTCCGGAAAACCATCCTGGATTAACAGAATTAGGCCTGTAGCATTTCCTGCTTTTAAAATTGATCCGTATGAATTCTTGATGTATGGAAAGCTTTTTGTAAAATCCAATTATCATTTGGACCTACCAGGCCCAAATCATTCAGAGGGTTTCGGGTTAAGCGGTGAAGTGAACAAGTCCTAGATCTATTGCATTTTTCCAACTCCGGTCAGAGATCGGGTCTTGTCATAACCCTTGCGGCCTAGCAAATTTGACGGCAACAGGTCATATATATTTTGCATGTTTGGGTTTGGGTGAAGGTATAAGAATTCGCACAAGCGTAATATGTTAATTCCAGACCTGCCCCTAAATATCTCGTGAAGCATCTCAAGCACTCTATCACAAACACGCAACCTGATCCCTATTCCTGTGTTGGGCGATTACCCCGGGCTGAGCGTGAAGATCAAGGCGGTGGTGACAGTGGCGATTAAGAGTGTGCGAAGGCCGGCCCAGAGCCAAAACGTTTGGCTTACCTGTCCTAAATATACCCCAAGCAAAAAAATGATGAAGAGGGCTATGACAAAAGCTGATTCAAGGGGAAGAGTACTGAACGAATCTATTGGGGGTGCGAGCCATAACGGTAAGAGAATCACCAAGGAAATAGCCAAAGGAGCCATTCCATTCACCAAAGCGATAAATATGGGGAGTAGCCGTGCGGCCTGACCATGAGCCGAATCGCCTAAGTCGGTCACCATGGCTTGTTCTAATTCCTGTAGCTCGCGTTGTTTTTCTGCCGCCTCGCTGATATAGGCACTACTGACGCCACTCATGCCTAACGCGATGGCCACCCCAAGGCAGGCATTGATGACCACCGGTAATCTGACATCCTCGCTCACATAAAATCCTACCAACAGTCCCAACATTGTGAGGGCGCCATCAAAGCCATTGACGACAAAGTACCGGCGAGCAATGACGTGGGACCCGGTAATTTTGAAAAGCCAAAGGAGTTGCTCAATCACGAAGACCGTCGCTACGTCGTTTCACCCTCGGGAGGTCCATTTTCCACTTCAACTTCGTCAATGCTGTGAATGGACCCACCAAGAGTAGTAATCACCTCGGTGATGACGTTGAATCGCACCTGTTCCCCCTCAATGATGAGGAGGACTGTTTCTGTTTTGTCATCCTTTGCCGTGACGGTCAACTTGATTCGGCAGCCAGGCACTTTTTCTGCAATGGCTGTGGTGAATTCAAGAGCGTTCGGGGTATGGGGCTTGAGGACGTCAAGGACCACGCGTTTGAGATGAACCATGGGGATGTGACTCCAAGATAGATGCCAGTAAAAAGGCTGTCATGATACTGTATTTTGGAAGGAATGTAACGGATGTTTTCTCGCCTAGCTTTGGGAAGAACATTATGGTGACCGGTACATGTTCGTCTAATCTAGAACCTAGCTTCTAACCATCCAAACGAAATGGGTGAAGCTCAGAAGTTAACCTACGAGTCGAGGGGCAGGTCTTGCCATAACATATGCGGCCTAGCAATTTTTTCTGCGCCGCATTATGCTCTGTTTTTCTGGTGAAAAATTCGGCTCAATGATTACCCTGAAAGGCTCATAATGGCGCATCTGTTATCAGCGGACGATCGAGCATTCTGTGCTCAAGTCGAATCCTTCGAATTTCGACCAGCCGGGTTCAACCATCGGTACTGATCGGTTTTAAAAAAGTTGTTGTGTCGCGCCAAAGGTTTTGATGGCTAGCATAGCCAAGAGGATGCCACAGAACAGACCGAGAATAAATTTTAGTACCCACATAGGTCACCCTTATTTTTCATAATGCAATTTCTTCTAGCCTCCACACCCTATTGGCTAACCCCGCCTTCATCGCTGGCGTGATTCGTAGCGATCCATGAACCCGGCAAAAATTATAGTAGCAGAACCACAGAGACACGGCAGGAAATTGCTATTTAGTCAACCAACGATTTGACCCCTTCACTTCACAATTATAGAGAAGGGAAAGCGTTTGTTGATAGTTGGGATCGTTGGACTCAGTCACTTTCCTGGTGTTTTCTCCCTCCGCAGTGGGTAGTCTTGCTTCTTCTCAGCCATGACACCTTCGGTGAATGTCGATGCTCCCCAACTTGGCTCGGCCCTCCAGGGACTGCTATCCTCGTTCATTGATTGCTGCATCACATTTTCATGCGGACGTGAAGCCGAGACGACGATTACCGAAGCTGAGGGTTGTTGACTTATCATCTATACACGACAACCACGAAGCGATGGTCAGAAAAAAAATTACTGTGTGACCATTGAGACATGACGCCTTGCATCGTGGCTCTCACACCGATCTATCATTTTTGGAGGAAAACCTGTGTTTACACATAATTGGGAAGAGTTAGCGAAACGATTCAAACATGCCTTAGGGCTATCTCATGCGCCCATTGCGATTACGTTTTCTCAAGAAGCTCCGACAGGCGTTCCCTTCTATGAGGGGGAGGCCCCAGATCCGAGCGCGGATGGACGCACTGGGAAAGTGACGGCAGGGTGTGTCTTTTGGATCAAGTCTCAAGATCGCACGTTTACCACTAAAGCGGATGATCATTTTAATTGTAGTGTGGGAAGTGTGACGCATGGTCTTAAGACGTTGCCTGAGGTGATGGGCAATGAGGATGTCGCCAGTCTCTTGGAGAGCGCCTGGGTTACTCCTGAAGAAGCCATGAAATTGCCAGTCGTTCAAACCCGTCATCAGTTTATCACCTACGGTCCTGTGACACAGACTTCGATTGATCCAGATGTGATTCTGCTTCGACTCAGTGCGTATCAGGGGATGGTGCTGCATGATGCTTTTGGTGACATGCCGATTGTCGGGAAGCCTCAATGCCACATTATTCCCCTCGCCAAAGAACAAAACCAGATCGCCATGAGCACCGGATGCACCCTGAGCCGGATTCGCACCGGC
>JAJDBO010000178.1 GCA_029261305.1 Nitrospirales bacterium
TGGACCTGAGAGCCCTAAAGCGCACAGCACTGGAAAGATTTGGCGCAAAGACGTAAACTTCCGTCCTAAATTTCCAAACTTCGTTGTCCAATAAAGTCATGATGAACTTCCTCATGAGAGGCGTTTATGTCTTCTCGTTCCCTCCAGATTTATCTCCTGTCCTTTCTGACATGTATATTCAATCATAAGGTTTTTTGAGATGAAAAGAATGAGAAGTCATTTATTATTTTTGGTATTGAGCATAACACTGTCTATTCTAGTCATGGCTTGTTGTGCGACTGCGGCAGAAGGTGTTGATCCCAATGTAGTCGGCGTTTGGCAACTTGCCGTACCTGGACCAGGTGGCAAAGCAATTTGGATATGGGATATTCGTGCAAATGGAACTTATGAGTTTCGTATTGAAGGGCTGGGAGCTCAAGGGGGTCACAGTGGGAAGTTGGTCGCCAAAAATGGTCAGTGGACATTGACGGCGACAACGATGAAGTACGCAGACGGCGGGAAGTATCGGAATCCTGACCCCAATACTTTCATCGCGACAGGTCAATTGGGAACAGCGAGCTGGACACGTAAGGCGCCGGCTGTCGTGACAAACAAAAAGATTCCTTCGACACAGAAGTCTACAACTTCCCCTTCTTCAACATCACGGAAGCCATCGTCAGGTTCCAACCCCTTTACTGAACTCACGAAGAATCTCAAAAAGGCTACGACTGTGAAGCCTGGAGTCAAGGCGTATCTCCTCGGACTGGATGCCTTGGAATCGGGTAAGTGGAGTGAGGCGCTTCAACAGTTCAAAGCCGCACTTCAACATGAACCGGAAAATCCTGATTATTTTGTGGCTCGTGGCGTGGGGTATACCTTTTCTCAAAAATTGAAAGAAGCCGAACAAGATTTCAAACGAGCCAATCGTTTACGTGGAAATCACAAGCCAACGAAAATGTGGTGGGCGACCGTGGTTGGCATGCAAGGACGATATGATGAAGATGGGCTCATCTATCCGCCTGTCACCCGCGATCATTATGAAAATGCTATACGGAAACTGCGCGAATATGGAGAATTATCGTTTTGGCAAGGGGAAGAATATGCCGATCCTGAACAGCTTTCAACAGCACGTGAAAAGCAGAACGAAGCGATCCGTTCATTTCCGAGGTTGGCCAAGATGTTTGTGGAGCAGACCAAACCCGCTGGATCACGAGCGACTGGTGGGCCAAAAGGGGGATTAAGTACCATCCTTCGCCAACGGGGTATCGATCGATACAAAGCAGGACAATATCCGGGTGCCTACCGTGATCTTTCACATGCCTATCAAGCCAATCCTGATGACAAAGAAGTACTGTTTTATTTGGCGGAGTGCAAACGAATATTAGGATCGCCAGAAGGAGCCCGTGCTGATTACACGGCTGTGTTGTTGGAGCAACCAAACCACGCGAAGGCGATTCTCGGTCGCGCGCTTGCCCATGCATCGCTTGGTGATGCTCCGGCAGCAAGACGTGGCTTAGATAAAGTCCGTAAAATTGATCGAACACTTGGTTCACAATATGACAAGCAAATTACGAATGCTCTTACTAATTTCAGGACTGCACCAAATGAACAACGTAAGGCGGCTCTATTGGAGCAGCTACGGAAATCTGCACAGCAAGATGCCAATCGGGACACGTTAAGGCAATTGGCTGAGCGAGTCGTCAAGGTCAGCAACTATGGTCGGTTACGTGCAGACGAGCAATATCAAATGAAATTGACGGACTTGCGTCGTACCGCAAGTCGAAGAAACGCCACCGCCGATGATTTTGCGGCGTTGGGGCAGTATCTCTATGAGCAGGCATTGATTGTGGTGGGTGAAGCAGTTGAACCTCGAGCACGGAATCGCCCCTATCGTCCTCAAACGAAAAAAGGTCAGGACCGAGAACTGGCATTAGCTGAAGTCGCAGTGGATCATGCGTTAAAGCTGAACCCGAATCATCCACGTGCCTTGGCCTTTAAGGGCGCATGTCGTTTTAAACGTGCGAATGCTTGGGTGACGGCTGAGAAGTATTTATCTCGTGCGATTGATCTTGATAGTAAAGATCCAGTGATTCAGGACCTTTTTGCTGTTGTATTGGACTACATTGCCTTTGTCCAAGCCTCGGCAGCCTCAGGATTGCGAGCCGTCGATACATGGGAAGACACCCATTACATTTATTACAGATATCCTTCCGAGGCCGAAATACGTCGTGCGAATGAACTCGATGCCATTGCTCGGCGAATGTGGAAAAAGGCGCGGCGAGCCCTTGAACAAGCCATTGTCTCGGCTCCAAATTCGGCTCATGCCTACTACTATCGATCCATTCTGTCCGAACGCGACAAGGACCGTGTGGGAGCTGCGACATGGCTGAAGAAAGCGCTTGAACTCGACCCCAAGTTTTTCGAAGCCGCTCAACGTCTCAGTACGATCGCCCACAAGAATGGGCAAACCCAACTCGCCTACACGGCTCAATCCATTGCGACCAATTTAGTGCATACGTCGGCGGCGCCAATGCTCAAATTGTCCTGGATCGAGTTTAAGCGTACGGCGTTTAATTCCGCATCCAAAGTGTTGAACATTGCCGCGAATTTAGATCCATCAGATCCACGAGTGGCGGCTTACCAGGGGTCCGTGGCTCGTGAGACTGGTGATCATGCTCTCGCCGAGTCATGGTTCCTCGCTGCCGCGGCATTAGAAGAAGTGCGATTATTGTTTCTAGGCTTGAATGTGCGTGAACAAAAGGGGATGGACTACCGCCCGAATGATATATCAAGGTGGTTGGCTATCAACAATGCGGCAGCGACTGAACAAAATCAGCAAGGCCATTATCAACAAACGCTCGGATCTCTGGGTGTCAATTTCAACATCTATGATCAGTCCAGCCTGGAAAGTAAATATACCAAAACGCCCTATGCGTTGTTGCCGGAAAAAATTGAAGATCCTTCGCGTATCCCCGAGGCTCCGACGATTGAGACGCTAATTTTGTGGTCAACCATACATGCGGCTAAAGCCAATGGTGAGCTGAAGCGCTATGATACGGCGATGAAACAGTATGAGTGGGCAGCAGCATTTGAATCCCGGAAACCACCGGCCATGGAGCAGGGGATGGCCGTGCGAATACCAGGCCTATGGGCCAGGCTCGGGATGGTGGATATTGAATTGCGAAAAGGCAATGGGAAGGCTGCCTCGGATCGTATGGGATATTATGGAAAACCATCCATTGCCACGCCTGCTATGAAGGCTGAAGCCGATCGGATACGAAATGCCATTGAGGATCTAGGTTTTAGTGCTGGTACTGATATGCGTGATCGTAAAAGGCGAGAACGCGAGCGACACTAGAGGTATCCGGTGACCTTGGGGGGGCGGTGAGCCTTTGCGCTTGCCCTCCAACAGTGATCTGTATACAAGAGCTTCCTGAGTTAAATTGTGAATGTTACCCTCGCTCCTCCCCGCAATTCCAGCAGGTTGTGAAATCTTTTTCGTGTGATTCCCCACATTTTGAGCATATCCATGCTGTGACTTCCGCTGGTTGGCCTTGCCGCCAACTTTCTAAGAATTCTTGAGCTTGGGGGAAGTCGTCATTGTTCACCACCCAAAGCTCAGGAAACACTTCGGCAAAGGGAACCTCACCAGCCAAGGATGATCCCTGCTGGTTCTTCACCGTACACAGAATCCCTTCCTGCTCAAGGATTTCTTTGAGGGATTCAACTTCCATGAGTAGAGGAGAGACAAACAGTTTGAGCATGAGGTCCTTTTGGGTTTCGGGTGAGCTCTATTCTATACGAAGGAGATTCCGAATGCCTATAGGTTTAATGCAACCATTGATTTACGACAACCAAAAGTATCCGATAAGCAACGAGGCTCCAAACCCATACATCAACCATGGCACTTCTACACCTCGACCTGTGGCGAGTTTGAGGAGACAATAAGATATGATCCCGAAGGCAATACCATCGGCGATGCTGACGGTGAGGGGCATGAGGAGCATGGTGAGAAATGCTGGTATGGATTCGGTAGGATCCTTCCATGAGATCTCGCCGATACCTTTGAGCATGAAGCTGCCGATGACGATAAGAGTTGGAGCGATGACCGGATTGAGTTGTAGCCCTTCAGGGGTTACGTAACCTTTGCTGATCATTTGGACGAGCGGAAAAAAGAAGAGTGCGAGGAGAAACAACCCAGCCGTCGCAATGTTGGCGAGGCCTGTGCGAGCGCCGGAGGCTACACCCGCAGCACTTTCCACGAAGCAGGTGAGTGTTGAGGTCCCCATGACGGCTCCAAGGGTAATGCCTGTGGCATCGGCGGTCAGGGCTTTCTCGCCATGAGGCAAATGTCCACTCTGTACAAGCCTGGCTTGCGTCGAGATCCCAATAACTGTGCCAATCGTATCGAACACCGCTAAAAAGAAAAAAATCAAAATAGCTGTTACACCAGCCTGAGAAAACAGTCCGATGAAATCAAGTTGAAAGAAGGTAGGAGTAAGAGAGGGGGGAGCGCTGGCTATGCCAGAAAATGTGACTAAGCCAAAGGGCAGTCCCAAACCTGACGTGACGAGGATTCCGACAAGGATAGCTGCTCGGAATCCCAGTGAAAGGAGAACACTTGTGATGGCGAGGCCTGTGAGTGCTAACAATGTTGGTGGACTGGTGAGGTCACCAAGACCGATTAAGATGCTAGGTCGATCGACGACAATTCCCGCCCATTGAAAACCGATAAACGAGATCAGCAGACCAATCCCAACGGCGATGGCATGTTTGAGTGAGGATGGGACGGCATTCAACAGGTGTGTTCTGAGACCCACGCGGCTTAGCACGAAAAATAACATGCCTGCCACAAATATCGCGCCTAATGCAGTTTGCCACGGAAGGCCCATTCCTCCTGCACTCACGGCTCCACATACCGTAAATGTGAAAAAAAAGTTGTGGCCCATTGCCGGAGCCATGGCTATGGGAAAGTTGGCATACAGGCCCATGATGAGAGTGGCGAACGCGCTGGCGACACAGGTGGCGACCATCACTGCGCCAAAATCCATTCCGGTGGCCGACAACAATGTTGGTTGGACAAAGATGATGTAAGACAGAGTAAAGAAGGTGGTGGTGCCACCGAGCAATTCCGTGTGAACGGTCGTGCCTCTTGCCGAAAGGTGAAAGAATTTTTCCAACATCGTGAATGAATGGTGAATGAGTGAGAGGGATCCCAGTGAAAGAGAGAGTCGAAGACATTCCTGGTTCAACATGCCAGGAATGTATGGATTAGCCAAGCGCCTTATTGGGAATGCCTCGATTGGCGTTGGTGTTTATGGTTTTTTTGATTCAATAATGCGGAACCAGACTTCATCCACATGGGTTGCTGCCGATACCTGGTCGCCCATGAAGAGATCTACGCGGTAGATGCCAATGGGCCACCCTTGTTCAGGAGCGCGCAAGATAAAATATCCCGACTGTTCATTGTTGGTCAGCTCAACGGTGTCTCGTCCAAGAGGGGGTTGAGGTGATCCCGTACTGCCAGGTTCAAGCACATATTCCGCCGTTAATTGGATGGCATCGTAGGAGGGGAGGAGTACACCAAAAACGAGGGTAATTTCAGGGTCATCTGGATGAAACGTATCTCGCGGATTCAGTGGCAAGAAATCATGCGTGCCGGTTTGAAGATCATCTCGTTCCACAGCTTGAGCGGGAATAATATGGCTGAACCAGGCACGAAAGGAGTCACGCCCAATGGTGGCATCTCGATCAGATAGCGGGATGGAAACCAGTTGGTTTTGGGGCCGGGGTTGATTCTCTTGATCAAGGAATACGGATGAATCCGGTTCTTCTGGGTTCGACGGTAATAAGGGTGTATCCGTAAGTTGGCCTAAACGGGTGGCGTGTTCAATCGCTTCTGTTCGTGCAGCCTCCACTTTGTGTAATTGGGGGAAGGTCATCGAGTAAATGGGTTCACGACGCCAATGTTCAATGGCCAAGACTCGATCAAAATGTTTGCGGGCTTCATCCCATTGCTCTAATTGAGCAAGACATTGCCCAATGCGGAAGATTGCGTCTGGGTAAATGTCGCCATCGGGACTTAAGGTAATGCTTTCTTTCATGGCTTGGATGGCTTCGGCATATCGGCTCAAGGCCATCAGGGTTTTTCCAAGATCGTAAGGGGCTCGATGGTCATCGGGTTTGATGGCCATTACTTGTCTTAATAAGGGTTCAGCTTCTTGAAACTGTTCCTTTTTCATTAACGCCCAGGCATGGCCACGAGTCAGAGCCCATTCACGATTGCGGGAGGCTCCCTCTCGGGTGGCCCCGAAGGGTTGGTTGCGGCGTCCTTTGTCAGTGGTCCCTCCGTCAACAATGCTCAGAAGCCGTTGGGCTCCAGCCTGGATGGATGATCCTGGCGAAGCCTCTGTGAGCACGTGATTGACGATGGCTTGTGCATCGTTGTTTCTCAGCACATCGTACAAGGTTCGTGCGAGGGTGAGGTGCCATCGTAATTGTCCAGGGGCTAAGGCTATCGCGTTCCAATATACGGGAATCGCTTGTTCGAGATGATCTTCACGTCGGAGTGCGTTGCCTAATCGGTACTGTAATACTGGGTTGGTCGGTTCTGCTTCCGTGAGGTGTTCTAATTCTTGAATGGCATTAGCTCCGTCCCCCATTCTGGCGAGGAGACTCCATTTTGCCCAACGAGCCTCGATTTTCTTTGGTGCCAGATGGATAGCACGATCATAGGCGGCGAGTGCAGCTGGATTTTGTCGCTGAAGCAGGAGTAGGTCACCACGGAGTTTATGCAATTGAGCGTCATCGGATGCGGAGGTAAGCATCTCATTGACGGTGGTGAGTGCAAGGCCGATTTGTCCCTCACTCCAGAGTTGTTGAATGTGTTCAATGTTGTGCTGAACCTGATCCTGTTCTGCCTGAGTGGGCATTGCCGAAAGACATAAGAGGATAACCAGAATTGTCATGCTGTGTATTCGCACGGATTTTCTCCGAAATGTGTCTTGAAAGTTGAAAATGGAACGCAACGGGAGATGATACTTGATTCAGGGTAGTCTTTTGAATGGGGCGGAAAGGGAAGTGGGATAGGCCAAACAGGCCAGTAATGTGTGAAAAAAGGGAATGAAGGTGGCTTATGTGAGTCTAAGCCATCGAACTTTCAGGTTCATTGGGCTGTTGATCATCCCGAGAGGGATCCATACCCGTTCGATACATAATCTCCAACCGACGGGTTTCCTCATTGCGTCGAACTCGTTCATCAACACAGAGATTCACAATGGCATTCCAAAATGCGGCCTCGGCCATACAGCTTTGTTCAAGACGTTGGTCTCGAAAATTTCCTGCAAAGCACGTGTAGTCTTTCAGCTCACCGTCAGTGAAATCTTTGATGTATTGTGAGATGTCGGTTGCAGTCTGG
>JAJDBO010000179.1 GCA_029261305.1 Nitrospirales bacterium
TGGCACTAGGATATTATGTCGATCCTCTGTGGCTCCTGTTGCCGGGTATTCTTGGCGTCACCCTGCTTCAAAGTGGATTTACCGGGTTTTGCCCCGTTTACTTTATTCTGGATCGAACCTGCACCAATGACTGAGTGACCCAAGAAATTTGAACACCTGAAGATCTTCGAAGTTCCAAACCATCAGGCCACACATTCACCACGACCTATGAGCCAATCGCCCAACCAACAATCAAAGCCTCTCTACGCCTTATTGAGTCTTCTTATTTTGGCGATAGCAAGCTATGGGGTGTGGAAAACCCAATTTGCCCCCATCCACTGCGATCCTCAAGAAGCCCTTGCCAAGTTAAAAACATTTCCAGAGAAAGGCATTCGAAATACTGGGCGAGGCTCAAGCTTAACCAATCTCTTGTGGATTTATGTGGGTCCCAAGTGGTATGCCCTTCCCATGGAAGGAAAGTTAGTCCTCGACAAAGTGGTCAGTTGTGCGGCCACAACCATCGATGATCAAGGGCAACCCACATGGCAAGCCGCCTACTACGACTATCAATCTGGAAAGATGGCCGGGCTGACGAGCAAACGCTACGGGTTCCGACTCCAGGCTGATGAATCATCCAAGGCTCCGGGCTGGACTATTCCATGATATAATTGTGGCACTATGCGAATTTTAATTGTTGAAGATGAACCGAAAGTCGCGTCGTTTATACGGCGCGCGTTGGAAGAAGAGAGCTATGCGGTCGATGTCTGCACTGATGGCCAACAAGGACGCGACCTGGCCTGTGAAGTCAATTACGATCTGATTATTCTTGATCTCATGCTCCCCAATCTTCCTGGGCTAGAGGTCTTAAAAGGTATCCGATCAGAAAAGGTCAAATCACCCATTCTCATTTTGACGGCACGATCAGAGGTTGATCAACGCGTCAAAGGCCTGGATGCCGGGGCCGATGATTACCTCACCAAACCATTCGCCATCGAAGAATTACTCGCTCGTGCGAGAGCCCTCTTACGACGTGCCAGCGGCGAAACCACCGGGATTTTGCAAATCGAAGATCTCATTCTCAATCCCATCACCCATGAAGTGACGCGAGCTGGTCAACGTATCGAGCTGACCTCCAAAGAATATGCCTTGCTCGAATACATGATGCGGAACACCGGACGTGTGCTCACCCGCCCCATGATCTCCGAACATGTGTGGGACCTAGACTTTGACACCTTCACCAATGTCATCGATGTCTACATCAGTTACCTTCGTAATAAGATTGACAAAGGTCGTGACCGCCACCTTATTCACACGGTACGAGGTAGCGGGTACACCCTCAAGGCCATCGATGGGTAATACGTCCATTCGAATACGTCTGACGATCTGGTACGGCGGCGGACTCGCGTTGATCATGCTGTTGTTTGCGACTTCCCTGTACCTTGTCATGTCGCGCGCGTTGCAAGATCAAATTGATAATTCTTTGGAAGATGCGGCGGTCGCTGCCGCCCGTTCATTAGAAGAACATCGTTTCGGCCCATTTTTGTTATTAGATGACTTGGCCCAAGCCTTCCCCGAACTCGCCCTGCTGGATAAATTCTTTCACATATATGGCCCTCAAGGGCAAATCACTTTGCAATCCGCCAATATTAGCACCCGAAATGTTCCGCTTAGCGATACAGCGATGAAAGCGGCCTTACAAGGACAGGCCACCTATGAATCTGTGCGTTTACATGATCAAGTCCCTCTTCGACTCCTCGCCTATCCCATTAAACACGGAGACACACTCGTCAATATCTTACGAGTCGGCTCATCCCTTCGTCCCGTTGAAAAAATGCTCGATCGTCTCATCTTCGTGCTGCAAATAGGATCGCCCTTGGCCGTTCTCGTCTCAATGTTTGGCGGATGGTTTTTAGCGGGGCGCGCACTCCGTCCGGTGGATACCATCACTCATGCGGCGCAACGTATTGCCGCAGGAGACCTCACGCAACGCATCCACACCACCTCTGCCGATGAAATTGGCCGACTCGCCTCCACTTTTAATGACATGATCGGGCGGCTGGAATCCTCTATTCGCCAAATCCGTCAGTTCAGTGCAGATGCCTCACACGAATTACGCACGCCCTTAACAATCATTAAAGGGGAAACAGAACTATCATTACGAAAAGAACGAACGCCTGAAGTGTATCGCGAAGTCTTAGAAAGTAATCTTGAAGAAATTGATCGCATGAGCCGGATAGTGGATGAACTCTTATTTTTATCGCGTGCGGACTTGGGAGAGATCAAGATTGCTAAGGAACCCGTACAACTTGATCACTTGGTGCAGGAAATTCAACATCAAGCGCTTGTGCTGGGAAAAGATCGAAAGATTGAGGCGGTACTAGTTCATTTAGAACCTACTGAAGTGGTTGGGGATGAATGGCGCCTTCGAGAACTCTTGCTCAATATCGTGGACAACGCCGTAAAATATTCTCAAGAACGCGGCACTATCGAAATTACTCTTGAACATGCCAACGGCATGGCAAAACTCTCAATACAAGATCATGGAATTGGCATGACCACAAATGAACAAACCATGATTTTCGATCGCTTTTTCCGAACTGATTCAGCTCGCGCCCATGCCCAAAAAGGCACAGGGTTGGGGCTCGCCATTTGCAAATGGATCGTCGAAACCCACCAAGGCCGCATCCACGTAGACAGCACTCCAGGCCAAGGCTCCCGCTTCACCATTTCCCTCCCCCTGCATGGCCAATCGTAAAACAAGGCCATTGTTCTCCTCCCTCTTCGAATTTTACTACTCACGTAGGCAATACCTTAGTAAGGTAGGCGGATTTTCATATAAATTTTCATTCTGAAAATTCACAAAACGCCCTCGCCATCATATTTCCATCAAATTTTGTACTTTCTCTCCCCTTCCCTTCCATTAGAAAATTCTAATGCGGACTTAATCTTTCTCTCATGTCTCAGTGCTACAACTGTATCAACACTTTGATGATCCTTTCGAAAGTTTTCAAAGGAGGAGAGACATGGAAGACAGTTCGCAACGCAGCACCATTTATTCAGAACCAACACCTGGGGGCTCGCGATGGCCTTCCTCCCGTTGGATGGCAGGGATAACACTTGCCGGGCTCTTAGTTGGCTCGTTAATCCTCGGATCCATTGATTCGCCGACACAGTCAATTGCAAGTGTTCCAGGAACAACCCCTGAATCCTCGCCAATCTTTGATCAGCGGCAAGGCTTTGCCAATATTGTAAAAGCCGTTCGTCCGGCAGTGGTCAATATTACCTCGACCAAGGTCATGACAAATTTTGAATCACCCAACTTTGGACATGAAAGACCGAGAGGATTTGGGCCAGGTTCTAGAAGACCAGATTTTCCTGGAATGCCCCAGCGACCCGGCCAACGCCAAGAGCCAAATAGAGGAGGCATGGGATCTGGGGTCATTGTCTCCCCTGATGGATACGTCGTGACCAATCATCATGTGGTGAAGGGCGCTGACAAAGTGACAGTCACCCTCATCGATAAACGAGAGTTCATTGGCACAATCATCGGGATGGATCCGCAGACCGATTTGGCTGTCATCAAAATTTCTGGAACAAACTTACCCTCGATTCCATGGGGCAATTCCTCAACACTTGAAGTGGGTGAATATGTTTTGGCCATTGGCAATCCTTTTGGATTGAATTCCACCGTCACGCAAGGAATCGTCAGCGCACTTGGCCGTGGCGGAATGGGGATTACCCAATATGAAGATTTCATTCAAACCGATGCTGCAATCAATCCAGGAAACTCCGGTGGGGCCTTGGTCAATATGAAGGGAGAATTAGTCGGAATTAACACAGCCATTCTCTCAAGATCAGGCGGCTACCAAGGAGTAGGGTTTGCTATTCCCACCAGCATGGGAAAACACGTGTTTGATAGCGTGGTGAAAACTGGCACCGTTCATCGAGGTTTTTTAGGAGTTGGGATTCAGGAAGTCTCGAAAGATCTTGCCACGTCACTGAATTTGCCCAATGCCTCCGGGGCCTTAGTAACCAACGTGCACAAGGGAAGTCCAGCTGACCATGCTGGAATTAAACAAGGCGACACTATAATCAGTTATGAAGGGCAACCCATTGACGACCCCCGCGGACTCCAACGCGCGGTGACGAGGACAGCAGTTGGAAGTCACGTCAACATGGGAGTCATTCGCGAAGGAAAGCCTCTGACACTCAGCACAACATTGGATGAACATCCAGACACCAAAAAAATTGCCAAGGTGGAAACGCCATCCGCGACCTCACAACTGGCAGGATTAACTGTCGAAGAAATTTCCCCACAAATGGCACGTCGTCTCAACCTTACAGTGGAAGTGGGTGGCGTCGTGGTCACTGCGGTTCAACCAGGCAGCCATGCAGATACTGCTGGATTACAAGAAGGTGACGTGATTAGTGAAGTGAATAGACGACCCGTTCGCAATCTGAGTGACTACAAGGTCGTCATTTCAGATTTATCCGATAAGCGACCGGCCCTGTTATTGGTGCATCGCCAAGGAGTTCCCATTTTCATGACCGTAAGGGTGTAAGCGAAATTTAACAGGCAGGTAACAAATTCCATCTGCCCCCCCTTAATCCTGCTTGAGAACAGAAGAAGATTGTTCATGTATTCACATTCGGATTGCTCAACGCGGAAAGGACGCCAATCATGACAACCATGCAAACAGTGAGAGAAGCAGACATCAGTGGGGCGCAAACCACAGAAACATTCCCATCACAATCCAAAGCCACTCGGTACTTACAAGAAATGGCTCCCACCCTTGACACCATGATTGAGGATCAAGGGGTAGAATCCAAACGAGAGACAACCACTACCGCGTTAGAGACGGTGTACTTTCGAACATTTCGAAAGCGCCCCCTGTTGGCACGCGATGAGGAATTGCAACTGGCCATAGAAATTGATGAAAGCTCTCAATCCATCAGAGCTGGATTAACTCAAGCCATTCAGTTGATGAAACATTTGGCCAACAAACCGCATTTCCAAAATTCCGTTCAGCAATTAACGGACACTCGAGATTTGAGTGGATTCTCGGCGCCCTCCTTGAATGAGGCCCATGACATTCTGTCAGGACTCATCACCGCCCTATCCGGATCAGGCCCTAGGGCTGCTACGTTAAAAACTCGTCTTCGCACGATTCAGCATCAGATTGCGACTGCGCGGATCCAATTGGAGCAAGCCAAGGACGCATTGGTTCAACGAAATCTTCGGTTGGTGGTTGATTTGGCCAAGCGTTTCACGGGTCGAGGCCTCAGCTTGATGGACCTGATTCAGGAAGGCAATATTGGGTTGATGCGCGCGGCGGAGCGATTTCAATATCAAAAGGGTTTTAAGTTTAGCACCTATGCCACTTGGTGGGTTCGTCAGGGCATCCTTCGTGCCATTGCCGATCAATCACGCACTATTCGGGTTCCTGTCCATACCACAGAAGCCTGGCAACGGATGACGAAAACCTCTCATCGATTAGCACAACAATTAGGCCGAGATCCTAAGGTTGAAGAAATCGGCGAAGCCTTAGGCGTGGCCCCTGACCGTGTCCAAGAAACCATTCAGGCCTTTCTAGAACCTGTGTCCTTTGATAATCCCACCTCGGATGAGGATATGTTTTTGGGAGATTTTTTGCCTGACGAAAATTTCGTGCATCCAGATGAGACGATCCAGGAAGAGCAAACAAAAACTCACCTGAATCGAGTATTGTGTACCCTCACACCTCGCGAGGAACAGGTCATCCGAATGCGGTTTGGATTAGGACATAACCAATCGCTAACATTAGAAGAAGTGGGCAAGACCATGAATGTGACGCGTGAACGCATCAGACAAATCGAGGTCATTGCACTCAAGAAGTTACGAGAGCCTGAAGTGAAAGCCCAATTAGCAGCGGTGTTTTAGTTTCATTCGATGAAGACCTTAGGTCTCCACGAGATCCAACAGAAAGGTATAAATGAAAGCTAACTCTTTAAATCGACGAAACCGCCCCGATACTCCACCATGGCCCGCATCCATGTTGGTCTTGAGTAAGAGACGGTTCTTATCGGTCTTCATGATTCGAAGTTTGGCCACCCATTTAGCTGGCTCCCAATATTGGACTTGCGAATCATGAAGACCCGTCGTGACCAGAAGATGCGGATAGCCTTTGGCTTCGACATTATCATAGGGTGAATACGACAGAATGTACTCGTAAGATTTTTTGTCGTTCGGATCGCCCCATTCGTCATATTCACCGGTCGTTAAGGGAATATTCGGATCAAGCATTGTCGTAATGACATCCACGAAAGGGACTTGCGCAACTGCGCCTTTAAAAAGTTCTGGCCGTAAATTCACGACCGCACCCATCAATAATCCACCGGCACTCCCACCCATCGCAAACAACTTCTCTGGATTAGTGTAGCCTTGAGCGACTAGATATTCTGCACAGGCAATAAAATCTGCAAACGTGTTTCGTTTTTTTTGAAGCTTGCCATCTTCATACCAATGCCGCCCCAGTTCTTCTCCCCCGCGAATATGTGCTATGGCAAACACAAAGCCTCGATCAAGTAAACTCAGGCGAGGCGAACTGAATGTGGCATCCATACATGCGCCGTAAGACCCATACCCATACAGCAACAATGGATTCTTGCCATCTTTGGTGCAACCTTTTTTATACACCAATGAAATGGGAACTTGCGCACCATCCTTCGCCATGGCCCACACACGTTCGGTACTATATTTCTCATGATCAAATCCCCCAAGAACTTCTTCCTGTTTAAGCAAGACCTTTTCTTGGGTGGCCATGTTGAAATCAAATACTGAATTCGGAGTAGTCATGGACGTATACCCAAACCGGAGTAGAGTCGTATTGAAATCTGGATTCTCCCCGACACCTGCCAGATAGGTTGGTTCACCAAAATCTAAATAATAGTCTCCCTCTCCAATCCAAGGCATGACCCTGATATTGACCAATCCCTGCTTCCGTTCTTCCACCACTAAGTAGTCACGAAACAATTCAAACGATTCCAGCAGCACATCATTGCGGTGACCGATCACCTCTTCCCATTGAAGCTGATCGGTCTGATCAATTGGCGTTTTCATTAACCGAAAGTTTTTGGCCTGCCAATTGGTCCGGATATAAAATGCATCTTGATAATGTTCCACATCATATTCATGATCCCTGGCGCGAGGAAGAAACACTTTAAACTCTTTCGCTGGTTGATCCGCTTCCACATAGAGATATTCACTACTCACGGTTTGATGGGCCCCAATCATGACATACCGTTTAGACTTGGTCTTGAACACCGCCACGGAAAACGTTTCATCCTTTTCTTCGTACACCCGAACATCGTTTGAAGGATCCTCGCCAAGGAGATGACGGCAAATTTGATGGGACCGAAGCGTGGTCGGGTCTTGTGTGCTATAGAACAGCGTTCGATTATCATTAGCCCAAGCCATATTGCCAGTGACTCCGGCAATCGTATCGCCCAATAATTCTCCAGTTTCCAGATTCTTGAATTCTATCGTATAAATACGGCGACCTTGGGTATCAGTCGCATAGGCGAGAAGGTTTTGCTCGAAGCTAATAGTCATGCCCCCGATGGCAAAATACTCATGTCCTTCGGCTAGCACATTCGCATCTAAAATAATGTGTTCATCGGCTTCAAGAGATTCCTTTTTTCGGCAAAAGATGGGATATTCCTTTCCCTCCTCAAACCGTGAGTAGTAATAGTAGTCATCGAGTTTATAGGGAACGGAGAGGTCGGTTTGCTTAATTCGCCCCTTGATCTCTTCAAATAATTCTTCTTCCAATGGCTTCCGATTAGCCATGACCGCTGCCGTATACTCATTCTCTGCCGTGAGATATGAAATGACATCCGGATTTTCTCGGTCATTCAACCAATAGTAGGGATCGGTTCGCACATGACCATGTTTTTCTAATGTCTCGGGTTTGGCTTGAGCAATGGGGGGAGCGAGAGATGAAGGCTCTTCCTGCGTTTGAGATATTGGCACCAAAAACTCCTTTCGTTCACTAAACCTAGGCAACGATGACTTAGTCATCAAGGCGACGTGGTTTTTGCCGGTCGCTTTTGAGGCCGCCTCGTTGTTTTTTTTGTTCCAATCGACGCTTTGTCACGCTATGAGGAATGCGGGTTTTCTTTCGAATTTTGGTCGGCGTAAGCGCTTGGCCCAACAATGTGGAAAATCGCTCCAAAAGAACCACACGGTTCGCCGCCTGGCTACGAGTTCCTTGAGCATGTAAATAAAAGATCCCATCTTTCGTGATACGAGATTTCAAATGGGTGGCAATTTGGGCCTTCTGGCTGTCAGTCAAAAACTTCGAAGTCCACACGGGAAAATGAAGCGTCACCCGCGTATTGACCTTGTTAACATTCTGTCCGCCAGGCCCACTACTGCGCGAGGCCGTAATTTCGACCTCCTCATCGGGAACCGCAAGCTGTGGAGTAATGGCAATCATTGAATCGTATCACTCTCCCCTTCCTATCGGAAGGGAATTCATGCAGATTAACGATCAGGGAATTTTTTGACAAGATCATCTTGCCGAGAAGTAGTTTGGCTCAGGAAAGGTATTAAAGAGGAAGCCTAGCAGTGAAAATTCTAGAAAGCCCGAAGCGAGAAAGTTGCACAAAAACCCTAGGGGCAAGGAACGGATCCCTTACAGATCACATTCCCTACCCCACCTAGAATTGAATTGACATCAATCATCAGCAACGTCTTACTTGGTTTCAATCGGTATCAATTTTGGTTTGGCTTCCTCCTCTTTCGGAACCTTAACGATCAACACTCCTTTATCGTAGGTTGCCTTTGCCTCACTGGGATTCACATATTTCGGCAAATTGAAGCTCCTAGCAAAATTGCCATACTGAGCCTCTCGAAAATGGTACCCGTCGGTATTGTCTTCATGCTCAATTTTTCGTTCGCCTCTCAATTCCAACGTATGATCAACGACTGAAATATTCACATCCTTCAGTTCAACACCAGGCAACTGCGTTTCCAAATATAGGGCTTCCGGGTCTTCATACACATTCACGGCCGGTGCCCAGTTTACCGATTGCGCATTATGATCATCCCATAACGGCCGGCGATATGGTTGCGTACCCCACCAATTCATAGTTTGCTCAAGTTCTCTAAATGGATCCCATTTCACCAACATATGACACCTCCTCTACTCCTATTGAATTTGTTTGATTGTAAGTTTTTGTAGAAGCGCCTCTTTCTACTGAGATAAGTCCTGGGCGATAAAAGTCAAGCCCTACCGTCAACCACAATTCTTGAAATATAGAAAATTATGAATAAGAAAATGGCGATGAACAATGAGGGGGAAAAGAAGGTTAAAAAAAAATTACGAGAACTGAGAAGGTTAAGTTTCCTGAGATTCTCTTGGCTGTTCTTGCTGGATCACATCGAAATCTTTGTGAGTGATAAAATACCCATTGGCATTCAGCCTAAACTCATACCGGCCCGGACCAGGAAAGACCATCGAAGGAATATTGACGCCAAAATCGTGAATTTCCAGTCGATTTCGAATCGTAAAGGGGGATAAGGTGGCTTTACCAACGATTTTATCCTGGTCTAAATACACCAACTGTAATTGAAATTCATAATCCCCTTCCGCATCAGTCAAGCAAAAATACACCCCCATTTGATGATGTTGGCATGGAAATCTTGGAGCCCACAGGTGAGTAAAGGTTCCAATGAGACTTTTTTTGCCGGTCTGACTATCAACAATCACACTGTCGCAAACCAAAAACGCTTGAACGGACGGTTTTACTATATCTTCATTTGTCATTGGTCATCCTTAGTTTATCGGTCATGAACAGATTCAATAGGCCTTCATTTCCAGCCACCACACCGTTATCGAAGAACCACGCGAATCACTGAGACGAGAAGTACATACAATGTCATAGCCATGGCAAAGGACATCGCAAACCCCAACCGAGGCACGCCAAACATCATCGTAAACACATAAGCAAACCATGGCGGTGAAAGCCAGATCAGATTTTTCGCAAAGGATACGGTGGGGCCGGTACCAACATTGACATAGATGAGAAGAAAGGTCATCCCACTAATAATCGGCAACGTACTAGCCAGCGCCGCCACAAAACTTTTCCCATGTGAACCAAGATACGTGGAGACAGACACTAATGTCCCTCCCAAAATAAAGTACATCACATATTTAGCCAATTCATTCATCGCAAAAATTCAGCAATTCCTTATACACGAACTCTCTTGCCTTTAATCTTAGGTCAACACTACCTTGATACAGGAGTACAGTATCACGACTTCCACGGCATGCGCCACGACGACGGCAAACAGATTTCTCAGTCGAACAAAAATCAACCCCCAGACCAAGCCGTCCCAAACAGCAATCCAGTGCAAATCCTGAAACGTGAAAACCATAAACGGATCAAAAGCAAATACCAGAGCCGAACCCACCACGGCAAATGATGATGCCCAGGGAAGAAATCGTGGTAAAACGTCATGAAAACATTGTCGTACCAACCTCTCCAATCGCCCAAGAAGGAAACCACGAAAATTGAGTTCCACGCCCATGGCAATGATAAAAATTCCCCAAGGGATCATGATCCAAGTTGGTATAGTGGCATGGGGGGTGTCTTTCAAGAATAAGATATCCAGACCAATTGTTGGTGCTACCCAAAGAATGAAAAACGTATTGAAGGCACCAAGAAATATTCCCGTGAACATGCCACATTTGAAACTCGTGAAAAACCCTTGGGGTTTTAACCCAAGGTGTGCAAACGGTACAGAGTTACAAGAACACCAAAGCCCAAGCACAAGATATGCAGACAATTGCGGGAGGAATTGAATGAGACGAAGATCTTGAAGAGATGAAGGAAGAAAATAAAATAACCCAGTCAACAAGACCGGGAATAAAGCCA
Source organism: Nitrospirales bacterium (assembly GCA_029261305.1). The sequence goes on from JAJDBO010000179.1 coordinate 10,900, forward strand.
GCCAGGAAGCTCGCTCTTCAACCTTGGTCTTTGACAACTGTGGGTTAGCAGAAAGAGAGTCCAGAAGTGTTGACCTTTTGTGGTCTATCGGCAAAGAGCCAGATCATTGATAACGGAGAGCTTCGGCTGGATCAAGTTTTGAGGCTTTTACCGCAGGATACAGACCAAAAAATACCCCGACAAAAACCGCAAACGAAAACGCAATCACAATAGCAGAAGGTTGAATGACCGCACCCCAGTCCCCTCCACCCGGCATGGACTGAGCCACTAATCCTCCAAATCCATAGGCCGCGCCAATCCCGCCAAGAATACCAAGGCCCCCACCAATCGCACTGATCGTGACAGATTCGACAAGGAACTGAAGCAGGATATCGCGACGCCGAGCCCCAATGGCTTTGCGCAAGCCAATTTCTCGTGTTCGCTCCGTCACCGTGACCAGCATAATATTCATAATACCAATGCCTCCAACGAGTAACGCCACGACGGCCACCCCCCCGAGGACAATACGAAACGTCCAAAGGGTTTGATCAATCGCATTAAGAAATTCACCCTGA
>JAJDBO010000180.1 GCA_029261305.1 Nitrospirales bacterium
CACTCTCATAGAAGTAGTGATTGCTATGGGCCTTGTCTTCTTGGCGCTCCTGGCGCTTTCTGGGTTGGCCACGGTTGCTTGGAAAGGTTCTGCCACAGGAAGGCACCTCACCACGGCCACAGTATTAGCGCAAGAAAAAATTGAAGAGTTTACGTTGGCCGGGTATAACCCCACTCTCCTCAGCAAGAGAACCATCGATGAGCCCTATGAAGCCTTGCCTGACTTTCCTCTCTATAAACGAGTGTCAACAATAGAGCCCAATACTCCAATTGTCGGCCTGCAAATGTTGACCGTATTGGTATCATGGGCAGACGACGGTCACGCCGTTTCCTTATCTACCATCTTCGCGGAATAATGATGTACGATCGTCCACAGCCACTTCTTGATCAGCGTGGGGTCACGCTTACCGAACTCATGGTGGCGTTGGTCATGGGTTTGGCGACTGTGGCAGCGGTGTACAGTATTCATCTGGTGCAAGTGAAGCAGCGAATCGTTCAAGAGGATGTGATGGCCATGCAACAAAATGCGCGTGCAGCTATGGACCTGATGACTCGTGAACTTCGAATGGCTGGATATGATCCCATGGGGGCGAATCGAGATGAAGGCAGTTCGAATGATTTTTTCGGGGTGGCTTATCACCCAGCGGAGTTGCACATTACATCAGACCTCAATGGAAATGGGCTACCCACGGATTCGAACGAATCAATTGTGTTTCTCCATGATGCCTCAGACCTCACCCTCAAGCGAAAAGTCGGTCGAGGGGGAAGACAACCCGTAGGGGAACATATTCAATCCCTGACCATTGAGTATTTTAGCCAGGGTTCTGTGCCAACAACGAACTCACCACACATTCGAATGATTGAACTGACCCTTACTACACAAACCGAACATGCGGATCCCAAATATTCAAAAAATAATGGCTTCCGAACTTTTGCATTGCGTTCTCGGGTGGTGCCAAGGAACTTGAATTGAACCAAACGGCCAAAAGAAATCGATTTCTAACTTCAATGAAACCTCGAATGGCAAGTGCCAGATTTTATCATAGTCGGAATCAAGGCTTTGCCCTGGTCGCGGCGTTGTTGTTGGTGGTTGTGGTGGGAATTGTGGCGGCGACGGTGTTGCAGACGACTTCGACGGAGATAAAGATAAGTGGGAATCAGCGACAAGCGGTGCAGGATTTTTATGCGGCTGAGGCGGGGTTGGCGGAGGGGCGGGGGCGGTTGCGAAACCGAGTTGGTGCTGAACAATTTTTCATTTCGGATCTTGGTAAAAGTGCCAACCCCTTTTGGTCGGCCTATATTTTGACGTCTTCTACTTGGTCCCCCAACGACGATCCGAATTTTTCTTCTCAATATTTGAATCTGATTCCTCAACCGGGATATCCAACTAATACTGCCATTCAGCTGAACAGTGTTCAATCGTCCATCCCGTATTGGGTCAAGCTTCGGCATAAAACTGAATATGATGCGGAGCAGGCTGGACATCGTACGAATACGCCTCACTACTTAGATGGGGATGGGAGTTCTTCAAAGCATCGATCCTCTAATGTGGGGAGCGTCGTGTATTATGGATACCCGAATGCCAATGCGAAAGAGCCGCAGCAATTTACCACACAGGGTCCGACCCCATGGTTGGCGGTGGAACTGGTTACGTCGAATGGGGGAAGCTGTGTTGGAGGGGCGCTTCTCGAAACCGAGGTCTTGCATCCGGTAGGGCCGAACCATCTTGGAGCGGTGTACGCTTCAGGGGATGTCACCTTGTCTGGCCAATCTGGAACCATCAATGGCCATGATGCTTGTGGTGTCGTTCCAAGTTTGGCGCCCGTGTATTCGAGTAGCTCCATCAATTCAGGATCAGGCTTCCAATTTGATGGGATGCCTGCCATTCCTGTTCAAGGGGGCGTGGTAGTCGATCTTGCACAAGTCGCTTCTGACCTTGGTGTTGGGGCAGAGCCGATTCAAGCAGACTTATTGAATCAACAGTTGGGCACAAACCCAGGTCCTGACACTTACTTGCTCCAGGGAGGAAGTCAACGTCCGCTCCGAATTCAAAATATTGTGGGGCAAGGAATTTTATTAGTTGAGGGCATGGTAGCTTTTGAAGGGGAGGTCTACTGGCAAGGGATGATTATTGTAACTGGCGACCTTACCATTCAGGGAGATGGGGCATTGATGACCATCAAGGGCGGGCTCTGGGCCAGAAATATCAACCAGATTGGGGGACGTTTAAACATTCAGTACGACAGTTGCCAGATAAAAGCAGCACTTCTCACCAGACCTGCGGCAGTCATGACCTGGAGAGAGGTACTTTGAGAATTCAAAAAATGACTCCTTTAGATGGACCCTGGGAATCATGAATATATTGTGGGTTCTGGTAATTTCCCCCTGTTCTCCCATCGTGGTATTAGAGGTAAGCCTATAGACTCCATTTCAAAATTTCACTCAACTAATTGAAAATAAAAGAAAAAATTAATTTTTCAATAGTGAATCTTTCATTTGGTGTTATTTTTCTGGGCCTTTCGTCTCTCCTCTCATCTGGGTCTTCTGGTTGATTGCCTCTCAGTAAAAATCTCATTAAAATGCGCAGTTCGGTTTCGTAAATTCTGGAAAGTCTAAATATCACCCACCTTAACAAAGGTTTCGCTATGGCTAAGGTACTTGAAGGCCCGGGTATGGGCTTGTTGAAAAAGTGGGGTTTGCTAACCCCGAACTATGTTGTCGTTAGTTCCTCTGAGGAGTTTGATCAACTTTCGAAGGCGAATGACTGGCTTCAAAAGAGTAAGCTGGTGGCCAAGGCCCATGAAGCTTTGGGTTCAAGATTTAAACTCGGCCTCGTCAAAGTAGGGTTGGATCTTGCAGGAACCAAGGCCGCGGTAAAAGAAATGCTAGGGAAGCAGGTGGAGTCGGTCACGATTCGTGAAGTGATTGTGTCTGAAGCCATTGACCATACGGACGAATATTATGCGTCAGCTAAATCTACCCGCGAGGGTGTGGAAGTCATGGTGGCCAAGTGTGGTGGCATCGAAGTCGAAGCTAACTGGGATAAGGTCAAGCGGATCTTAGTAGATATTGGAGAAGTGCCGACTGATGCCGCCCTTTCCGGTTTAGCGAAAGATGCAGGATTCTCCGGCGACACAGCCACAAAAATCGCCGAGTTTCTTAAGAAGCTGTACACCTGTTTTGATAATGAAGATGCTCAATACTTGGAAATCAATCCAGTCGTGCAAAATTCGGCTGGTGATTTAGTTGCTCTGGATGCCGTCACCCTTCTCGATGGTGATGCCAAGTTCAGACATAAAGATTGGACCTTCCCGTTTGCCGCCGAGTTTGGTCGGGCTTATACCAAGAATGAAGAAGAAGTCATGGCGGTTGATGCGAAAGTCAAAGGATCTGTCAAACTCATTGAAATTCCTGGTGGAAATATTGCCATGTTGCCTGCCGGTGGTGGCGCGAGCGTGTACTATTCCGATGCCGTGGTCGCTCGTGGTGGGAAGCTTGCCAACTATGCTGAATACTCGGGCGATCCTCCGGATTGGGCTGTGGAAGTGTTGACCGAAAAAGTCTGTTCACTGCCTGGTATCACCAATATTATTGTTGGCGGCGCGATTGCAAATTTCACGGATGTCAAAAAGACATTTGGTGGAATCATCAATGCGTTTCGCAAAGCCAAAGCCGAAGGCAAATTGGACAATGTTCGAATTTGGGTGCGCCGAGGTGGCCCCAATGAAAAACAAGGGTTGGCCATGATGAAATCCCTTCAAGATGAAGGCTTTAAGATTGAAGTCTTCGATCGCACCCTACCG
>JAJDBO010000019.1 GCA_029261305.1 Nitrospirales bacterium
AAGAATGTTTTGCTTATCCACCAGACCGATTTTTGATATTTAAATTTCAAGTTCCAATGAAAACTTCTAAACATCACATTTACATTGATCCAAGAATTTAGGGTCTGGTCATACAATGCCATATCCCTTAGATATTCAGAATTTTACTCTAACTTCCCTTCATGGTCGTGCGTTAAGAGGTTTTAGAATATAGCCCGTCTACTAGTTTTCTATACGTCGTCGAGTGATGCTGATGTAACGCTTGGGCTGTCCACAGATCATCGTCTGGAAAATTTGGATCAAATGTTCCGACCAAGGCTTGATCTCCTTTCGGCTGGGCATACCCAATGCCAGCGGCCTCGCTAAACAAGTGTTTGATGTAGTCATCTTCTGGCCATCCCCACGACAAGTCATTCTTTTTATAAATATCTTGTAGGGATTGTTGAGATTCCCAACACCATGGAGCAATATCCAGGGTATTGTGAAGCCGCCATGGCCAATCCGTCGTCCCTAATCCATTAAAGTAATTATTAAACCCGGCATTGCCTGCCGTCAGGCCCGCAAAGGACCACAGGGCCATATTCGTGACTGGTCCCCCGCCATAGAGTCGATCATTGAGATAAGCAAACATAGGTGGGGTGAGTGTCCCTCCCAAACTATGTCCGGTCACATACAGGTTATGGTTCGTGAGACCTTGCAGAAACGTGACCACATCCTTTTTTGTAGAAGGATCCTTGAGCTTTAACAAATCTTGCATGCCATTATAGGTGCCCTGTGAAATCAATGCGGTGCTTGGAGCATGGGGAGCCAGCTTGTTGAATGGTTGAGTCGTCCCAATCGCAAAGTCTTCTTTCATCCAGGACTCCCAGCTATCAAAATTGGTCCCACGGATCACGACGATATACTCATTCGAGCCAACATTTTGCGCGACAAACATGAGGCTGTAGGCCACGTCCAGATCACTGACGAGTTCAGCTGGCCCCCACACCACTTGAAGTTTTAACTGGTCTTTGACTGTGTGTGGAATAGTTTTGATGTCTTGATAGGAAATTTCACACAAGGCAATCATTATGGGCGGATAGGCGTTACAGTTTCCAGAAATGAACGGCGATGTTGTCATATGAGGTATCTCCTTTCTGATTGATAGGTGCCACGCGGCTTCGCCAAATCAACACTGCCCTTCTATTCATTTCCCAATCACCTGGCACACAGGGATTAAACTTGATCCGCATTTTGCCAGTTTGACCTTTTTCATTCCCCAGAGAGTTCCAGTCCAACTGGAGGTCGCGAGGTCTATAGCCATATATCCATGATGCTTGATCACCTGTCCGCCCTCGACCGTTGGACCATGGTGCGGCAATGCCACATTTTTGGGAATCGTCGGTGGAAGATGTTTGCTTTTTGATAATTTGACTCCTCCATTTCCTGTAATCAATTGCGGAGGGAGCGTCTCTTTCGTAAATGATAAGGTTTCAAAAGTATGCATGTGCCCAGAGAGCAAGAGAGAGATCTTCGCTGGCACCTTATTTTTTGAGGCCTTTTGCAAGGTTTGATTAATGGCTTTTACTTCTGGAGGATTTTTCTTTGGCTCATACTTCTTGATTCCCCATAAGGGCCGGTGCGTCATCAACCAGGTTTGTGTACTATTGGTAATCAGCTTTGGAATCTGGTTGAATTGGCTTTGGTATATCTCCAAAGGGTATTTCTCCGCTGAGGATTTTCCCCGTGTAGGCTTAGGCGCATGGGCGTCACAGGCATTGGCTGAATCCAACACCAGAACTCCTAGGGTTTTGAGCTGCACGATGTAGGGGTCCACAAAAAGTAAATGACTCATGACATTCTTGTCAGGCTTGGACAGACTCCCTTGGTTCGGGCAGCTCATCTGCGCCATCCCCGCGCCTTTCAGGTTTGAACCTGGCCCAAGAAAGTAAAACCAGCCCGGTCCCGCTCTGCTGCACAATTCATGATTTCCTCGGGCAAAGATCCAGGGCGCAGTTGGCAACAGGTCTTGTGCTGGGAAAAAGAAGTCATTCCACCAATTCGTCCAATTGTCTGGCATCGAACTATCAGCAGCATTCTGGCTATAGTAGTCGCTGGTGAGCTGACACTGTGAGTCTGAGTCCGCATCGTCGCCAGCATCATAGACAGAGAAGGACTCGTTGCTCCCTTTTATCGTCACCGTGCTTGAGGTACCACGATAGTTAAAGTCTCCCATGTGCAAAATCAGATCAGGGGATTTCCATGCACCGGCACAGGCCAAACTATAAAAGGGCGTTGCTGGCCCCGTGGGACAATCCTTTACTTTGCAACCCGTATCTCCGTAGACCAAAATTTTAGATGGGGATGAGGTCACGGCTTGGAGCGTGATGTCGCTATCAGTCACCGTCAACGCTTGATCAAACGAAATGAATGCCTCACAGACGGTCACGTCAAACTGAACCGAATTAGGATTTTGGCGAGGAGACATCGTAATCGAGTTCGAACCATAAATGAGTTTCGGACAAGCCGTAGAGGCACCATGAAGTATGACCCGTGCCATGGGAACCGTCTCACCGGTATTTGAAGACGTCAACAATGTGTATGCAGCATACGTAGTCTGTTGAGAGGCTTTCGCTCCCCAAGGGTGAGCCATACATATCACCAAGGGCAGCACCCAGACGATCCATCGAAGAAAGTTGTAGTTGCAATGTTGTGTCATGTTGATTGTTCCTCATCCTTTCATGGACCCACAGCCACTTGGCTTAAGAAACCCCGGATGCCAACTTTGAGGGAATAATCGTATTGCGCCTGAGGTTTGTTATTCGTACGTAAGTCTTCATTTTGCGTCGGTGAACTCATGGCGCAATTCTGGGGAAGTCCGGTTGGATTCAAGGGCACCTGAAATTTTCCTTGCATGGGTGTCGTACTCATGTCGCCCTGAGCGCGAACCGGAACCGAACCACCGGGCCCGAACGCCGGGGATAACGCGCGTGGAAGCGTTGGATACACGGCAATATCATGCGGATTGGTAAATGAGCTCACCGCGAGGAACGGTTTGGTTTCTGGAGTATGCGTGCTTCGGGGGTGATCCTCATTTTGTTGCGAGGTGGCTCGGCTGCAGGGCACACCTAACCCTCGTGCCTGGAGAAAGGCACAGGCAGAGTCAGCGAATTGATAATCACGGAATGTGCCAAGATTATTTAATTGCGCTCCATGGGGCGCAGGCCAGGACAGCTCCCAATTTTCATAACCAAATCCCTGTAGGGTACGTTTGGGTGGTTTACTGACATGCCATTTGCCGAAGTGATGCGTGCTGTAGCCTATCGCTTTGAACCAATCGCCCAAGGTGGCAAACCCATCGTGACGCAGCCATGGAAAATTTTGAGTATCTCCGCTTTTGAACTGGCCGTCCGTCTGGGTGACACCGGTTCGTGGACCATACTGGCCAGTCATAATACTGGCGCGTCTGGGAATACATGCGGATTCCGCGATACTGTGATTGGTCAACACCACCCCGTATTCCCGTAACTTGGTGAAGCCCGGGAAATGTTTCACGAAGGGATTGTCTTTCAGGTCTCCCACAAAGGGAAGAATGTCCTTCATGGAATTGGCCAAGCCTGCGTCCCCGTAACTGAGTCGCGGGTAACGAAGTTGGTCAACAAGGATCAGGAGGATATTGGGCCGAGAGGGAGGGGTTTCTTTGCTCGACTTTGGTAAGTCTTTTTTGCCTGCCATCGTGTCTCCCCTTTTAATCTAATACTCAAACAACACCTGAATGCCTGTTGATGTAAAAATACGTTTGCGATCACCACCTCTAAAAGATCTCATCTCCATCGACTGTGAGATATTCCTGCCAAGTCAGATAGCCTTCTGCGATCAAACGTTTAGGAACACCACTGGGTCCAATGGTTGATGCATTGAAGGCGGTTTCCGCAGCTTGTGTTGCGGAAAAGGCTAGGCCGTTGGGAAACTCCTTGGCCCATCGTTCCACCTGCGCGACGATCGCTCCAAACACTGTTAAATTGTTGCCGGTGACATACACGCGCAGGGTTGAGTAAATGACTAGCCTGTTCGTTGGTCCACCTTCGCCGATATCGATTTGCCAATAATGTTGTGCGGTGATGGGCGCTTCTTCAGCAAGAGAATAACCATTTTGCTTGAAGGCTCCGATCAATTGTTTCGAAGCCGTCGGACGATTCAAAAACCGGTCATCATTGCCGGGCAATGGAAAAAGATATTTATTGGAACTGCCATCAAACACCGAAAGCTGTTGATCGAGAGTTCGCATGACCAAATACGATCGAGGCATGGCAGGGTTTGTATCTTTCTGGTTGTCAATCAACCAATCATCAATTTTCTTAACAATCGCTTGGGGTCCTAACGGATAGCCCGCGGCATCAAACGTTGGGGCTAACTCCTGTAAACGGGCTTGGACAAGTTTGTCCTGGTCATCGAGCGGGAGATTAAATAGCGGCACACCTTCCTTGAGTGCAACGGCCGCACCAACCAGTGATCCGCCTATCAATGTGCTTGCCGTCAATTCGAGGCCTTGGAGTTGGGCTCGATCAAAAGAGGTTGATTGTTTATTTTGCCCCAATCCAATGAGACAGCCACGCATGGTGGACTGAATGAGAATACAATCGCTGAAATCTGCTCCAGACAGGAAGGCCTGTGTAAAGTCCGTACCGGTGAGCAAACTGCCATTCAACGCTGCGCCTTCCAAGTCAGCATGGTCCAACGTGGCGTTGCTGGCATACCACGCGACTCCTCGCAAATTCGCACCAGCCATATTGGCTCCTGGTGCTCGGGTACCGAGGCAACGCGCGCCTGATAAATTCGCCGGACGAAGATCGATTGAATCCAAGAACACGTCGATGGTCCCCGCACGATTGAGAATAAGGGCATACGGTCCGTTGGGATCATCAATGGTCCACCTTGCTTTCTGTTCAACAATCACGATTAACGATTCCTCGCCTAGCTTGGCGCCTTTGTCGGTGAAGGCTTTGATCAGATCTGTTTGAGGATATTTCACGGTGTCCAGTTCATTGGCAAAACTTCCTGGCAAATTAAAAAGGAAGGCTTTGGCTCCCATCTTCGCCTGACTAAAATCTGTCCCGGACAAGTCGGCATTCACAAAGTTGGCGCTTTGGCCATTGATGCTGGTCAGGGAGGCGTTTTTGATACTCGCCCCAACCGCAACCACTTCGCGCAGGTTGGCCCCATCTAGTTTCACGTTGTTCAACACGGCACCAGCTAACAGGGCACTTCCCGCTTGCGCGCTGGTGAAATTCATTTTTGTAAGATCAGCCCCGCGAAAATCCCCACTAGTGAGAATCGCCTGCGTACAGTCTAGCTCCGTGTCGGCATTGCCTAAGATTGCCCCTTTGGCTTTACAACCCGTGAAGTCGATTTGGACTGCACTTTTCGGCATTCCCCATTTCACACCCTCCATGATGGCATTGTTGAATTTGGCTTGATCCAAGATCGCACCATCGCAGGTAAAACCCGTCAACACAGCTTGAGCAAACACGGCGGATGTCAACATGGTGCCATCCAGGGCAGAAGTCGTCAGATCGGCCTGGGTGAAATCAGCGCCGGTGAAATCAATCCCTGCCATACTTTGGTCAGAGAGATTCACATTTAATAAATCCACGCCCTTGCCATTTTTAGAATTCTGCATAGTGCCCAAAGAAGGGGTGGCCACCTGAGGCGCGAACACAGTCGATGCGTTTGAGGAAGAATTGATCGTGAGAATTGGGCTTGGGTTATCCACCATGTAGTACACAGTCTTCGGGCCATCGGCCGTACGCACTTGCATGGTTGATGCGAATGGAACTCCCGATAACTCGATGATGACTGCTTCGCTGAAGTCCTCAGTCAAAAGCAACCAACCCAGCGACGTATCAAGCGTAACCCATAACAGGCTTGCCATCTGCATGTAATACCCGCCACCAGACTGAGCGTAGAACATGCATCGTTCGTTTTCCGTCGCTGCTAGGGCTGACATGGTGGGCAGAAAGAGACCGGAAGAGTGAATTCTGTCACCCAGTGGGGCAAGGGGGTGTTCCTCTGTAATGTCGCCCTTGAATTTCTGGGTTGTCAGATAATATGGCCCGACACCAGCTTGGGTCGAGCCAAATACGATCTTGCCTCCAAATTCGCCATAATTTTCTGACATGTTCTGTCTTTCCAGTGGTTAAAAAAGCACGGATTGTCTGCTACGTTTACCTATTGGATTTTCAATGAAATTCGTTTTTGTCCTAATGGTTAAAGAATCTGAGAGTAAATCCGAAGCTCGAATATCGAAATCCGAAACAAATTGGAAATCCAAAATTCGAATGTTTCAAACAGATCATTCCGTCATTTTAAGAACGCGTACACAGTGGATGTAATCCTGCATTTAATCTTCAAGGTGTCCTGGCTCTTCTCCAGATTTGATATTTGGTCATTGAAATTTGTTTCGGATTTCGATATTCGCATTTCGAGATTATGAAACGTATTTAGAATCACTATAAGAAGGCATCAAAGAGTCTAAGATTTAAATTCCACGTCGGTTAAGATTGAGATGAATCCTTTCTGAATACTCAGTTCTGCCTGATCAAAGACAAAGGTAAATCCTTTCATGATTGGTAACGGCACTCCGACTTTTCCGAGACCCTCCATAGCCGCCATATAGGCGCTTTCGCCCACGACTGGCCACACGAGACTTCCAAATGTCTGTTTATTAAAATTAGGCACAGTGGTTGACACGAACGTGACAGCATTCTCCACATTGAGGATGCCGAATTGGAGGGTCTGGACCTTGCCGGATATACCCAACGCGAGGTTGATCATGACATCCGTGCGGGACACATCAAACACAATATTCGGGTTTGGCGTGGTCTTAGTTTCGATCACGAGCGTGAACTGCATATCTTGGGTCACAGCCATGCCCGCCAGTAAAGCCGCCTTTTCGATGGTGGCAAAATAGGTTTCAGAAACTTTTGCCCCGGTGAGTTCTGCCTCGAGCGCGGCTTTGCTGACAAAGGCTTCATTACCGACCGTATTCGCAAGCGTGGTATACACCGTCGCTGGTAATTGCCCTTTCAAAATCTTTAACACCGCATCGGTAAAGATATACGCGTCTTGAAATGAGGTCAGGGGCGCGGCTTTGGGTGAAACCTGAGCCTGCATGTAGGTATCTTCATAGGGTTTCAAAGAGGGAAGCCAGCTGGCATACGTCTTCACTTTCAAGGCTGCGGGGTTGGGTAAGTCATTGGGGTCCACCGTGACATCGAGTTTCCCATCTTTCCAAAATGCCCAGTTCAGCGCATCCACTTCATAGTTCGAGACATAAATATTGAGATGATGCTGATCCGTGGCCGTCGGAACTGGCGGGACAGGAAAGTTGGCTGGGGGCGTTCCAGGATATTTTGTCGTTTGATAGGTGACGTCTCCTGTGATCCCGATAGTAATGCCATTGCTATTAGGAAATTTCAGTCCTGAATCACCCAGCGCAAAATCAAAGGTGATGTCACTGGTAAGTTTGCCACTCGCGGCTATGGTAGTCGTGAGAGAATTAAAGAGTGTTTCAATCGTGGTGCCCAATTTGATATCAGAAACGGCATTCGCCGTTTCCTTTGAGACATTATGCTTAAAGCACCCGTGCATGGTCTCGCCCTGCAGAATGCTCTTGCCAGGAATATTGGCTTTTTCCCCGCTCGTCTTGGATGAGGTACCCGTGACCTTAATGATGTAATCATTACCCTGGCTTTGATAGGAAAACTGGAGTGTCAATGTGACCGCCAGTAACCCAAACGACGGGGCATAGCCATAGTTTTTGTCGTTATGGGTAGTGTTACAACTCACGTGTTTTCCCGATTGCACGCACCACCAGTCTTTATACTTTTCGTTCCAGTCGTACGAAGCGGAAAATTTCGCCGCATTGATAACCAGGGAAAATGTGCTTCCCGGCGGAGTTCCGGCATTCAATTGTTCAATACTTTGGTATTGCGGGTGGAAGTCCACCATGGTGCCGTTACTGAGCGTGATGGTGATCTTAGAGTAGGTATTCCAACTATAGGGACTACGCTTCGTAAACTCTTTGATTGGCATGGTTTTTCCTGCTGGTGTTAATCCACTGAGAATACCGGCTGCCTTGTCGCCAATGAATTGCTGTGCAAAAAAGTCGATTCCCGCTTTGCCAATCGCCATCGAAAGTGCTTGCATGATGTTCCTTCTCTTCAGCCGGAATGATTGCCGGATTACATCTCTCCTTTATTAAGAGGAGAGCCAAGTGACTCAGGCTTAGGTTGACAGTTCGACATCCGCGAGGATGGACACAAAGCCTTTTTGAATACTCAACTCCGCATCATCAAAGACGAACTTAAACCCCTGCATAATCGGAATGGGCACACCGGTTTTGCCGAGACCCTCCATGGCCGTCAGGTACGCGCTTTCGCCAACAACCGGCCACACCAGGACACCGAAGTTGAGTCCATTGAAATGTGGCACGGTGGAAGACACGAATGTGACGGAATTATTGACATTAAGGATGCCGAACTTGAGGGTTTGTGCCTTACCAGAAGGGGAAATTCCCAGAGCCAAATCGAGCAAGACATCCGTGCGAGCGACATCAAACACGATATTAGGCTTGGGTGTTGTTGGAGTTTCGATGACCAACTTGAAATGCATGTTCTGGGTGACGGCCATACCCCCCTGTAGCGAGGCTTTTTCGATAGTTTGTACAAAGGGCTTGACGCTTGGATATTTATTCAAGGTTGCTTCAAGCGCAGTCTTGCTCACAAACGCTTCCTGCCCCACCTCATTGAAGACCACTTGATAAACCATGGTTGGCAATTGAGCTTTTAAGACCTTCAGTACGGCATCGGTAAAGATATAGACGTCTTGGAATGCCGTCAGAGGCGCGGCCTTGGGCGAAATCTCAGCCTGCATGTAATAGGCGGCATAGGGTTTCAATGATTTAAGATAAGAAACATAGGTTTTCACTTGAAGTGCCGCCGGATTGTTCAGATTCCCAGGATCGACCGTGACATCGAGTTTCCCATTCTTCCAAAACGCCCAGTTCAACGCATCCACTTCATAGTTTGAGACATACACATTCACATGATGCATTTTGGGGACTGGCGGCACAGGAAAATCGACTGGTGAGGTTCCATCATATTTTGTCGTTTGATAGGTGACGGCTCCGGTGACTCCGATCGTGATTCCGTTACTATTGGGAAATTTCAACCCAGAATCGCCAAGTGCAAAATCATAGGTAATATCATTGGCAAGTTTCCCGCTCGCGGCAATGGTGGTCGTCAGGGAATTCAAGAGCGTTTCAATCGAGGGACCAAGCTTAAGACTAGAAACAGAGTTTGCGGTTTCCTCTGATACATTATGTTGATAGCACCCGTGCACGGTCTGGCCTTGGAGAATGCTCTTGGCGGGGATATTGGGTCTTTCTCCGCTGGTCGCGGGCAACGTACCTGTTACCTTCATAAGGTAATCATTACTTTGGCTTTGATAGACAAACTGGAGCGTCAACATCACGGCAAGTGACACGAAGGACGGTGAATAGCTGTAGTTATGGTTTCCCGGAAATTTACCGCAACTTGGGTATTTCCCTAACACAAAGCAACGATAATCCTTATAGGTTTCGTTCCAGTTGTATAAAGCCGAAAAATTCTCCGCATTGATGACCAGGGAAAATGTGCTGCCTGGCGGAGTGCCTGTGTGTAATTGTTGAATACTTTGATAATGCGGGTGAAAGGTCACCATACTGCCGTTACTCAGCGTGATGTGGATATCGGAGTATAGGTCCATAGTGGTAGGATGGTGCGTGTTAAACGGTGGGATCGGTATGGTTTTATTCGCCGGCTTTAAACTACTCAGTCGATTGGCTGCCTTGTTGCCAATAAATTGCTCGGCGAAGAACTCAATCCCCGCTTTCCCAATCGCGATTGATAGTGCTTGCATGGCTTTTCTTCCCTGCAGCCGGTATCTTCACCGGAGGTCTTGAAGGATGTTCGTACTAATCCCGTCTACCCAATGAACAATTTTCTTAAGTGGAAAGCTCGACATCCGCGAGGATGGACACGAAGCCTTTTTGGATACTCAATTCAGCATCATCAAAGACAAATTTGAATCCCTGCATGATCGGAATGGGCACGCCAGTTTTGCCGAGTCCTTCCATCGCGGTCATATACGCGCTTTCGCCAACCACTGGCCAAATCAAAATTCCAAATTTGAGTCCATTGAAATCGGGCACAGTGGAAGACACAAACGTGACGGAATTCTCTACATTGAGGATGCCGAATTGAAGGGTCTGCGCATGACCCGAAATTCCCAAAGCCAAATCAATCATGACATCCGTGCGGGCCACATCAAACACAATGTCTGGCTGCGGCTTTGTAGTCGTTTCGATCACGAGCTTGAACTGCATATCCTGTGTGAAGGCCATGCCCGCCTGCAGCGCGGCCTTTTCGATGGGGGCAAAATAGGTCTCGGCGATCCCATTGTCCTTGAGTGCTGCTTCCAGGGCGGTTTTGCTGACAAACGCTTCGTGTCCAACCGCATTAGAGACCACGGTATACACCGTGGAGGGTAATTGAGATTTCAGGACCTTTAACACTGCATCTGTAAAAACATACGTATCCTGAAATGACGTAAGAGGCGCGGCTTTAGGAGAAATCTGAGCCTCCATATACACGTCGCCATAGCGCTTCAGAGAAGGAAGCGAGCTAGCATAGGTCTTTACTTTCAACGCCGCAGGGTTCGGTAGGTTAGCAGGCGTCACCGTCACATCGAGTTTCCCATCTTTCCAGAACGCCCAATTCAACGCATTCACCTCATAGTTTGAGACATACGCATTCAGGTGATGCGTCGTGGGCACGGGCGGCACGGGAAAGTTTGTCGGTGGGGTTCCATCATATTCGGTACCCTTGTAGGTCACGGTTCCCGTCACGCCGATGGTAATCCCTTTGTTCTCTGGGAATTTCAACTCCGAATCACCAACCGCAAAATCATAGGTGATGTTGGTGGTCAGCTTTCCGCTCGCCGGGATGCTGCTCAAGACCGGCGGGAAGATTTTGTTGATCTGGCCAGAAAAGTCGATGTGCGAAATCGACTTGGCCGTTGAGTCGGACACTTTGGTTTTAAAACATCCGTCACTGGTCTGGCCGTTAATCACGCTTTTCCCTGGGATATTGGCCTTAACATTAGCGGTGGATGATGGTGAATCCACTACGGCAATGGCATAGGTATTGTTCGTTTTATCGAATTGAAACTCGAGTTTCGGCTTGACGGTCAAAGAACCGAATTTCGGTTGATAGGTATACGACCCTTTCTTAGAAGTTGGTTTAAAACAAATGGTTGAACAGATGGTCAGCTTGTACGTTTCATACCAACTATACACCACAGTAAAATTCGTCCCCACGAGCACAAGGTTAAATTCGCTTCCCGGAGGTGTGCCTGTGGTGAGCTGGGTAATGCTTTGATATTCTGGATTAAAATCTTCAAAGCGACCATCAGATAGCGCAATCTTGATATCGCTATAATTGTATGAACCGTTTCCAGCCCCTTGTGAAAAATCAGGAACCGTAAAATTATTATCCGGGATGGGCATGTTCTTGAGTAATGTGTTGGCCTGAGTCGCCACAAATTGTTCTGTGAAGAACTCAATCCCGAGTGTGCTGATAGCAATTGACAGCGCTTGCATAATGTTGGTCCCCTTCAACCAGAATAATTTCTGGACTACCTGAATAATGTTGCCCCTCTCTTGTTGAACTCAGGGTCAGATCTAAATCCGTCACCGCTCTTAGGATAATAATTCCACATCCGCGAGGATGGACACGAAGCCTTGTTGAACACTTAACTCCGCCTCATCAAAAAGAAACTTAAAGCCCTGCATGATCGGAATGGGCACTCCGGTTTTGCCGAGACCCACCATGGCCGTCCTATATGCGCTTTCGCCAACCACCGGCCACACCAGGCCCCCGAATGTCGGTCCATTGAAATTAGGCACGGTGCTAGAGACATAGGTGACAGAGTTCTCCACATTGAGAATGCCAAACTGGAGGGTCTGAGCCGTGCCGGAAATTCCAAGAGCCAAGTTGACCAGGACATCCGTGCGTGTGACATCAAAAATAATATTTGGTTGTGGCGTGGTCGTGGTTTGGATCACGATCTTGAACTGCATATCCTGGGTCACCGCAATACCACCTTGAAGTGCCGCCTTTTCGATGGTGGCAAAATAGGTTTCGGCAATCCCACTACTCTTGAGCTCGGATTCCAACGCGGTTTTGCTGACAAATGCTTCTTGACCGACGGCATTGGACACGCTCTGATACACCGTGGACGGCAATTGAGATTTCAAGACGTTCAACACCGCATCTGTAAAAACAAATGCGTCCTGAAATGCAGTCAGAGGTGAGGCCTTGGGGGAAACCTGGGCTTGCATATAATTTGCCTCATAGGGTTTCAAGGACTTGAGCCAGCTCACATAGGTTTTGGCTTTTAGTGCATCGGGGTTTGGCAAGTCAGCAGGCTCTACCGTGACATTGAGTTTCCCGTCTTTCCAGAATGCCCAATTCAACGCGTTCACTTGATAGTTTGAGACATACGCATTCAGGTGATGAGTAGTGGGCACGGGTGGTACAGGAAAGTTTGTCGGTGGGGTCCCGTCATATTCCGTGCCCTTGTACATTACGGCTCCGGTCACACCGATAGTGATCCCCTTACTGTTTGGGAAATTTAATCCGGAATCACCTAGCGAAAAATCATAGGTAATGTCGCTCGTGAGGTTTCCACTCGCGGGGATGCTGCTCAAGACAGGCGGGAATATTTTGTTGATCTCGCCGGAAAAATTGATATCCGATATAGACTTGGCCGTGGTGTCGGAGACCTTGCTTTTAAAACAGCCATCATACGTCTGCTCATTGATCACGCTCTTCGCGGGGATATTGGCAATCACATTCGCGGTGGACGACGGGGAGTCAACAACGACAATGGCATACGTATTGCTAGTTTTCTCGTATGTGAACTGGAGCTTCGGGCTGACGGTCAACGAACCGAATTGGGGGTTGTAGGCATATGAACCTGACTCAGAAGAAGTCCCTAGAGGGGATTTTTTTTTATAGGTTTCATACCAACTATATCCCACTGTAAAATTGGTAGCCGCGAATACTAAGTTGAATTCGCTGCCCGGCATTATTCCTGTGGTGAGCTGTGAAATACTTTGATATTGTGGATTATACTTCTCAAACTTGCCATCAGAGAGTGCGATCTTGATATCGAGATAGAAATAATAAAGAAAGACTCCCTGGTGAAAAAAAACAGGAACCCTGAAAGTGCTATTTGGTACCGTGAGTTTTTTGAGTTGGGCATTGGCCTTCGTGGCCACAAATTCCTGCGCGAAGAACTCAATTCCGAGTGTGCTGATGGCTATAGACAGCGCTTGCATGGGTCATCTTCTCCTTTCAATCACGCGGGAACCGCGAACACTTGCAGACTGGAACCGCTACGGTACACGTGATAAATCGTCATGCCGTCCTTCACACTCCAAGCCCCTTCAATGTTAATCACCTGAATGAAGGCGTCCTTTGTCAGTTTGATGCCTTTTTCTTCAAAGAGCTGAACCACCACTTGGATATTACGATCATTGAAATCCTTTTGGGCCGTGAGCGGTAAAGAGAACAACGGAGGTGTGGGATTCCAATGCGCGACCCCTGGTTGAACCGCTCCGTTGGGTCCAATAAGGGCCTCAAACGTCAAACCATACATATTCCGCCAAATATCAACGGTGATCCTTCCGGCGACCACATTTTCGGGTGTTCGTGTCACACTTGGGTCTGGGGTACGGAACAGGAAGCTGCCATCCGGCGCATAGACATCCAGCAAATAGTCCGTGGTCTTTGAACCGTCATTGACATACGACAGAATGTAGACATGGCCTTGCGCTTCCACCGCCATGTCCAGATAGGTTGGCGTCCCTTTAGTAGGCGCATTGAGAGTAAAGTAAGAGGTGGCGTAATACACCAAGCTCTTGCCGGGGTTGGCGGTTGAAGGTATCAGCTTCCACGAATTATCCGTTCGCTGATCAATAATAAGCCATTGTTGCCCAGGTGTTTGCACTGCGATTTCCACGGTCGTGGGGATTTCATAGACCGAGAGCGCTCCTTCCTCATTCACGACCGCCCACGACTGGCCGCGCGGGTCGGTGATCACCCAGCGTTGGCCTTTGGTATGCACCACAATCTGAGCGCTGAGTTTCGGGTCATTCATGGCGTCCTTGTCATACGACAGAATAATGCCGTTCTGTGATAACGCCTTTATCAACGGATCTTTATCCGGTTGAAATTTTCCTCCATCCAGTTCTGGAATGAAGTCACTAGAAAGCCCAAACTGGTAATTTAAGCCGGCTTCGATAATGCCGTTGACTAACGCTTGCGGAACCTTCCCGTTATCCAGATCATTGCTGGCTTCAGAGGTGGTCAGTTCAAACAACGGACTCATTGGAGTAAAGCTTGGCGCGGCATTGCCTTTCAGGTCGAAGGCCTGGACCCGGCGGTTTTGACTTTCCAACACCAGAACTCTGCCATCCGGGGCGACAGCTAGGGCTTTGGGTCCGCGCATTAATCCTTGGCGTAGACCTTCACCAGAGACCATCAAGGCCACTGGTGCTTTTTT
Source organism: Nitrospirales bacterium (assembly GCA_029261305.1). Next base: position 14,629 of record JAJDBO010000019.1, read on the forward strand.
ATCTTCGACCGCGGTTTCGGGTAATGGCAGCAACATCATTTTTTGGTCGCGGAACGAACATGCGATCACGGTATTGCTTGGGTGAACCGCCAGGGCATCAATGTTTTGCAAAGGAAACTGGCCCCAGCTTTTCAAATCCGGATTGCCGAATCCGAAATTGGTCGTGCCATCTACAGTCTGAAGCGTGACATGCCGCAACTGCATCATGTTCTCTCGTGGATCAAGCACAAAGTTGGTTTGATCCACTTGCGACACCGCATTTTCCGAGGGTGCGTACGCAATCTCTGGCCGGTTGGTAAACCCAATATCCGTGTTGATCAGACGGGAACTGGGATTGGCTAGAACTGACAGATTCTGGACGGCATAGAGCTGCTTATCTGATGGTTTGGCCGAGGCCTTATCGGGTTTGAGGTGTTGGCCTGAAGCCCGCCAGGCATACCCGACTTGGAATGCGCTGTTATTGATCGTGATATCAACGAGTTCGCACAGCGTGCCAGCATCGTTGCAATTTAAGGCTGTCAATGGCGTCGAGGGGATCGTACCTTTTTCCCAAACATACGTGTCATCTGTGAAGGCAATTTGCTCTTTGTAGATATACTGGGTATCCGGCGCGAGCGGGACTAAGTTTTCTGTAATGTTCTTGTTACCCAAATCGAGCACGGTTCCGGAATTGGGCATGGCTTGAGTCCAATCACTTTGCCATGACCCGGCAAGCCATCCTGAATCGCTATACACACCCGCGATGATTCGAAATTCCCCACCCGCTGGAACATCGATATACGTCAGTGGCAATGGCGTGTTGCTCGTAGTCGAGGGCATGGGACCAGTCAGCGTCATGTCAGTCCCATTTTTATATTGCAATGTGACAAGATACTTCGTGCCCACGCTTGGCCATACGGCTGTCTCTGGATTGCCGACTTCGCCATGTTTGGGATCAGGATGCAGTGTCAGGGTGACATCGATGGCACGACCGACCTTCACCGTAATATTAGCGGGAGAGGATAAGACCTCTCCGGTGGTGACGGCCATTTGTTCGACATTCATCACTACTGCTGCCGCTGTGAACAACCACCCGACTGGGCCAAAGGCCTTGGAGAGGGCTCCAGCCGCGACTTGCGCGGTAATCCATTTTCCCAAGGCTTCCATGCCCTTTTGCAAGGCAAAGCTCAACACGGAATTACCCAACGCGAACAGAACTTTTTTAGTGTTGAACAAAGCCGCGGCGGTCGCCGTTCCACCGCCGACAATACCAAACCCTATTCCAATAGCTGCGGCCGTGAGATCTTTGTCATTGACGATTTTGTTAAAGAGGGACGTACTCGTGATGGCCTTGCCAGCAATGATGAAAACAATGGGAACGCCATATTGCCACAGCCCGGTTAACAAGGCGCCACGCCAGCTCACGTCTTCTTGCCAGTCAGTGGTACCAAGACTTCCAAATTGCAACTCCACTCCCGGTGCGTTTTCGAGTGCAAACTGCAATGCCGTGGGATCTGTTGGTACGGGAATACCCAGAATCGTATTGCTGGCGCTGATGGAATACAGCAACTTGGTTTCGGTTGTAGGCTTGCCGTTGGCATCCAGCAGGCGATAGCCAACGTACAGCGTGCGCAGATAGGTGTTGGATCCATCAATGGAGAAAATATCTTTCTCATCAATTTTGATGGATGAGGAATCCACCTGTATTCCGTGGTGCCTAGTTTTTTCGCTGACGGTCCATTTAAATTTCGGGTCTTGCTCTTTGCTAACATGAGCTTGCGGAACCGTTTCACTATGATCATTCAACGAAGCCGTTCCTGGTGTGGCAACCCAGGTTTTGTTGCGTAGCCGTTGGTCGTTCGATGCGGTCTGCATGGCTCCGCTAATCGGCGGTGCCAGGACATTCGACACACCATCCACCACGCCGAAGGTATAGAGTTGCTGACCTTTCTTGAATCCACCATTGTTCGGATCAAGGTCATACTGAGCTTTTATCGGGTTTCCGTCCTTGTCCCGGCATTCGATCACCGGTGACCAATTCACCCCCTCTTCCTCGATGGCCTGTGACAGCACTTGGACATTGTTATATTGGGTCGGGTCTACCGATGGATCGGGTAGAATATGTGCGGTCATCACCACACCTGCCGTATACGGCTGAATGTTTTGAAGGTCCGGGTTATGAGCCACAAGACAGGCAGCCGTCTTCAAACTCGTTCCCAATGTCTGTGAGGCCACCAAAGCATCGAGTGCCGTATCCGGGTTGCCCGGAAGTTTTCTCACCCCAAGTGTATGAAGCGTGGCGCTATGCACTTTGGCGCGGGCTTTGGCGTTCGGTCGGTAGAACGATTGGATATGGACCAACGAGTTCGCATGGATGGCCATTTGATCGGCATAGACCTGTCGGAGATGGTTGTCAGGAACATATTGCAGCATGGAGACGACTTGCTGCAGATGCACACCTTCAACAGGTGGACGTACGATATGAATCCAGCTTACGGCATCGTCTGGTAGCAGCTGGTCGTCGATTTCAGCAAAATGGGTAAAATTTCTCACACTATATTCCGGCAAAATAGCCATAGCCGCATGAGATTGAACCGCTTGGTCCTGCGTGCCGGTTGAATGCTCCTGTAAATTTACCAGTGCGATGTTCACCGACACCTGCAATCCTGCGATGGGTTGTAAATGTCTAAGGTCAAAATGAAATGTTTTCATGATGATAACCCTCGGTTAATGAAAAAAAATTTGTGGCGATTCATGGAAGTGCCGTCGCAAAAAAGAAGGTATCTTTCCCGTATCACACTATTCACACCTATCTACAAGGTGACATTGCACATGGTATGCCACAAAAATAATGTCAGGATGCCAACGGATAGTCAGGAAATAACTCGTTGATATTATTTTATTTCTGATGAAGGCACTTAGGTAAAAAAATGGATGTGATAGAAAAAGGCTATACCTGAACTTTCGTATCCAATTGGATACACCCGGTGTATCTTTTTATACCTGTTGAGTAGAAAATGAATGACAGATGAGTGTTGGATAAAAATATTTTCGCCAGACGTGAATCACTATGAAGCGGTGGCCATAACGCATAGAACAAGGGGCCATCATCATGGAGGACCAACACCTTTAAGAAATGAATGTAAATTGTGGGAGAAGTTTTCCTGCTCAGAAACCCTACAAGGTTGTCGGGATCGACTCACGAGGAACTCTCACGGCAAACCTTTGGAGCCAAGTCAAAGAGAGGGAAAAGTCAGGAGTATGAAAAACCACCTTGCGGTCATCTGGAGCTAACTGAAAAGGTTCTGTTTCTCGTGATACAGAGGGTCCCTAGACTTGTTCGGCAGGAAACCGAGGTGGACACATGACATCGTGTCGCCCCTTTTTTCTTGCCCTCAGAGGCTCTGGGTTTATCCGCGATGAACCAGCGGTAGAATAATCCCAAGGAGAATCAATCAATGAATCGTTTCGTGTTGTCTCTCTTAATCATGTGGGCTATCGGGCTAGGAATCCCCACCTTCACACATGCACAAACCAACCAAGAGGTCAAAACGTCGTACACCACTGAAGAACAAGAGGTACTGAAGACCATTCACACGATTCTGCTTGGTGGAAAAGTCGCCACCTGGTTAGACTATGAATACCCGCTCTATGATCCCCTCTCGAACTTAAAGGGAAGGTTGGAAGACGTCGGATTTCAGGTCGTCTTCAACCCTAAAGAAGCCCATGATGCCATGCTGGTCATTGACTATGCCGAAACGCCCAGTGGAATATTCCGTGGATTAGAACAAGGGACAGTGGTGACGTTCCATACGGCGGTCTACCATCCGAAGGTCGGCATCATCATGGCAAACAAATTCGTGGGGCAACCCAGTGAAGTACCAGCCGGCAGTGTGTATTGGGATGTCATTGGCAACCTGGAAGGAGACCCGCTGTTCTTTTATCAGGCTCAGATCCTGAAAGCATGGGTCACGAATCAAACACATGGCGGCACGGTCCTCATGCATATGTTGCGCCGTCCCTATACCGACACCAGTTATGAACAGCCGTACGAGCAACCGGGACCAGCCTTTGTGCGAAGGGGCGCACGAATGAACGCCATCAGGGAAATAGGACAACTCAACGATCCTCAGGCACAAGACACCTTATGGGAATTAACGAAAGTCGCGACTCCAGAAGAACGAACAGTAGCCGTACAGGTGTTAGGAAATATCGGCCAGAGATCTTTTATTCCAAGACTTTCGCAGATCGCGAATACTGATCAGGACCCGAACGTGCGGCTTGCCGCACAAGCAGCCATGCAGAACATTGAAAGGGAACGATAAAGAGAAACCAATCCTACAAGAAGTACAGGGCTTGTGCTTGTGCCTACCTTATGAGGAATGAGGGGGGCAGAGTCCATAGGGGCAAATTCGATGATAAAGGGAGGGAAGCGGCTGCGAGGAAGAGGCGGGTCTTTTTAATCGAGGCTGACCCAATTTTACATTCGGCTTTCAAACTCGGGTGGGAAAACGCTACAACAACTTAATATTCATACTTGCCCCTAATTCATGCAGTCTATAAAGGGAAGCGTCCACTTTTTTCCCATTTTTTGGGGATCCCCGGGACACCGTCTCCAGGAGGCCGCCCACGGCAGGCGCTGAAACTACAGCCGATTTCGCAGAGATTCCTGACGGGGCCGCCGGAGCGGCCGAGTTACAGGATCACGCTGCCAGCCGCGACTTCGTCTGCTATGAGCAGGGTTGCGTCACCCAGGGTGTAGGTGTGAAAGCCACCCGTCGAGCCGCCGTCGGCCCAGTCGTTGCTGGTCGCGACGACGCGGTCGCCGGCGTCCCCGAGAACCCTGAGCGTGTTGCTCGTGTCCGAGAGGTCCAGCAAGCCTTCGAGGTCGATCTGCAGCGTGTTGTCGCCGGTGCCGGTCAGATCGACTATCTCGAGGCCCCGCTGTGCCGCCGTCGAACCGCCGGCGAGCTGGTCGAAGTCGAGTGTGAGCCCCGAGCCGTCGATCCGCAAAGTGTCCGAGCCAGAGCCGCCGTCCACCGACAGGTCCGCGGCGTCGTGGACCAGGACGTCGTCATCGGCGCCGCCGTCGAGCCGATCGGCGCCAGCGCCGCCGTCGAGGACGTCGTCGCCGCCCGCGCCGCTGATGGTGTCGTCGCCCGCGCCCCCGTCGATGTGGTCGGCGCCGGCGCCGCCGGCGAGCACGTCGTCGCCAGGCGTTCCGACTTGGATTGCTACGACACTGTCTGTATCAGTTGCACTATCATTGGTACTATTGTTGTCTGTGACATCCGAGGCTACTGTAGCTATGTTTACTATGGGTCCTGTTGCCGTTCCAGCGACACTTGTTGCCAGAGTGTAGGATTTGTTTGACCCCGCAGAGATTGTCCCTAATGAACAAGTTGGAACACCAGTGGAGTCTTCCGCACAACCACTCGTAGATACTAGCGCAAGATCAGCATCAAGCGTATCGATTACCACAACATTTGTCGCATCACTGGGACCATTATTGGTAACCGTAATCGTATAGGTATTGGGTAGCCCAGCCGCAACGCCGTTTGTACCATTACTATTTGTGATCTCTAAGTCAGCTTCAGGAATAAGTAGTGTATCATTGTCTGTCGCACTATCATTGGCACTCGTATTATCAATCGACAATATAGAGGACACTGTTGCTGTATTAGAAAGTGTACCCGTAGCCCCAGAATCAATCACCGAGGTTACTGTATATGTGACAGAACTCCCACTTGGCATATTAAGTGTTTCATTCAGATTGCCACTTCCCGAGGTATTACCAGTTGCACCGCCAAACGGCGCGCTAGAATAGGTCGATGTTAAACTTGAGGGAAAATTATCAATGACACGGGCATCAGTCACTGTTCCAGGACCATTATTAGTGACAACAATAGTATATGTGATACTTCCACCGGGAGTAGCTGTTGTGACCCCATCAGTTTTGGTGATCTCGAGATCCGCCAGAGGCGCAGTCACCGTGACACTATCAGTACAACCATTATCTAGTTCAGCGGTTTCTACGACTAGAAATTGAGGATCAGCCGCGCAAATACCTATAATACCAGGGTTCGTATACGTTCCTGCCTGTGATGCCGAGACATTAAGACGTACGGTGAAACTGCCTCCCGGTACTATTCCAACGACCCCATTCGCTTTACATTCCAGTGTGCTCGTATTGAGATTACAAGATATTGAACCGAATACTATACCAGTAGACGCAATAATACCTCCGTTGGAATAAGTTAAACCTGGAGGAAGCTCATCGCGGAGAAAAACACCCAAATGGGGAAAGGTCGCGGCTGAAGTTCCAATGTTCTCAACCTTCAAATCCCAAAACCAACTATCGTTTACGGAGACACTTCCCCCAACATTATTGGTTTTAGTGACAACCAGATTAGGCCCACCTGTCACATTGACAGTATCACTACATCCATTATCTATATCATCGGATTCTACGACTTGACCTAGAGGATCAACCGCGCAAATAAGTCCTTGAGGAGGGTTCGTGTACGTCCCACCAGTTGCTGCTATGGCCTCAATACGTACTGTGAAACCGCCTCCCGCTGATACTCCTAACAACCCATTCGCTTTACATTCCAGTGTGAACGGATTGCGAGTACAAGATATTGAAGAGCCTGTTATACCAGTAGACGCGATAATACCCACGTTGGAATAAGTTAAACCTGGAGGAAGCTCATCGCGGAGAATAGTACCCAAATTAGTAAAGATCGCGCTGATGGTTCCAATGTTCGCAACCTTCAAATCCCAAAACCAAGAATTGTTTACCGAGCCAGCTCCACCAACATTGTTAGTTTTCGTGACAACCAGATTAGGCATACCATTTTCAACGACGTTGTCCACCGTGATCGTAAGATCTTGGACATCCGTCAGTGCTCCAGAATCCGTCACGGTGACTTGAACATTATAGTCGTTATCCCCGCCAGCATCCCCCGGCGTTTCAAAGTCCGGCGCAGTGTTAAAGGTCACGACCCCGGTATTCACATCAAGACCAAAGTCCCCGTTATCAACGCCTGGACCACTCCCCGTGCTGGAGAAGCTGTAGATCAAGCCCGCGCCTTCGGCATCACTGTCGTCGGTGGATTGCACATCAATCGCGCTCGTCTGATTCTCATCCACACTGGCAGTCGCCGAGCTGTTAATTGTTGGGGCGATATTCAACGTGGTGTCCTCGCTGCCGCTGTCGTTACCTGGGACTGGATCGGTCGTAGGCGAGGAGACGGAAAAGTTGTTGGTGATCGTGCTCGCAGCGCCCGAGTCTACCGTTGTGTTGATCGTAATGTCCGGTGCGGCTCCGACGGCGAGACCGTTACGCGTGCAGGTGACCATGCCGGCTGCCTCGCCGCACGTCCAGCCGCTGCCGCTGGCACTGCCGAACGCCACATCGGTGGACAGCGTATCGGTGACCGTGATGGTGTTGGGATCATCACTGAGGCCGAGGTTGGTCACCGAAAGCGTGTACGTCAACGGATCGCCGGCCGTCACCGGGTCGGGTGAATCGCTTTTGGTGATGGAAAGATCGGCCGCCAGCTGGACCGTGGTGTCTTCCGACACAGTATTATTCGCAGCGATCGGATCGCTCGTATCCGAGGTCACCGAGGCCTGGTTGGTAATGGTCCCGGTCGTCCCCGCATCCACCGTCACTTGAATCGTGTATTGCGCGTTCCCGCCCGAGACGATATCCCCCAACGAACACGTCGGCACCCCGTTGGCATCTTCCGCACAGCCCGTGGTTGACACGAAGGTCACCCCCGCAGGCAACGTGTCTGTCACGACCACATTCTCGGCACCGTCCGGCCCGGCATTGTTCACCGTCACCGTATAGACGAGCGTACCGCCAGCCACGATCGGATCCACATCGTCCACCTTCGTCATCGACAGGTCCGCCGTCGGCGCAGTCACAGTGGTGTCTTCCGACACAGTATTATTCGCGTTGTTCGGATCGCTCGTATCCGAGGTCACCGAGACTTGGTTGGTAATGGTCCCGGTCGTCCCCGTATCCACCGTCACTTCGATCGTGTATAGCCCGAACTGGCCGGCGACAATGTCCCCCAGCGGACACGTGGGCACCCCATTGGGATCTGAGAAACACCCATTGGTCGACAGGACGGTCACCCCGGCAGGCAGCACGTCCGTCACCACGACATTCACCGCTTCCTCCGGCCCGGCATTATCCACCCTCATCGTGTAGATCAGCGTATTGCCGGCCACGATCGGATCCACATCATCCACTTTGGTGATCGAGAGATCCGCTCCAATCGAGGTCGCCTCGATCATGACCGTATCCGGAGGGCTATTCACTGTCCCATCATTGACAATGAGCTGCGCGATATAGGTGCCATCCAGGTCGGGCACAAACGTGGGCATCACATTCGTGGGATTGGTTATGCTGGCGCTGCTAGTCGCCGGCACCGTAGTCAGCGACCAGGCAAAGGTGAGCCCATCCATATCGACATCACTCGACCCACCGCCATCTAAGGTGACCGTATCTGTCGTCATGACATTCTGATTTGGGCCGGCCTCCGCTACCGGCGCCGTGTTATCCGTCGTGATCGTCACTGTATCCGGCGCACTATCCACCGTCCCATCATTGACGATAAGCTGCGCCACATAGGTGCCAAACAGATCCACGTCAAACGTGGGCATCTCCGCTGCAGGATCGGATAAGGTCGCACTACTCCCTGCTGGCACCGTGGTCAACGACCACGCATAGGTCAGCGGATCCATGTCCGCATCACTGGAGCCACTGCCATCCAGGGTCACCGTATCCGTGACAAAGACGGATTGATTCGGGCCGGCATCGGCCACAGGTGCTGAGTTGTCCGTGGTAATCGTGACCGTATTCGGCGCGCTATCCACCGTCCCATCATTGACGATGAGTTGCGCGACATAGGTCCCCGGCAGATCCACATCAAACATCGGCATCACCGCCGTGGTACTGGATAAGGTTGCCCCACTCCCGGCGGGCACCGTGATCAGCGACCATGCAAAGGTCAACGAATTGCCATCCACATCACTGGAGCCACCGCCA
>JAJDBO010000181.1 GCA_029261305.1 Nitrospirales bacterium
TCTTTGATATAGGCTTCCTGAAGTGTTTTGGCGGTTGGCTGGTAGACGGTGGTGGTTTTTAACAGGGTTTCAATTTGTTCTGCCATGTGTGCATCCTCTTGAATGTGAAAACAAGGGTCTTGGAAATTTTAGAAATGCCGAGCCCGGGTGTTCAAGTTTTGTTCCTTTGATTATGGGACGGATCTCATCTTGCTGCAAGGAAAAATATGTATTTGAATCATTGCGGTTGATGTGGGGGGGCGAGTAAATCAAAGACGGTTTTGACGGGGTTGAATGTGGGCCGTGGTACTTCCACAAAAATCGTGTGCCAATTGGCCATGGCGCCGTTCCACAGCCCGGGGAGTTCCAGTGCTTTTAAGTCACGTCCTTCATAGGATTTCTGCGATATAAACCCGGCATTAGGGTCAACGTATTGACGGAGATCAAAAGGGTTCCCTTGATAGTCTCGTACTCCGCATACCATATCGACGGGATTAAAGTGCGTGGATGATGCAAAGATATGTTGTTGTCCTGCGGATTGCATGTCCACTTGAGAAGACTCCACTATTTGAAGGGATGTAGTGCCGTCTTTCTGTTTGACCCAGAATGGTCCGCCGCCAGGGTCGCCGGCATTTTTGACCATGCCGCACACACGAATGGGGCGATGTAGAAATTGGCGGAGATTTTCTGCGCGTTGTGTATGGCTCCAGCCGTCCCATTGTAAAGAAGTTTGAAAATGCAATGTGGATTTTGCCCATTGGACCATGTCATCCAGTTGGTGGGCTGTGGCGGTTTTCGGTTCAAGCTGCTTGAGGTATCCAAAAACGGTGCCTTGAATATGAATGAGATAGCCACCTAATGCGTGTTTGTAGGTATAGGTCTCGGTCTTGAGATGATCGGGAACGACGTTGTCGACATTTTTAATAAAGACAATATCTCCTTGCAACTCATTCACGTTGGAAAGGAGTGCGCCATGGCCGCCTGGTCGGAAGAGGAGATTGCCTTCATTATCGCGAAAGGGGCGGTTCTCCATGTCTACCGCAATGGTATCGCTTGAGGCCTTTTGGATTGAGCAGGTGACGATCCAATCGAGGTTATTCTGTTTAAACCGCTGGCGGGCGTCTTCAATATGTTCTTGAACAGCCTCTTGATGTTCAATAGAAATCGTGAGATGTAGATGGGCTTGGTTGTTGCCATCTTTGGCGTAGACTGACGCTTCGATTAAATGTTCTTCGATTGGGGTTCGGATGTGGTCTGAATAACGATGAAACGCCAAGAGGCCTTTCGGGCGTTTGGCGTAATTGAGCCCAGGCTGGTGCAGCAGCGCGTTTAGGATTGGCTGATGGTGCCCTTGGGAGTGAAGTTCTTGTAGGTGATGTCCTTGCTTGGCAAGTGTTTTTGATAAGTCATCATAGAAGGCGAAATCGGAGAGTTTGTCTAAAAACGTTTTTAAACTGGTGTTTTCAGATGATGACAAGGACGGTGTTGCCGCGTTTGAGTCCTGTTCATTACAAGCCAATAGGGCTTTGAACATGCGTGAGGCTGCGCCTGAGGCTGGGACAAATTTTGTGATTCGTCCTGTGCCCATGGCCTGTTTGAAGATTTTTTCGAAGTGAGAAAGCTCAGTGTTGGGGATTTGTTCTATCCCGTCTTTAATTGTGCAAGGTTTGGTCAGGGTGGCGAAGGGAATGCCACGTTGAAAAATGGCCAATTGTTGCTCAATGGTTTCAACAGAAGTTCCTCTAGCGGTGATGCAATCTTGGTCTTGTTGAGTGAGCATGGAATTAGTGTTGTACGTGGAGTTTATCTTTGAGGAGTTCTCATAACTTTGAGATTATTCAATAGGTTAGAGTCCCTTCCTCAGTCATGTCGTCACTTTTCATGCCAGGCTTTAATGTCAGGAGTCCAATGGAGGCGGTCGAGAGGAATAGGACGGCCAACCGAGGCCACTCGATTCCTTATCCTCAAACTTCACATGCGGGATGTGAAAAAGAAAATACCTACGCGTCAGCCCCACCTTTTAAATAGCCGAGCCCAATTTTGATAGCGCGTCGGGTGATTTCGCACCATCGGGCTTCTGGGTATTCTTCTAATATTTTAGCGACCTTGGGATCCTGAACGTCCAACCCGATAATCTTAATAATTCCATCATCGATTTTTACTTCAGCCACGACTTGTCCTCCATATTAGGTATGTATGATCTCAGCACGTTCTAGTGGTCACCTCGTAATCCCCTGTAATGACGAGGCTTTTCCCTTCAGGTTTTCTTGACAGGGTAGGGGGTCCATGTTAGCATTTTTTCAGGGTTTTCTCTAACATTCGTCTGTGGACAAATGAATAACCTCTTTGCGTCACCGACTTTCACCAATCTGAGGAGGCATCCATGAACATCCGGAATTTATCTCTAAGTGGCAGTGTTGCGAGTGCCGGGTGCTTCTTTGTCTTATTATTACTAGGCGGCTGTGGTGGGGCTCCTGATTGGGTGGAGGAAGGCTCCGGGGTGATGAATCAGGATGACAGTAAGTCCATTTATGGCGTTGGGACAGTTGAAAAAGTTCCCATGGAGTCTATTGCTTGGGAAATCGCCGAAAACCGTGCTCGGGCGGAAGTGGCTAAAAGTTTTGAAACCTATACAGCCTATTTAATGCGAGACTATGTGGCGACCACTGCCGCGACGGAATCTTCAGGGGTCTCTGCAGAACAAGATGTTCAGCGAGCAGTCAAAACATTCACTGCGGTTACCCTAAACGGTGTGCGCCAGATTGAACGGTATAAAGATGAAGAGAAGGACATGTATTATGTCCTGGCCAAGCTGTCGTTCAAAGATATGCAAGAAGCACTGAGTCAAGCCAAGGAACTTGATAAGGAAGTCAAAAATTTTGTGAAGAAAAATGGCGAACGTATTTTTGATCGATTGGAACAAGAGGAAGCCAAACGCCAAGCGAATGTGTCCTCGGAATAAAATGTTGAGGTCTGACGATGATCAGGGGAACGGGTGAAGATATGAATAGGGTTCGACAAGTTTTATTAATAAGTGTGATCCTGGGCTGCGCGGCATTTGTTACAGGATGCGCAACCGAAAAACGTGTAACGCGGGTAGATACTGGAGTAACGACCGATTTGAGTGGACGGTGGAATGATACCGACTCCAAACAAGTGGCGGAAAAAATGATCACCGAGATGTTGTCACGTTCTTGGTTGAATCAGTTTACTACGCGAGAAAACCGGCAACCAGTGGTGATTGTTGGGACGGTTCAAAACCTCAGCCACGAGCATATTAGTACGCAAACGTTTGTCACTGACTTGGAGCGGGAAATGACCAATAGCCAAAAAGTCACGTTTGTCGCCGACAAGTCTGAGCGCCAAGAGGTTCGGGAAGAACGAGCTGACCAAGCTGTCCATTCACGGGAAGATACCCAAAAAGCCCCTGGTCGTGAAATTGGGGCCGATTATATGATGAAAGGCCGAATTGCCACAATTCAAGATGAGGCTGAGGGGACCAAAGCCATTTTTTATCAAGTCGATTTAGAATTGGTGAGCCTCGCCGATAACACGAAATCTTGGTATGGCCAACATAAGATTAAAAAGGTCATCGAACGAAAACGTACCTTGTTTTAGCCGACTGATGTCTAGTGAATTCTTTGCACCACGTCGAGCGGACTATTAATTTTATAGCAGGCTATCTCTCCTATTCTTCCTCGTCTCGTTTTCTCGTTGTTCCTTCTCATTTTTTTTCTCGAGTCCTCCTTCTTATTTTTTCTCTTCTTATGATGGAGGGGTGCGCCACCCAGCTTTCCCATTATGATAAACTCTACACCAGTCTCCATCAGGGGGATGCTGTTAAAGCGGACCAAATCATTGCTGCAGCTGAGTCGCGCTATGGGTCGAATAGCAGACTTCTGTATCTGATGGACCGTGGCATGACTCTACATTTGGCCGGACGCTACAAAGAAAGCGCGAGATTCTTGGAAGAAGCGGATGAGATGGTGGAAGATCTTTATACTCGTCGTATTCGGGATGAGGCCTTGTCTTTCTTGGTGAATGATACCAAACGGCCATTTAGTGGTGATCCTTATGAACAGATATTGATTAATGTGATCAATGCTTTGAATTATGCCCGACTGGGAGATCTGGAAGAAGCACTCGTTGAGGCACGGCGGATTGATCATCGATTGAATGTCTTGGCGGACATTGTTGATGTAGGAGATTACCAGGAAGATCCGTTCGCTCGATATTTAACTGGGGTGTTGTATGAAGTGAATGGGGACTTGAGTAATGCGTTTGTGGGCTATAGAAAAGCCTATGAGGCGTATCAGCGTGCCCAAGCATGGTCGGAAGTGCCGGTTCCTCACATTGTGAAGCAAGATTTGTTGCGGATCACGCAACGTTTGAACTTGGTGAATGAGCATGCGGAATACCGACAAGTGTTCCCTGAGGTTTCATGGGAATCCCGTCAAACGAATGGTCACGCAGAGGTCATCGTGATCAGCTATCAAGGCCGGTCTCCTCGTCTTGAAGATCAGTTTATTGATGTGCCCGTAAGCTTGGATGCCTTGGCTCTGTTGTTGCATACCAAGCAACTGCGCCGACATCAGCCCCAACGTGCGGGTGGTGTCGATGCTGTTCTCTATGGACTCCAAGGGGAAATCGTGCGAATCTCTCTCCCCCGTGTGGTGGCTCAGAAGTCTCAGGTGGGGTATGGCCGAATTATTTTTGCTCAAGAAGGGGTGCGTCACTCCTATCAAACGGAATTGATGAGTAGTGTGACGGCGACCGCCAAGAAAAATCATTCTGATCGTTTACCCAGTGTGACCCTACGTGCCGTGGCTCGAGCGGCGTTGAAGATCTCAACCGCCGAAGGCCTTGGCTATGGAGCGGGTGCCGCAGGCAAAGACGAAGAAACACGGCAGGCTATTCAGAGCATTGTGTCGGCGTTGTTGAAAGTCTTGTTCATCACCACCGAAGAGGCGGATAAGCGGAGTTGGCGTACACTTCCAGATGAAATCCAAGTGTCTCGATTTTCTGTGACTCCAGGGTCGGTGTCCCTGACGTATCAAGCCTTAGGTCGCCATGGCCAATCCACCGGCCCTCCTGTGGAATACTCCATGACGTTACAACCTGGCGAAACTCGATTTCTCACAACCTATGCGGCAGACTAGACCCATGAAATGGTTTTGTGACAAAAAAGTGGTAGTGGGGGTGATTGTCACATGTCTCCTATTTAGCGGGTGTGCCATGTTTTCCTCCGTGGATCGGCCGCCTTGGCTCATGGGGGCAAGCGAGCAGTATCCATCGGATCGCTATCTAGTAGGAGTCGGGCAGGCTGGGTCTCGCACTGTTGCTGAAGAGCGGGCCTATGCGTCGGTAGCGAAAATTTTTTCCGCGCATGTACAATCGCGCGTTCAAGATACTGAGGCATTTCGTTTGTCGGAAAAAGATGGGTCAACTCAAACACAACGAGACTTAGCGTTGGAACGGACTACGAGGGTCACGACCAAAAAAGTGTTGAGCAACGTTCAGGTCTTGGATCGATGGGTGCATCCTGAAACCAAGGAGCATTTTGTGTTGGCTGGCCTCGATCGGCAGCAAGTGGAGCAAGGTCTGGTCGAAACCATTCAAGCCTCTGATCACACCATCGAGGATGATGTCCATGTGGCTCGCAATACCTCTGATAAACTCATTCGCATTGGGAAGTTGAAGCATGCCATTCAGGTGTGGCATGAGCGAGAAATTGTGAATGCTGATCTTCGTGTGATTCGAGAAAATGGCCATGGCATTTTGGCGGGGTATCGACTGGGCGAGTTGACGCAGGAGCTTGAGGCGTTTTTAGCGAAACATTTTTTAGTTGATGTTCGAATTGACGGGGAACAGGCTTCTGGTGTGCAGTCGGCGATTGTGCAAAAACTACGACAAGAAGGCTTCCCAGTTCTGACCACTGGAACTTCGTTGAATGCAGACTCCGAGGGACAAATTATGGTGAATGCCCAGTCTGCGGATTTACTGATTAACGGCGAAGTGCATGTGTGGGATATTGAATCGCTTGATCCCTTGTTCCTGTATGCTCGTTGGTGTGGTGATATTCGGATTCTCGACCCAGAGCAAGATCGGGTGGTTGGGGTAGTCAGTCGATCGGGTCGGGAAGGGCATGTGACGTCTCGGGAGGCTCAAGCGCGTGCATCAGCGATGATGCAATCCACGCTGGCTCATGACGTCGTGACCACAATCATGAGTTCTCTAAATAGGAATTCCTCAGAAAAACCTCTGACTCCTTCTAGCCCTTGCTTGAACCCTCAACCGTAATCGCAGGTTAATTTTTTCGAGGATGCCTACACTCGAATTCGGTGCGTAACTCTTCAATCATCTCTTTCCACTCGATTATTTCGATAGATAGATTTTGAAATAGGGGATGGTCTGATCGGGAATGAGATAACAATGTCTTTGCCCTTTCCCCATGAGTGGTCGCTAATGATATGGTTTGACATATTCCGTCAGAGGCGGGGATATGTTCTCCACTTTGTTGAAACTAGGCGATGGCTCGGTAAATATTTTCTTGTGCGCGAAGGAGAGCTTCCAGGCTTTTGAAGTTTTCCCTCGACTCAGGCTGTGTCTCCTGCCTGGCCAGTAGTGTGGCCATCAGCGCAGCTTTTCCTGTGTTGAGTGCGGCTCCATGCGGGTCACCAATAGACATGGCTTCTTCTGCGGTATTACGCAGGCGTATCAATTCCGCTTGGTCTCCCGTTTCCTATGCATAGGATGTTAGGGGTACACCGGAAGTCGAAAACATCAGTGCGAGGAAAATCATCATATTGAACATAGGGGGATACGCAGTCTTGATTGATGCTGTGGTCTAGAAAATGTGCATGGGAGGGTGGCGATGTTTCTAACCTGAACCCTCTTCTTCAACTATAAGAAGAGGGTTCGTTTCTGAAGAAGGTATCTGTCCTGGCTCACATAATTTGGTAATCCAGATCGATCATTTTTGTGGCAACATTCGCGGCGTCTCTGAGTTCTTGCATTTCTTTTGAGTTGTCTCGAATTAACCAAATTTTGATGTTGAGCTGTTCAATGGGGGCTACGGATTTATCGTTCCGCAGTTTGCTAATGGACCAGACGACTTCGGTGAGCACAGGGAAATCAATGTCTGAGGACTCATCCATGTCTTCGAGGTTGCGATTTAAGTAATCGAGAAGAGGCGGGGTAATGGCTGGATCCCCGCTATGTGCTCCAATTAGACCGAGACCCTTGGCTGCGGCTGCCTGAATTTTCGATTTCTTTGAGGTCACGAAGATGTCCGTCAAGATGGGAGTAGCGGAACTGCCTATTCCGGCAAGGGCGATGATGGCGGCTTCGGCGTATTCGGCATTTTCATCCTGAGCCAATGTAATGAGATGAGGAATGGTTTCTTTGGATTGAACTTTTGAAAGGGTGGAAAGAATTCGAAGCTTTCGGGCTTTCGACGTTTTGGGATTTTCTAGTAGCGTGGCGAGCCGATTCGTGTGACCCCATTCCGTAGCGGCCATGATGGGAAAGTCGAAAATTTCCAGCTTGAGTTTAAGTTGGCTCATGGCATATTCCCCAGATTTTTTTGCCTTGGCTTTTTGGGCCGCCGCATAAGCATCCTCAAAGTCCGTGCGGGTTTCTTTGTACCACCCTAAGTCTTGCCCCTCGACTCGATAATTAAATAAACAGGCGGGCCCTCTCCATAGCCGAGATGGGGAATCAGCCAGTTCGGCATCGCCTCCTGATCGGGTCGTCCCTTTCCAGCGTTTCTGTTCCTCACATTTGACCAAAAATTCCGCGTCATGCGCAGCCTTTCGGTCTGTGACAATGGTGTAGCCAAGCTCTTCCATTCTTGACTGAATGAGTGTGACGAGGTCGTCGGATGGAATCTTGCCGTCTTCCGTGAGTGCCAACACGTTGAGATACACCGTTTGAATTTTTTCAAGTTTGGTTCGTTGCTCTGGGTTAATGTGGGACCGTCGAGCCGAACTGTCTGTCGCTAGTCCGAAGATGACTAGGCAGGCACATACCAACATTCCTTTTGTACTCTTCGTCATCATGAGGCCTCCTAAACGGGCTTGGGTCTATTACGAGGATGGCGATGGATAAATAAAAATCTTGCGGACTTAGTTACTGCAACCATCGGCGACCAATTTCCCAGTAGTTGAGTAGATTTCATTGTCATAAATATTAGCTGACATGGCCATCAAGATCCAGTTGCTTATAAGTCCAATTTGCGGCTTCGCGGAGATCGGTCATGGCCTGTGAATTATCATAGATGAGCCACACCTTGCTATTTAACTCTGCCATCGGTTCAAGGGAGTTCTCATCACGCAGCTTGCCGAGTGACCAAACGACCTCTGTCAAGACTGGGAAATTTATGTCTGCTGAGGTTTTCATGGTTTTCAAGACGGTCTTCAGGTACTCCAGAAGTGGAGGAATGGCCGATGGATTTCCACTCGATCCTGCCACATCTCCTAAAGCCTTGGCAGCGGCGGCTTGAATTTCTGGCTGTGGAGAGTTTTGGAATAAATTAATGAGCGTGGGAATGGAATCCTCACCGACTCCTTTGAGTGCCTCAATGGCTTCTTGAGCCAAGTCTTTTTGCTTCATGATCTCTGTCAAATGTGGAAGAGCCTCGGTGGCTCCCAAGTGACTCAACGAGGAAAGAATCTTTAGTTTTCGAAGATTGGAAGTATTTGTGGCATCTAAGAGATTGAGGAGTCGTTGGGGTTGTCCCCATTCCGCCATGATTAAGACGGGAAAATCATAATTGAATAGCTGTGTCGTTAATTGTTCCAAGGCAAAGACCCCAGAATTCTTGGCCCCGGCCGCTTTGGCCGCTGCGAAGGGATCTTCAAACGAGGTTCGAATTTCTTTGTACCATCCCAGGCTCTTTCCACCCAGAAGATACGTGAATAAACAGGCCGGCCCTTTCCAGAGTCTGGATGGAGCATCAGCGAGTTCCGCGTCCCCTCCCTGAGAGGTTGTTCCCGCCCAGGTCTTTCGTTCTTCACATTTGACCCGAAACTCCACATCGTGGGGTTCTGTTCGATCGGTGACAAGGGTATATCCAACCTCCCCGAGTCGTTGAGTGACGACTTCTTCCAACCTGGATTTGTTTCCGGGTCCCTTTTCAGTTAAGGCTAAGACTGTGACCAATACCGTTTGGGTTTGGGCGAGTTGACCCTTTTGTTCGGAAGTCAGATGGGTTCGTCTGGCGAAACTGTCAGAGTTGTCCAAAATGCACAGGGCAAAGAGAATACAGGTGAGGATCGACCATTTATTCATAGAAAGCCTCCTTTTTGCCTGGTGAGACCACGGCATCATGGGTGGCTGTTGGGAGTGGCTGTGATGAACAAGAAAAATGTCAAACGCTTTGTAGAGGTCGGATGAAAATTAAAATTCCTCAAATTTTTCAGCCGCCTTTGGATATTTCACTATACTCCTCTGTGGAAAATGACGGCAACTTTTGGAGAACCGCCTTCGATTTTTGCCTCATAAATGATAGAGGTCTCATGGATTTTCAGTTGAGTTGAATGGGTGGCCAGCACAGGATATACTCGCCCGGTTATGCTCAAAAATAAAAAAATTTCCATTATTGGTTCAGGAAATATCGCCGAAGCCTTGGTGTCTGGATTGATGAAAGGCCGGGTGGTGTTACCATCGAACATCTTTGCCACGGATGTTTCTGAGCAGCGTCGGCACCTGTTCAAAACTCGGTACGGGGTTCGAGT
>JAJDBO010000182.1 GCA_029261305.1 Nitrospirales bacterium
TCAATTGATCGTGTCGAATCCACAATACGCTTTTGTGCAAATCATCAACCAATTTTTCCCCCAAAGACAGCAAGCACCAGGAATTGCAAAAAATATATCTCAAGGCCAGAAGGTCAAAATGGGGAAGGATGTTTCCATTGGTTCCTTCGTGACCTTGAGTGATGGCGCAACCGTCGGAGATCGAGTCACACTATATCCTGGTGTCTTTATTGGTGAGAATGCCACGATTGGCGACGATACTATTCTCTATCCCCGCGTCTCGATTCTTGATCGATGTACCGTCGGCAACCACGTCATCATCCATACGGGAAGCGTTATTGGCAGCGATGGGTTTGGCTATCTCCAACATGAAGGTCAACATCTCAAAATTCCTCAACGAGGTAATGTCATCGTAGAAGACCATGTCGAACTCGGCGCAAACGTGACAATAGACCGAGCCACATTTGGACACACGCTTATTAAGCGAGGGTGTAAAATCGACAACCAGGTGCAAATTGCCCACAACGTGACCATGGATGAACATTGCATTGTAGTCGCGCAAGTCGGCATCGCAGGAAGTACACAGGTGGGAAAATATGTTATCATCGGAGGCCAAGCCGGAATTATTGATCACCTTACCATTGGTGATAAAGCAATGATTGCTGCAGGGGCGGGAATCGAGAAAAGTGTAGAACCTGGCACGATTATGTCAGGCTGGCCAGCTAAACGCCATGAGGTGTCGTTACGCACGCATGTCTTGGTGCAACGGCTTCCTGAACTCCACCAACAAGTGTCCGCTCTTGAAAAACGTCTAGCCGCTTTAGAAACTCGGAAGCCTCAAGTAAAAAAAACATCGCAAAAAAAACGATAACGACCCGCCTACTTTTTCCCACTTGGTCCCGTCGGGGGAATGACCTTATGCCAGGTAAATAATTTCCCCCAAAAAAATCCAGCCCAGGGTAGAAAAAATGCCGCCATGTAATCCAACGATCCGGTCGAAAAACACCAAGCGGACAACCCAATTAACCCAGCCATTCCAAAGAAATACAGCAACGGCATCATAATTCTCCCTGGATGATCCAGTTCAACTTCTGCCGGTTGTTTTTTTTGCCGATTCAGGCTCCGAGCAGAGGAAGATTTCATTCGTGACGCAAAAAACCCTGGGTATTTCTGGAGAATATATCGATGGTACCGTGTCTGACTCCAACCCAACACAATGCCAACCACAATCAGTAACGAACTTTTTGCAAATGTCCACTCATCATAGGTCTCAATGATCAATTGATACACCAGTGCCACAAGTCCAACCACCATAGTGATCAATCCCATCACTCCAGACGGGAAGAGAATGTAGGTCTTGATATAGATATGAGACTGCTCGACTTCGTTTTCTTTTCGCTTGACCGTAATCACCTTACTCATAAAATTTCAAACTCCAATACCATAACAAGCATAGTTACATATCCTGTTCATCAGGAGAAAAAGACGATTGTGTGGAGGGATCCTCAGGGATCGTGTAGTCTTCGGACGCCCAGGCTCCCAAATCAATAATCTGACAACGTTCAGAACAAAAGGGACGAAAGTCATTTCCCTCCCACAGGACTTCACACTGGCAACTGGGACATTGATGTTTCATGGTTGGCCATTATAGCAGGCCGCCTCCTGGCTTTGAACCTACGAGAAAAGATCCTCAACACTGACCTTGCTATAGTGAAAGGTTCCCAGTCAAACGATCTCCTCCAAAATATCACCAGCAGGATTAGGGAAAGAAAGGAATAGAATTTCAGACATCAACCCGAGAAGGAACCTTCTCGGGTGAACTTGCTATTACCGTCTTAGCAGGGTAACGTGTACAGAAAGTTCAGTCAGAGGCACATATCAGGAGGGAATTACCCGAGCCTATGAAAAACGTTCAAATAGTATTTAATATCCAGGTCCCGGACCACGTTTCAGAACAAGAAGTCAGTGGACGCCTACACCAAGTCATTGGATCTATTCTTGATCAGGAATTTGGACTCTCAGGAAATATCCAAGATCCCTTCACCTCGTCCTTTGACGACCACGACAATCACGCTGGTCACGCCTAAACTAAGTTCCCCCTAACCCTTAGGCCTCTGCCCTCTTCCTTTTCCGAATTAACCATTCTCAGCTTCTCTCTACACACCCGCATTCCCAGGACTTACCCATTCCGCGGACGCTTAGCCGCAATTATGCAGCACTACGAGATTGCGAGCCGTTCGGGAAAATGTGCAACATGCTGGGCAAATCAGCTCTAGTCATCTGCTCACGTACGAACGGTTGCGGATTCACCGCATAGGTTTCACCACCAACTTTTTTCAGCCGATGCGCAACGAGGAAAAGAATTCCAAGGCCAGACTGGTCGATGGATGAAACCTTGGATAAGTCAAAGGTGACTTTAGAATACGAATGAATGCGACCCTGTTTAAGGAGTCTGAGAATTTTTTTTGCTGTCCGATGATTAAAAAGACCATACAACCTGAGAACAAGAATGTCGTCTTGAACCAACAGGGAAAACTTCATAGATCAAGCCTCCGCGATGGTGAAAGGTGGTACAAAAATAAATTCTCCCGGGTGTCAATTCTCATTAGGCATCCAAATGGACGTTAAGACAATGACGTGAATAACGTACACACTCATACGTAGATAACTAGAAGTCATAAATTCAAATTTCAGATATTATCGAAGGACAAATATAAATAAGGAGGGGTTTACGCGGAAGCTTCAGTCGGAGATTTATGGGCCCACTGCTGCGGCTTAGAGATTTCATGTTCGGAGACTGCAGCCCAATCAGGCGATGACCCGGGAGCGGAGGAAGGCAATTGTGGCAGAGAGGCCTGCCATGCAAGCGCGGCCTCATCTGATTCAAATATTTGCATGACTTTAGGGATCTCAACCAAATCCAGAATTTCTCGAACGCTTGGCTTAGGATTGACTAAACTCAAACACACGCCTTTGTCTTTGAGCCGAAAGAAGGTGACATAAATTCGGCCAATTCCAGCAGTATCAATCGTGGAAATTTGTTCAAGATTAAACACCACATGCTGAACTCGCCTTTCATCACCACGTAATAACGCGGTTTCCAAGTCCATATCGTTCTTTTGGTCAAATCGCCCAGAAAGGGTAAGGACTAATGTGGATGAAACGAAATGTTCGAGAACGAGCATAGGATCGATTTCCCAAAGATGTGAGGCAGTTTGCCCAATCAATACATCGTGCAATCTTTCACACCTTACCTGCAATGGAATGATTCATGACATACGCCATTCAGAGTATTGCCAATCAGAATAATAGATCGGCTCATCAAAAGCCTTGAAATGTTTATTGAGCCGGCAATTGGGAAAAGCGAAGTCTGGACGAATTGATCGAGTAAGGACCTGGAGATAATAAATGCCCAGAGATTGTTCAAGGACGGGATTATCTTACAAAGGAAGTCAAATACCCACGTTCAAGGGTT
>JAJDBO010000183.1 GCA_029261305.1 Nitrospirales bacterium
AACGGGCAGGTCGACTAAGATGTCATTACCTTTCCGTGTAAACACAGGATGTGCTTTAACCGCGACGGCCACATATAAATCGCCTGGGGGACCACCGTTCATCCCATGTTCACCTTCATGAGAGAGACGAAGACGCATGCCGGTTTCAATGCCTGCGGGAATGGTGACGGAAAGATTGCGCTCTTTGTAGACACGTCGTTGGCCACGGCAGGTTGTACAAGGATCTGAAATAGTTTGTCCCGCGCCCTGACATTGGCCGCAAGTGCGATTAATGGTGAAGAACCCTTGCTGTAATCGAATCTGCCCGGTGCCTCCGCATCCGGCACAAGGTTTCACCGAAGTGCTTGATTTGGCGCCAGTCCCTTTACATGGTTCACAGGATTCCCATCGGGGAATTTTGAGCTTGGCTTCCTTGCCATAGACGGCTTCTTCAAAGGTGAGTTCTAAATTGTATTGAAGGTCATTGCCTTGCTCAGGCCGTGATCGTCCACCACGTCCACCGCCAAAAAAATCTTCGAAAATGTCCCCAAAAATGTCACCAAAACCACCGCCACCGCCACTAAATCCTTCAGGTCCCCCAAATCCTTGAGGCCCGCCTGAATGACCAAACATGTCGTATCGTTTTCGGTGCTCGGCGCTACTCAGCACTTCATAGGCTTCGCCAGCTTCTTTAAACTTTTCTTCAGCTTTCTTTTTATCTTTGGCGTCGGTTTGTAGGTCAGGGTGATATTGTCGAGCAACCTTCCGAAAGGCTTTTTTAATGTCATCCTCGGAGGCATCTCGTCCAATGCCAAGAACTTCGTAATAATCTCGTTTGCTCACAGGTGGCATCTTTTTTGATCTGGATTCATGGTGAATAGATGTGCCCCCTGGATTGAGAGAAACGCTTCAATTCAGGGGGCACTATTACTTTGGTTTATTTCTTATCTTTATCAACTTCTTCAAATTCTGCATCCACGACTTTTTCATCTTCGCCTTCAGTCCCACCTGCGGATCCATCGGCACCAGCATCATTACCATTTGTTGGTTCTGCGGTGCCTTCTGCTGCCGCCGATTTATACATTTCTTCGGCCAGTTTATGAGAGGCCGTTTGCAAGTTTTGCATGGCGGTCTTCATGGCTTCGACATCGTCACCTTCCATGGCTGTTTTCATGGCGGCAACTGCTTCTTGAATTTTTGTTTTTTCCTCATCGGCGATTTTGTCGCCGTTTTCGGTGAGGTTCTTTTCTGTACCGTAAATTAATGTGTCTGCTTGATTCTTGATTTCGACAGCTTCACGTCGTTTTTTATCTTCTTCGGAATGCGCCTGCGCGTCCTTAACTAATTGATCAACTTCTTCTTTGCTCAGGCCGCTGGATGCTGTAATTTTAATAGATTGCTCTTTCTGGGTAGCCATATCCTTGGCATTGACGTGGACGATGCCATTGGCATCAATGTCAAAAGAGACTTCAATCTGTGGCATGCCACGGGGGGCAGGGGGAATACCCACAAGATCGAATTGTCCGAGTAATTTATTATCATTCGCCATTTCGCGTTCACCTTGGAATACGCGAATGGTTACAGCCGTTTGACTATCGGCAGCGGTCGAAAACACTTGGCTCTTTTTGGTTGGGATGGTCGTGTTTCGATCAATCAGTCGAGTAAACACTCCACCTAAGGTTTCAATGCCGAGTGAGAGCGGTGTGACATCCAATAATAAGACATCTTTTACATCACCACGAAGCACGCCACCTTGAATGCCGGCACCAATGGCCACGACTTCATCGGGGTTGACCCCACGATGGGGTTCTTTTCCAAAGAACTCTTTTACCCGTTGAATAACTTTGGGCATCCGGGTCATGCCACCGACGAGGACCACTTCATTAATTTCGTTGGCTGAGACGCCGGCATCTGCCAGAGCTTTCTTACAAGGTTGGATCGATCGATCAATCAAATCGTCAACGAGTTGTTCAAATTTTGCGCGACTTAATTTGAGAACCAAATGTTTAGGGCCCGTGGCATCCGCAGTCACAAAGGGTAAATTAATTTCTGTTTCTTGTGCTGATGACAATTCAATTTTTGCTCGCTCAGCAGCCTCTTTGAGTCGTTGCAAGGCCATGCGATCATTCTTGAGATCAATGCCTTGATCCTTTTTGAATTCCTCAACGAGCCAATCAATCACTCGTTCGTCAAAATCATCGCCGCCAAGGAAGGTATCCCCATTGGTCGATTTGACTTCGAACACACCATCACCGATTTCTAAAATCGAGACATCAAAGGTTCCACCTCCAAGGTCGTAGACGGCAATCCGTTCTTCTGTCTTTTTGTCCAACCCATAGGCAAGTGATGCGGCGGTTGGTTCATTGATGATCCGAAGGACATTCAATCCAGCAATTTGCCCAGCGTCTTTGGTCGCTTGTCGCTGGCTATCGTCAAAATATGCCGGAACGGTGATGACTGCATCGGTCACCTTTTCGCCGAGGTAGTCTTCGGCGGTCTGTTTGATCTTTGTCAGAATCATCGCGGATACTTCCGGCGGGCTGTAGGCTTTACCGCGGATCATCACATGCGCATCGCCATTATCGGCTTTTACGATTTTATAAGGCAGGCGCTTTGCGGCATCTTGGACTTCTTTGGCCGTGAACTTTCGCCCCATTAACCGTTTGACGGAAAAAATTGTATTTTCTGGGTTGGTAATCGCCTGCCGTTTGGCAATTTGGCCAACCAATCGTTCGTCTTTATCATTGACTGCTACAACCGAGGGGGTCGTGCGTCCACCTTCTGAATTTGAAATGACTTCAGGGTCGCCAGTACTCATAATGGCAATGCATGAATTTGTTGTTCCAAGATCAATACCAATAATTTTACTCATTACTTTATTCTCCTTCTTTGTTCTGCTCAGAGCTATTATCTTCTTGGGGTTCTACGGCATCGCCGCTTGTCTCGGCTTTGGCTACCGTGACCATCGCTGGACGTAAAATCCGGTCCTGAAGGAAATAGCCTTTCTGATATTCATCAACTACACAATTTTCAGCCATGGTCGAAGATTCTACTTGTCCAACCGCCTGATGTTTCGCTGGATCAAAGGGTTCACCGACACTTGTGACTTGTTTCACTCCACATTTTTCCAGGGTGTCAAGAAACTGCTTGTAGGTCAGCTCGACCCCTTGAAGTAATCCCTCCGTGTCAGATTGTTCCTTGCTGCATTGCAGGGCTCGTTCGAGGTTGTCCACGGTGGGAATCAGATCTTTTAATAATTTTTCATTAGCAAAACGAACCGTGTCCCCTTGATCTCGTTGCGCACGGCGTTTGTAATTTTCAAAATCTGCGGCTAATCGAAGATACTTATCGTTCATTGCCTGGAGTTCATTTTCTTTTGCTTCAAATTCAGACGGCAATATGGTTGGGAGTTCTATGATTGGTTCAGTCTCTGGAGCATTGGCTTCTGACTCAGCCGTTGCTTCCTCAGGGGCTTGGGGCTGTTCTTCTGATTGTTCCACAGTCTCTTCCTTCGCTGATCGTCCAAAACCTAAATTTCTCAAAAAATTGAGGTCTTTCAATGTGGCCTTACTGTATTAGTCTTTAAAATGAGATTCATAAGAAAGTTCGTGAGTCTCGCATAACCCCAATCTTGAAAAATTGTTTCCAAACTTGGCCGTTATGCCAAATGATAATATTTACCCAGATTTTTGGCGGTTCTTCCACGACTATATATGAGCCTCTGTTTAGATAGGCATCACCAATGGGAAGTCAACCCAAAGGGTGAAAAAAATTGAGAGAAATTTTACAGGCTGTGGATAACTTGCAATGGAGAGCTAACTGTTTTTTACTCGATGGTAAAGAAGGTTGAGGCCTTCAAGGGTAAGGTAGGGGCAGACGTCTTGGATTGTTCGAGAAATGGGAGCAAGAATTTGGGCAAGACCTCCTGTGGCAATGACACGAGTAGAATATCCAATTTCATGTTGAATCCTATTCACCAGTTCATCGACTAAGCCGGTATACCCAAAAATGAGACCGGATTGGATGCTACTCACCGTATCGGTGCCAATGACACTTTTTGGCTGAACTAACTCCACATTGGGTAGCTTGGCGGTATGTGCATGAAGAGCACCGGCAGAACTTTTGAGTCCTGGAGCAATGGCGCCACCTAAATACCTCCCATCTGGGGTGATAGTGCAAAATGTGGTGGCGGTTCCGAAATCCACAATGATGATTCCTGTTTGGTATTGCGCGTAGCCTGCTGCGGCATTAACCAAACGGTCTGTGCCTATTTCCTGAGGATTGGAGTATTGGATCGTGAGATGAAAGGGAAAGTCGGATGTGACGACTAGGGGACAATGATGGAAATAGGTTTCGATCACTTGTTCAATGAGTGGTGTCACGGGAGGCACCACGCTTGAGATGATTGTCCCATTAAGTTGTTCGGGTTCGATTCCTCGTTCTCTCATCAGGGAAACAAATAATGATCCATATTCATCAGATGTCTTGGTTGTATTTGTAGCAAGCCGCCAAGAAGAACGAAGGGTATCTTTGTCAAAAACCCCAAAGGCGATTTGAGAATTGCCAATGTCTATGGTGAGTAACATAAGGATCTAACCGTTATCTTACATGAGTAATATCTGCAGAACGAATCTCGATGGCCTGCCTTACGCCTTGTTCAAATGGAATGACCTGAAGTGATCCGTCCATGCCTATACCCGTGGCGCGTCCATAAATTTCTCCCGACTCATTGAGGGTGCAGCGAACATCGATACCCAGCGTGGAACATGCCTCCGTATAGGCAGACTGAATCATGACAATATTATCTGAAGCCAGATGATCATACCATCTTTCCAAATGGTTGAATATGGAAGTCAAAAGAATGTTTCGATTGCATGGGTGTCCAGATTCTTGAAGAATTGATGTCGATGTTGCCTGAAGGTCGGGAGGAAAGTCATCTTGGACGGCGTTGACGTTCACCCCAAATCCGACGATTAACCCACTAGCAGATTGTCCTCGACTGGTGCTTTCACACAGAATTCCGGCGAGCTTTTTATTTCGAATTAACAGATCGTTAGGCCATTTAAGTGATGGCGCAAGGTCCTGAGTATTTTGGATGGCCTCAAATAAGGCTAGGCCTGTAGCGAGCGGGATCCATGTTAGATGTTGCTTAAGTCGAGGGTCTCTCAAAATAATGGAACAATAGATGTTCTTGTTTGCAGGAGACACCCAGGAACGTCCTAATCGCCCTTTTCCGGAAGTTTGGTGTTCGGCCAGAATAATAGTACCGTGAGGTGCACCTGATGCAGCAAGGGTTATACCCAGGGAATTGGTCGAAGCCGTTTCCGTAAGGATGTGAATGGCGTGCCAAAGTGTTTGAGTCGTAAGGCCTACTCGAATTGCTTCGGCATTCAAGGCATCAAATGAGGGAGTCACGAGCATATCGCGTTGAGAGATGTGAATAGGGATTTAGGTTATGGGGCCTGGTTGGATGTCCAAACTAATGTCTACTGCCGGGGCTGAATGGGTGAGTGCGCCGATAGAAATATAACCTGCACCAGTGGCCGCAAATTCACGAACATTCGAAAGATTTATACCTCCTGACACTTCTATGATCGCTCGGCCTTTGATTTGAGCTACGGCTTGATGCACCAATTCAGGTGTCATGTTGTCGAGCAAGAGCACATCAGCTTTTCCTGCCAATGCTTGTTCAATGTCATCGAGAGATTCTATTTCTACACAGACTCGAAAGCCATCAGGCGCATTGGTTTTTGCCATGCGGCAAGCCAAGGTGATGCTGATACCTTGTGCGTTGAGCAGGGCAAGATGATTATCCTTGATGAGAATACCATCGTGCAATGACCTGCGATGATTGGTTCCTCCTCCACAGGTCACCGCCCATTTTTCAAGGGCTCGAAGGCCAGGTGTGGTTTTTCTGGTATCGAGGATTTTGGCGGGGTACTCGCTAATGGCTTCACAAAACTGTTTGGTGAGCGTGGCGATGCCAGAGAGATGTTGAAGGAAATTGAGTGCGACACGTTCGCCTGTAAGAATTGACTGTGCTTGGCCTTGCAGTGTGGCAATGACTTGTCCTGGTTTGGTGTGAGTTCCATCTTTGCATTCAATGTGAATGAGTACTAAAGGATCGATGTTCTTGAAGACTTTTTGAAGGACAGGAATCCCAGCAACGGTGAGTACTTGTTTGGCAATAATGGTTGCGCGAATATTGACTTCGGAGGGTATAAGGATTTGTGTGGTGATATCTCCGTGCGAAATGTCTTCTTCCAGAGCCCGGGTGACGATGACGTCAAGATCAAAAGAAGTAAGGGGAGTGATGGGCATGATCCCTCACGAGACCATATTCTGAAGTTGTTGCTCACTACTTGAGAGTAATGAAATCTCAGCCGTCAGGGACTCAAGTCGATCTCGAGATTCCTTGATCACCTCAGGAGTGGCTTTGGCAGAAAAGTCAGCAGAGGCTAATCGTCCTTGAAGTCTACTTGCTTCTTTTTGTTTGGCTGCGAATTGTTTGCGAATGCGATCTAGCGCTTTCTTGAGGTCGACTTCACCTTCAATGTGCAGACCTACGGTGAAGCCTCCCACTACCAACCGTAGAACATAATCAGTGGGCCAATCATCCTGCTCAGTGATACGAATTTCGCCTCGTCCCAATTGTTCAAGGTATGGCTTCAAGGAATGGAGGTGAGATACCTGTTCTGAATCCTTGCTCGTGGCGTATAGTGTCAGTTTTTTTCCTGGACCATATTCTAGGAGCGCTCGACCGGTGCGGGTGATCGTCACTACTTGTTCGATAATTTGGAACGATTCTTCGGCTTTAGTGTCTGCCCAATCAGGTTTAGATGCCGGGTATGGCTGGATAACAATGCTTGCGCCTTCATGCGGAATAGCCTGCCAAATTTCTTCGGTCAAAAAGGGCATCAGCGGATGAAGCAATCGTTGTAGAATTTCAAACGACTCAAGTAGCGTAAGGCGCGTTGAACGGCCTTCGGGTGTATCCCCAGTTAATAGTGCTGGTTTGATCAGCTCCAGGTACCAATCGCAGTATTCGTGCCAGATGAAATGGTAGAGCTGACTGGCAGCTTGATCAAAGCGATAGTTTTCTAAGCTGGTGTTGACCGCACCCGTCACGTGATTGAGGCGGGTTAAAATCCAACGGTCAATCAATGGGCGATCACAAAAGGGGAGGGCCTCTGTTGGCCCATCGGCGTTCATGAGAATAAAACGGGCGGCATTCCAGATTTTGTTGGTGAAATTGCGATAGCCCTCGATACGTTCTTCGGATAATTTTATATCGCGCCCTGGTGACGCCATGGATGTTAACGTGAACCGTAATGCATCGGTGCCGTACTGTGACATTTTGGTGAGGGGATCAATGACATTTCCTTTCGACTTGCTCATTTTTTGACCTTCGGCATCGCGAACCAAGGCATGAATGTAGACGTCTCGAAAGGGCGGCTTGCCAGTAAACTTCAAGCCCATCATGATCATGCGTGCGACCCAGAAAAACAAAATATCCAGACCAGTGACGAGTGTAGCTGTCGGATAAAATGTATTGAGGTCATGGGTGTCCTCTGGCCAACCTAAGGTTGAAAATGGCCAAAGTGATGAGGAAAACCAGGTGTCCAAGACATCAGGATCTTGAATGAATTCCGACTTGTGGCAGGTTGGGCATGTCGTTGGAGCGGTTCTGTCAACAATGGGAATGGCGTCAGGAGGAATGATGCTGCTCCCTGCTCCTTGATCAACTTGTTTGACTTCGGGATAGCACGACGTGCAGTACCACGCGGGGATTCGATGCCCCCACCAGATTTGTCGAGAGACGCACCAATCTTTGATGCCGCGCATCCATCCAAGATAGTTATTGGCCCAGCCTTCGGGAATGATTCGAATCTCACCAGACTCCACTGCTTTGATGGCAGGGTCAGCCAGCGGCTGAACTTTGACAAACCATTGCGGAGAGAGAAATGGTTCGACCACGGTTTTGCAGCGATAACATTTCCCCAAAGCCATTTGATGGTCGTCAATAGAGGGTATGAGATTAAGAGCTTTGAGCGCTTCATTGACGATTGGCCTGGCTTTGGCTACCGACAAATTTCCCAATTGATGACGAAGCGAAGTTTCGACTTCTGCCTTTTCCAACGCTTCTGGATCAAGTTGGGCGTGGTAATTCAAAATAGAAATCCGCGGGAGCTGGTGACGCTCACCTGCCTCAAAATCATTAAAGTCATGGGCAGGAGTAATTTTTACCGCGCCTGTCCCAAATTCACGATCAACGAGAATGGCATCGCCCACAATAGGAATGGTTCGCGAAGTTAATGGCAGCTGGATAGATTTCCCAATAAGATGATTGTACCGTGGGTCTTCAGGATGCACCGCGACGGCGGTATCACCTAACAATGTTTCCGGACGTGTGGTGGCAATAGTTAAAAACGTGTTCGGTTCATCGGCCAAAGGATACTGAATGTGGTAAAGCTTGCCTTTGAGTTGCTCATGTTCAACCTCAATGTCGGATAGTGCGGTCAGACATCGAGGACACCAATTGATGAGTCGTTCGCCACGATACAGCAACCCTTCTTGATGAAGCCGTACAAAGACTTCACGAACTGCTTTGGAGAGTCCGTCATCCATGGTAAAGCGCAAACGAGACCAATCACATGACGCGCCTAGGTGTTTCAGTTGCCCAATGATGGTGTCCCCAGATTCTTGTCGCCATTTCCACACCCGCTTAATAAATGCTTCACGCCCGAGTTGTTCTCTAGAACTTCCTTCTGCATGAAGCTGGCGTTCCACCACATTTTGCGTGGCAATGCCTGCATGGTCGGTGCCTGGGACCCAGAGAGCTTTTCGTCCTTGCATGCGACGCCATCGCACAAGAATGTCTTGCAAGGTATTATTGAGTGCGTGGCCGATATGTAGAGACCCTGTGACGTTGGGTGGAGGGATAACAATGGTATAGGAGTCACCAGGAGCGTCAGACTTACCGTCGAAATACCCTTGGTCAAGCCAGTATTGTCCCCATTTCGCTTCAACGGATTGAGGTTCGTAATGTTTTTCAAGTTGACGGGAAGACATAAGAACGAAGTTTGCCCTGAAAGATCGAGGATCTTAGCATGGGGGGTAGACCCTCGCAAGGAACTCACGCTTGTCTTAAGGTGAAATAGTATGATAAAAAGAGGCTATCATTGCTCTAGGGATTGTACTGATTCACTTCTGTGCACCAAATTCAAAAAATAGGAGAAACAGATGCCAAAAGGTCGTGAAAAAGATCGTGAACTTCGTCGCAAACACTTAAAGAATCAAAATCGAATGAAAGCTCTTGAAATCGCTCAAAAGAAAGCTGGCGTCAAAAAATAAGGTTTATTCCTACCTCCCTTTCCAAATCTGCTTACATTACATCTCCCTGAGTCTTTTTATTCCTTCCATGAAATGTTATTAGGAATGACATGAGTTTACTATCGTCCATGATCTTTTCCTCTGGAATCTTCAAGACTATTTCGCCTTGACTTCTGTCAGATAAAGTTTTCTAAGGTTCCAAATAACTTCTCTTCCATAATCGACATGTCACAATCTCCAATACAGGTCGTGTTTTTTGATGCCGCTGGAACCCTTTTTCAGGTCAAAGGTTCCGTGGGGGACGTCTATGTTCGCTATGCGGAAAAATATGGGGTTCACAATTCAGAGAATCTCGTTGCAAAGGTCAATCACGCCTTTAAAGAAGCGTTTCGTCAATCGCCTCCAGCTATTTTCGCTGTGGAGGAACCTGAAAAGCTGAAGCAGTGTGAACGTTTATGGTGGTTCGATATTGTGCATGGGGTATTTTATCGTGTGGGGATGTTTGAAGGATTCGAGGAATATTTTGAAGAAGTTTATGAAGCGTTTGGGACCGCCGATCTTTGGGAAGTCTATCCAGAAGTGCCAGGGGTGTTGCAGAAATTAAAAACTCAAGGCTATGAGCTGGGTGTGATTTCAAATTTTGATACTCGGTTTTTTGAGATTTTTCGTGGGCTCAACCTTAACCAGTATTTTGATTCGATCACCATTTCGAGTTTAGCCAGGGCAGCCAAGCCATCACCTAAAATTTTTCAATATGCCTTAGACCAACATGCGATCGATCCTGAGGACGCCGTTCATATTGGAGACAGTGTCAAGGAAGATTTTGAGGGCGCACGTCAAGCAAAATTGCATGGGATCTTAGTTGACAGAGATGGCGAGAGACCTTTAGGTGTGGAATCAGTCGTGAGGTCCTTGGATGAAGTCAAGGATATCTTGGTCGCGGCGAAACCATAAATCGGAAACTAGATATTCTTTAACCACTAAGCCATTCCTTAGCTCTATTCACGCTCCTTGAAATTGGCGTTAGACAATACTCATACGCATTTTGACGTATCCTACTACCTTCGAAATCCCTCTAAATGCAAGGTTTTTGAACGAAGGCCCTCCTTGACTTCCCAAAATAGAGCTTGCTAAAATTTCCTTCCTAAGTACCTGCTTTTATTTAACTTTTTTTCGCGCCTGTTTTGTTTCCTTAACGGTTACATTCGGATAACAATATAACGTCAAGTAAAGCTTGAACATTTTGTGGGGGAAGTTATGAGGGATTTTTTCAATTTTGATGATCTCATTCAACCGTGGCATCGATTGGCTTTATCTGCTGAAGGCACGGAAGAAGATTGGGGTGCCGGTGAGGATCTAGATCAAGACAAACTGCCACCTGCTCCTACCAGTGTAAAAGCTGTTGCGGGTAATGGATTCATCACAGTGTCCTGGGAACCTGTTCCGGATGCCATGTACTACAACATCTATTATTCGACGACAAAAGGTGTGACCATCAAACCAAACGAATTGACCCGTCCAATTGCCAGCCAAGATGATTTTATTCCTCTTATTGGCGTAACCAAAGAGTCCGGCAATTGCATCGAAGGTCCTGCAAGTCCTTATGCTCATAACGACTTGGCAAACGGCATGTGTTACCACTATGTGGTGACTGCGGTGACGGAAGATGGCGAAAGTCCATGCTCTGATGAAGTTATGTCTATTCCCGCACCCTATTTGCCCATCATGCAATTTGGTGAAGAAGGCGTTGATGAGGGTGAGTTTCGTTCGCCGACGGGTATTTGTATTGATGGCGAAGGCTTTATTTATGTTGCCGATACCGACAATCATAGCATTCAAAAATTTGATAAGGATGGGAAATTCGTTGCTCGATGGGGTGGGGAAGCCGACTCCGAAGATGGGACGTTTTACTATCCCCGAGGGTTGGCTGCCTCTCCAGAAGGCCATATCTATGTTGCGGATAGTGGAAATAATCGTGTGCAAAAGTTTGACCCCGATGGAAACTTCATGAATTCCTGGGGGAAATTTGGGTTTGCCTGGCGTGGTGCTGAAGCTGGTAAGTTTGACGTTCCTTGGGGAGTCACAACTGACCAGCAGGGCAATTTGTATGTTTCAGATACAAGTAATGCACGAATTCAAAAATTTGAATCCAATGGTACGCCAACATTGAAATGGGGAAGGGATGGTAGCTTTGATGGTGCCTTCTTTTATCCACGCGGGTTAACGGTAGATTTCGTGGGTAATATCTTCATCGCCGATGAAGGGAATCACCGGATTCAAAAATTCGATCCCCGTGGAAACTTTTTGGCCAAATGGGGGAGAGAAGGCAATGGCCCAGGCCAATTTAAATCACCTTGGGGTGTGGCTTGTGATCCAATTGGGAATCTTTACGTCATTGATAGTGCGAACCATCGCATCCAAAAGTTTGATTCCAATGGAACCTATTTATGTAGTTGGGGGAATAGGGGCCTGACCGAATCGCAAGTTAATTATCCAACTGGCATTGCTGTGGACAACGAAGGTTATGTCTATGTTGTGGATAGCGGCAATCACCGAGTCGTGAAATTTGCGCCAACTGAAGAAGAGATCGCTCGTGGTCGTGAAAAGGCTGAAAAAACGCAAGATGAGAATGCCGTTGATTTGCCAGTGGCCCACTTAGTTGGAAAACCCGGTGATACTGAATCTATGTTGAGTTGGATGGATATGCCTGGTGCTGTTGCCTATAATTTGTACTTCCACACAGAATCTGGTCTGACTAAAGAAATCGCCACAAAAATTGAAGGTGCCACAAGCCCGTATACTCATACGGGTCTCACCAACAATACACCCTACTATTACGCGATTGCTTCTGTCGATGAATCAGAAGTTGAAGGCGCGTTGTCCAACGAAGTTGAAGTCGCTCCGCTGTTAATTGACTTAGCGGCACCTCAGAATCCTGACTTGGTAATGAATCATGGTGCCTATATGACCAATTCTTTAGATGTGGTCGCGACTATTTCCGCAAAAGACTTGGATACTGGGGTTGCTGGGTATTTCATTTCTGAGAATCCAATGACGCCAAGTGCCACGCTTCCAGGGTGGATTGAGGTTGAACCAGAATTTAAATTTGGGGCAACGATTCCTTTTACACTCTCGCCAGGGGATGGTCCAAAAACAGTCTATGTGTGGTTCAAAGATGTTGGCAATAATACTTCTGTTCCAGCTAGTGCCAATATCGTCTTAAATACATCAGGTTATGTATGTACTGGAGTCTGGGGTAAGGCCGGGCGTGGTGCCTCCATGCTCCATGGCGGCGAGTTTATGGCGCCGTTGTATGGGATGGCCATTGATCGTCAGGGAGCTCTTTTTGTGGTGGATAACGGTAATAATCGAGTCCAAAAATTTACGAACACAGGGGACTTTATTCTGTTGTGGGGAAATTTTGGCCAAGCCAATGGGAACTTCAATAATCCCACCGGGATTGCGTGCGATGGTAAAGGTGATGTGTATGTATGCGATACCAATAATCATCGCGTGCAAAAATTCGATGGGAAACTTGGTCAATTCATCATGAAATTTGGTGGACGCGGCAATGATGAAGGTCAATTCAATGCGCCTTGGGGCGTCGCCGTTGATCGTGTCCGTGGTTATATCTATGTGGTTGATAGTGCCAATTTTAGAATCCAAAAATTTGATGAAGATGGTGAATTCATTATGCATTGGGGAAGTTTTGGCAATGCCGACGGCCAGTTTTATTTTGCCAGAGGCATCGCGGTTGATCAAAATGACGGCATGGTTTATGTCGTGGATATGGGGAACCACCGTATTCAAAAATTTGATACCAGCACGAACGTCCTTCCTCAGCTCGTGGCGAAATGGGGCGGTGGAATTGGCGCCGGACATGCCAGTAGTGCCCAAGCACAAGAGCCTGGTCAATTCCGTTCACCTTGGGGCGTTGCGGTGGATGGAGCCGGTGATGTGTTTGTGTCCGATACGGGGAATCAACGTCTTCAAAAATTTGATCGTGATGGGAATTTTGTGACCCAATGGGGTGGCTTTGGCAATGCCGACGGCCAGTTTAATTTCCCCTATGGGTTGGTCCTTGATCCTCGAGGGCATGTGTTTACGGTGGATAGTGGGAATATGCGCGTTCAACACTTTATGCCTGCTGAAGATGCCGAGGAACATATCCGCGAAGAAGCTGAATCTCTTACCGCTTTACCTGAAGGAGCTGAATCCTAAGCCCTTCAATCGAGTCATGAAAATGGGCTTCCAACCTAGGTGATAGATTGGAAGCCCATTTTAATAGCCGACCTGATTATCTTCTGAGACAGTCGTCGATTTTTTCATGAATTCCTGTTATGGTGCTTCCCACGAATGGCACCTAGGTTTAGAGGCCTCCCAGCCTATAGTAATTGCAGTTTTACCATCATGACGATATCTCTTTTTTTCTACAGGCAATTAGATAGAAAAGGTTCATAACCATGGGGCTCTGGGATCGCACACGAATTGGTCTTACATTTGATGATGTGGTACTCGTTCCCGCGAAATCAGAAGTGGTGCCGAGTGAAGTATTGACCCATACTCAGGTCACGAAAAATATTACGATTAATATTCCCCTCCTTAGTGCGGCGATGGACACGGTGACTGAAGGCCGATTAGCTATTGCCATGGCTCGAGAAGGTGGGCTTGGAGTCATCCATCGCGCAATTTCCCCTGAGGCTCAGGCAAAAGAAGTCGATAGAGTGAAAAAATCTGAAAGTGGAATGATCTTAGATCCCATTACGATTTCCCCAAATCAGACCATTCGTGATGCTCACGATATCATGTCGTCCTATCGGATCTCTGGAATTCCGGTGACTCAGGATAAAAAGCTAGTGGGGATTTTAACGAATCGTGATCTCCGTTTCGAACCAAGAATGGATCTGACAATTGCTCAGGTAATGACGCGCAATAATCTCGTGACGGTTCCAGAAGGTACAAGTCTGGCGAAAGCCCGGGAAATACTGCATGAACACCGAATTGAAAAACTTCCCGTGGTGAATGATCAGTTTGAATTGAAGGGACTGATCACTATTAAAGACATTCAAAAACAAATTAAATACCCGCATGCCACCAAAGATGCTCATGGTCGTTTACGTGTGGCAGCTGCGGTCGGGGTTGGTGCAGATGTCGAAGAGCGCGTTGAGCGATTGATAAAAGCTGGGGTTGATTTAATTGTGGTAGATACTGCCCATGGACATTCACAGAGTGTCATCGATACCGTCAAAAGCATCAAAAAACAGTATCCACAAATGGATGTGTTGGCTGGGAATATTGGCACCGCTGAAGCTGCGAAAGAATTAGTTGATGCCGGAGCTGATGCCGTAAAGGTTGGGGTGGGACCTGGTTCGATTTGCACTACACGGATTGTGTCCGGAGCTGGAGTCCCGCAGCTCACGGCGATTGCAGATTGTGCCGAAGCCTTGGCGGGTACTGGCATTCCGGTTCTAGCCGATGGTGGCATTAAATATTCCGGGGACATTACCAAGGCGTTGGCCTCTGGGGCTGCTGCCGTGATGATTGGCTCGTTATTCGCAGGCACCGAAGAATCTCCAGGAGAAACGGTCCTCTTTCAAGGGCGAACCTATAAAGAATATCGCGGCATGGGATCTTTGGGTGCACTTGAACGAGGTGGTAAGGATCGGTACGCACAAGAAGGCCAAGCACCCGGAAAACTTGTTCCAGAAGGCATTGAAGGCCGTGTACCGTTTAAAGGGTCATTGTCGAATGTTATCTATCAGTTGGTTGGAGGATTGAAGTCTGGCATGGGATACTGTGGATGTCGTTCCCTCTCGGAGTTACAAAAAAATGCTCAGTTTATCCGGTTGACGCAAGCGGGATTACGTGAAGGCCATGTGCATGATGTG
>JAJDBO010000184.1 GCA_029261305.1 Nitrospirales bacterium
CGTGGGATCCTATGGTGGTGGGGGACGGATTGGGTTTTCGTTTTATCAGGACGAGAATCGTGTCAAAGAATATGCGCAAGAGGCGGCTCGCCAAGCGATCTTGAATATGAGTGCGGTGGAGGCGCCAGCGGGCGTGATGCCGGTGGTGTTAGCCGGTGGCTGGCCTGGGATTTTGTTGCATGAGGCCATTGGGCATGGGCTCGAGGCCGATTTTAATCGAAGGAAGACGTCGGCGTTTAGCAGTCTTCTCGGTCAACGTGTGGCGTCGGATGTGTGTACGATTGTGGATGACGGGACCTTGCCCTCACGACGTGGGTCGCTGAATATTGATGATGAAGGAACTCCGACAACACGAACCGTCCTCATTGAAGATGGAATTCTACGCGGCTATATCACGGATCGATTGAATGCCCGACTCATGGGCATTCCCTTGACCGGCAATGGCCGACGAGAAGACTTTCGAAGCATCGTATTGCCGCGTATGACCAACACGTTCATGTTGGCTGGGCAATCGGAGCCCGACGATATTATTGGCTCTGTGAAGAACGGCCTTTACGCTGCCTCCTTTGGTGGTGGGCAGGTCGATATCACGAACGGAAAGTTTGTGTTCTCAGCCAGCGAAGCCTACTTGATTGAAGATGGCAAGATTACGAAGCCGGTCAAAGGTGCGACCTTAATTGGCAGCGGCCCTGATATTCTCAAGCAAGTGTCGATGGTGGGCCATGACCTGCAATTAGATTCTGGCATTGGCACCTGTGGGAAAGAAGGGCAATCGGTGCCTGTTGGCGTGGGACTGCCGACCATTCGGATTGATGAAATCACCGTGGGCGGAACCTCTTCTTAAGAATCGTGACGCGAAAGATAGAGCGCCTTTGTTCATCCTCACCTCCTACTTTTTACCAAGGAACATATTATCATGACAGATCCTTCGGACCACCTTCGCCAAGTGGCTGCTGATTTAATTGAACGGGCCAAGGCCCATGGTGTGACGAGTGCGGATGTGTTGGTGGCCGAAGGCGATTCTGTGTCGGTTCAAGTTCGGTTGTCGGCCGTTGATCGTCTGAGCAAAGCCCGGGAAAAAAGTTTGGGCATTCGCGTGTTTTTTGGGAAACGCTCAGCGAGTACGTCAACCTCGAACTTTACACCTGAATCGTTGGATCAATTGGTGGCAGATACGTGCACGCTCGCCAAGGCTGTGGCTGAAGATGAAACATCAGGCTTGCCGGATGCAGAGGCGATGGCGAGTGATCATCCAGAGTTAGATTTGTTTGATCCAACCACGCTGACCATGGATGAAGAGATCGAGTTGGCCAAACGAGCCGAAGATGCCGCAATGGCTGCGGATGCACGGATCACGAATTCAGAAGGGGCGGATTGTGGGTATGGCAATGGGTTAGTGGTGTTGGCCAATACCCATGGGTTTCTCGACTCGCATCGTAGCTCGCGCTTTTCATTGTCGGTGACGCCCATTGCGGTCGATGAACAAAATGGCGGTGGGATGCAACGTGATTCATGGTACGCGGTGAAGCGAAAGTACGCGTTACTGGACTCTCCGGAGTCCATTGGTCAAATTGCGGCAGAACGAACGATTCGTCGTTTAGGCGCGAAAAAAGTGAGCACGCAACGGGTGCCGGTGATTTTTGATACGGATACAGCGGAGAGCTTGTTAGGACATCTCGCTAGTGGCGTGTCTGGATATTCCTTATATAAGGGTGCGTCCTTTCTTCTTGGACAATTGGGTAAGCGAATTGCGCCGGATTTTGTCTCGGTCGAAGATGATGGACGACTCGTTGGTGGCTTAGGCTCCCGACCATTTGATGGGGAGGGTTTGGCCACTCGAAAGAACGTGGTGTTGGAAAATGGCGTGTTGTCCAGTTATCTTTTGGATACGTATTCGGGACGAAAATTAGGCATGCCCTCGACGGGTAATGCGGCGCGAAGCATAGGGGAGAATCCTTCGGTCTCCACCACGAATTTCTTTTTGCGTCCGGGAACGACGTCTCCCAAAGATATTATAGGTTCGGTGAAGCAAGGGTTGTATGTCACCGAACTGATTGGGTTTGGGGTGAACATGGTGACCGGGGATTACTCGCGCGGTGCCTCAGGATTTTGGATTGAAAATGGCGAGTTGGCGTATCCCGTTGAAGAAGTCACGATCGCAGGAAATTTGAAACAGATTTACGAGCAGATCGAAGTGATTGGGAATGATTTAGAGTGGCGCGGACGGATGGCGAGCCCAACGATCAAAATTGCTGAGATGACTGTTGCCGGGAATTAGGTGGCACGTTTTACGTTAGATGAATTTTCCGAACGAGCACCTGAATTGATTTATATCGCTGGGAATTTAGTCGATGCTGAACATATTGAATCTGCCTTGAGTGATGACCAGATTGATTACGCTTTGAATATTGAAAACTACCAAAATAATTCGTTCCTTGGAGGCACCTATCCGGGCGTATTTTTTTATGTGTCTGATCACGATGCCCAACGAGGTCGTGAATGCCTACATGCCTGTGGGCTCACTGATACTATCACCCCAGAATAACGTACATTGACGAAGTGGGGTGTGTGAATATTTTGAGAGTTGCAAAGTCGAAAATGATCTACATTTTTTCTGAAACATCAAAAGCCGAGGCCCTGTTCAAAAAGGCCCGTCCAGCAAGGCCGCAGGGGATTTGGTGCGCGGAGCGTACGCGAGTACGTGAGCACGACAAAGCCCCGAGAACGCCGCTGGCGGACTTTTTCAACAGGGACTGATTAGGAGTCACTCATGCTTGATACGGAAGATGGAACCAAAGCTCTACAACTCATTACGTCTCGCTATGATGCGCGTGAGTGGAGAAAGAAAATTGAAAAAACCTTAAGTCTTCCCCATAGTGGCTTAGAGGATGAAGCGCACCGAAAGATTTTTTTGCATCTCAAGCGTGGCTTGCAAGCCTATAAATCTCGACGAGCCGATGCTCCGTCATGGATTGTCGGCGGATACGCGACGAAAGAAGTGATCGACCGTGCAAAGATTCGTCCTGACGAAATTTCTCCTGGCATGTCGACAGAACAGGTAGAATTTTTAGGAGTCGATCCTGGTGCTGAAGTTGATCTCGCATGGTGGGAAGACATGCTGGTGAAATGGTTTGCAGGGTCAGACCAAGAATTACCTGAGCTTGAACACCCCGATGAAGATGGTGGAGAAGATTCTGATTCTGAAACTGATCCTGAAACATCCGATGAAGCCAAAGAAACCACCTAGGCATTCTATCCGAGAATCCTTTCCTTCTCCCTTGAGGAGGGAAGGTTCTTTCAAGGGTCGCCGTTTTCTTAAATTTCAAAACTGTCAGGTCTGAATCGTTGATGTCTGCCGATTACGCCTCTCCTTCCCTATTTTAACAGCGTTCAATGAAGTGGGAGGTCACGTTGCACTATGGTACCCCCCACCACTTTTGCCTATCCCATTCTTAACTATCTGAATTCCCTGGTCTCTCGTGTCATGTATGGCGTGTCGCCTGTGTTTCCGAGTCCTCTGCCTCCGACTGGTCCAGCTATTCTCGTCTCCGACCATTCAACGATGGGTGATCCTTTGGTATTGCTCGCGACCGCAGGGCGACCTCTTCAATTTCTCATGGCGCATGAGATTTATGAACGGTGGGGGACTCAATGGGTATTTCGAGCCTTTCAAGTAATTCCCGTACGACGTGGTGCCAGAGATGTTCGTGCCATTCGCTCAATGATGAGAGCGTTAGACCGTGGAGAAGTCGTCGCCTTATTCCCGGAAGGGGGCATTGATAATTTTCGGGATGAGTCTGGCCATCTTGGTGTCGCCTACTTGGCTGCGAAAACTGGTGTGCCGATTATCCCCGTGTCAGTGAGTTGGGTTGATCAACGACCCGAGTCTATGTGGGGAACCCTTGTTATCCCAGGAAAGGTGGAGGTGCGGTATGGCGATCACTTACGGTTTCAAAAAATCCCCAATCCCAAGCGCGAAGAACTGGAGGCGATGACTGCCGAAATTATGCGTGGCATTAACACATTACGAGCGGCTGAGTCGGGGAATGAATCCAAAGAGTGAGATTGATTAAAACAAATCCATTTGAACTGGGGTGGTCTGGGTAGGCGAAGGCTGTTCAGGCTCATTGGACATTTCATCCAGAATTTTTTTGAGCTTTTGAAAGTCTTCCCTGAGCGGCGCCATGAGATTCCCTTGGTGAAGGGCTGCGGCGGGGTGCAAGAGAGGAAAGAGGATGAATTCTGGTAACCGAAATACCTGGCCGCGAACTTTTGTAATCCCAATTTTCTTTTCGAGCAGGGTCTGCATAGCAAAGTTTCCCAACGAGCAAACCAGTTTGGGTTTAATAATTTGAATTTGTTGGAGAAGGAAGGGCTTGCAGGTCTCGATTTCGTCGGTTTGCGGATTGCGGTTGTCGGGTGGCCGGCATTTGATGACGTTGGCAATATAAATTTCGTCACGAGAGAGTCCCACGGATTCGAGCAGCCCCGTCAAGACTTTTCCTGCCGCGCCAACAAAAGGCACTCCCTGCTTGTCTTCATTTAAGCCAGGGGCTTCCCCCACGAACATAATGGAGGCATGGGGATTTCCTGTGCCAAACACCACCTGTGTGCGTCCGGAGGCAAGTCGACAGGCTTGGCAGTCTCGTAATG
Source organism: Nitrospirales bacterium (assembly GCA_029261305.1). The sequence continues at coordinate 4,654 of JAJDBO010000184.1, forward strand.
ACTGATTCAGTTCCTCAAGCGTCATAACGCCGCATCATAGGTGCCAGGAATTTCTCTTGTCAATTCCCCTTGCCGTTTTGAGAGAGTACTGTTTGCGCACATAATTCTCCACTGGTAATGGCACTTTCTATTTCGGTGATGGCTTCGGTATCAGTCCAACTGCCAGCTAGCAAAAGATTGCGAACTGGGGTTTTATTGGAAGGTCGGTGCGGTTTGGTTGCCAACGGATGAGGAACAAACCCAAAGGGTTGTCGCACGATGTGAGATGGGTACAGAGGATTGGAAGCCACGCTTGTGTGATTGGCAAAAAGGTCACGGAGTGTTTCCATGGCACGGGCTGTGATTTCTTCATCTGCCTGTGCGAGGAGGTCAGCGTTATGAGTCGATACGCATGAAAGGAGAGTAGACGTACGTGCTGACCCTTGATGTGATCGGCACAGGGTCCAGGAAAATGGACCGTCATGGAGCAGCAGTCGAGGTTTTTTTATCTCAAGCTCGGTTTCTATATGGAAGGTGACGATTGGCGCAAATGTCGTTTGACTCATCTGCTGAAATGATGAGTATCGAGCTAACATACGTTCTGGGAGCAATGATGAAAGCCTTGGAGGATGAAGAGCCGATATATACCAGTCTGCGGTATGAAGGGTTCCGTGGGGCGAGTAGGCTCCTGTGACCTGTTCTGATTCAACTTGAAGATATTCAATCGCCGGTTTGCCATCAATGGTGGCACCCCGTGCTGTGAGTTGTTCAGTGAGAGCGTGCTGAAGTCGTGCTGAAAGATTGGATATCTGAGCTAGATAAGGTCGATGGTGTCGTGATTGAAAAAACACTTTGGTGAGCATCGCGGCAAAACTTCCTGCATGAGTGTGAGCCAGGCTTGTTCCGAGGAGGAAGCGGCATAAAGGATTCCAGATAGTTTTTTGTACAGGAGGAGGTTGGCCAATACTGAGCAACCATGACTCCGCTGTGTCTAGATTCAGAGCGTTGGGTAAGGTTGCCACTCCCTCCCAAACTTTTTCGACGAAATTGATCAAATGCCATCGTTGGGTATACGGAAGCGCTGAAAAATTTAAGAGACCCAAGACCGTGTGCCAAGGAGCTGGCATGAGAGTGTTGGGAAATCGATAGGGCGGTGACGATGTGGTCTTAAACTCAAAGGGGACGGGTCTCCAGTGCGAGCCATGCTTAGATATGTTTAATTCTTGTAATAACGATTCAGTCTGTTTGTGTGAACCATAACAGACCAATGGTATTGATAGGGCGTCATCATAGAGTTCCTTGCTTTCCAGGTGAGGAGAATCCAAATGCTGAGTGTTCTCTGGAGTAGAAAAGGAGCCTATGGTCTCGTTTGAATGGCCATTGGTCTTGAGAATGGTGACTTGGAAGTCGGCCAAGGAAAGCCGCCAGGCTGCGACCAGGCCTGACAGGGAATTGCCCAACACAAGAACACGAGGTTTCATGACTTTGTCGGCAATCGATTCTTGAATGAGGTGCGAAGCCAAGTGCTAAGGGCAATAAGGATGCGAAGGCCGGAGGGAATTCTGATTCGGGATTGATAGACCGCGTAGTTGGAGGCTTCGATGCGAGTCAGGATTCGGTAATACACACCTCGCATGATCTCGGCAGCGAGAAGAGAACGGCGATCCTTGGGAGATAGGGTGTCATACACGGCTTGGGCTTTATCATAAAATTCATGGGCTCTGGTCGCTTCGAATTTCATGAGTTCAAGAAATTGGGGAGAGTTTGTTTTGGCTAACAGTTGTTGTTCTGAATACTTAAATCTCGCCAAGTCTTCTTGAGGCAAGTAAATACGTTGTCGCTCAGCGTCCGCACCGACGTCGCGCAAAATGTTCGTCAGTTGGAACGCAACTCCTAAGTTGATGGCATATTCTTGGGCTCGTGGGTCTTCTGTGCCAAAGACCTTAAGACAGATCAATCCAACGATGGACGCGACACGGTAGCAGTAGGGATAGAGATCATCGAAAGTGGGATACCGTGTGTGCGTTAAATCCATTTCCATGCCGGTGACAAGTTCTTGAAGGTATTCTTCTGGGATCTCTAAGCGTTTGACGTGTTCCGCTAAACTGATGGTGACTGCGTGGTGCGGTGTTCCTTGGTAGACGGCCTTGATTTCTTGTCGCCATTGAGAAAGCTGTTCTTGTGGGTTGGTGCCGGGTGCCGGATGATCGACCGTGTCATCGACTTCATGACAGAAGGTGTACACCGTATACATGGCCTCTCGACGAAACCGTGGGAGAAAGAAAAAAGAATAAAAGAAGTTACTCCCACTGGCTTTGGTCTTAGCCGTGCAATAAGCATGTGCTTCTTCAGGTGTCATGGGGGTCATAGTCGCACGTCATTCATATCTGTTGACTGGTGGAATACTAAGGCTCCCTAATATTTTTTGAATTGTAGCGAAACTCTCAGTGGGAGAAAAGGTGTTATGGAAGTTTGGGCGTTGAAAGGGTGGGGGCAGATCTCAACTCGACCTGTGGTGTGTCGATGAAGGCGTTGGGCAATCGGTCTGAAGGCAGAAGATTAGGACTGAGTTTTTAGTTGGTGTTGGCCGATCCATCCCGAAGCCCCAGATTTGGTGTGTACCAGGTAGATCCACTCACTTCCCACAATGGTACCATCTAATATTGTCAGGAGTTCTCCGGTTTTTACCGAAGGGCCCGGATCCTTCCCTTCAGGATCCCCAGAGAGTTTCAGGGATGTTTCCCCTGAATGTAGTGATGCGACAGCCACTAACTGGCCTTCTTGAAAGGATGGTACTAGAGCATGGGATATGGAATCCGCATGCTCTTCGTGAGAGTCCGAGGCCTTCATTTCTGCCTCGGGATCATGGGTTTTTGATGCTGGGGCCATGACCATGCTGGTCAGCGATGAAAAGGCTCCAGGGTCCATCATGAAATACCCGACGCTGGCCACGATGAGAAGCAAGAAAATTAAGAGAAGGGGACGTCGACTCGGTGGTTTGGGGTCTGGATCATCAAGGTCATCCAACCCATCATCAAAGTCGAGATCCTTATCCGCATCTTGGGCAAACAAGAGAGCCCAGGGGCGAAAGGAATCAGAGGGCCAGGGCATTGAGAAAGCTGGAGTCATGGAAAAAAACCCTCCGTCTTAGGTTGAGGGGAGGTCGTGTTCTGTAAATTGCAGTTTATTGTGCTGGAATAATATCTTATGTATTCACACAAATGGCCTTACATCGTTCGATCCATTCATACCATCCAACATAGGTCATGTCAATCAATATGCTAAGCACGAGAGGAAAATTTTTGACCGGGAATGTGAGATGGAAAATTGGTTTAGAGTCCTGGGTGATGATGGAGCCATGACCTGCTTCCTGAGAAGGTGTGATGTGTAAATTTGAAACAGATTAAATTTAGTGGATTGTGTATGACAGATCGCAAACGTGAAAGTTATCCGCTGTATTCTCCTTTCGAGTTCGATCATGGTTAGTGAGCATTCATAGGGTTAACGGTTCTGATCATATGGCTTGCATATCCGTGTATCCTTATGCAGAATGCACATCACACACGGTGATTGTGGTGTTATATGATGAAGTCGTACCGAGATGAACTCTGGGTTGAAACCCAAAGCCGTCGTGCCTACATGAATATTACCCCTCAGGTTGAAGCAGCCATCAGAAAAAGTGGAGTTACGGAAGGACTTGTCCTGGTGAACGCCATGCATATTACCGCCAGCGTCTATATTAATGATGATGAAGCCGGCCTGCTCAAAGACTACGATGAATTCCTTGAAAAGCTCGCGCCTCATGATGGGCGTTATCGACATAATGATACGGGTGAGGATAATGGCGACGCCCATATCAAACGCCAAATCATGGGACGGGAGGTGACCGTCGCGATTACCAATGGACAGCTAGACTTTGGTCCGTGGGAACAAATTTTCTATGGTGAGTTTGATGGACGGCGCCGGAAGCGTGTATTGATCAAGGTGATTGGC